>JANLRK010000451.1:0-11281 GCA_031361585.1 Pirellula sp. | reverse complement strand
ACGACATACATGGCTCCTCAGGAACAGGATGACTTCAACGTCCATCTCAAGTTGGAACTTAAGGGTATCGGGGCTACGCTTCGACCAGATGACGGCTCCACTGTGGTTGAGACACTCGTTCCGGGCGGGGCTGCCGACTTAGACGGTCGAATCAAAATCGGCGATCAAATTGTCGCCGTTGCACAGGACGACGGCTCGTCTCCCGTTGAAACCCAAGACATGAAGCTAAAGGACGTCGTCAAGATGATCCGTGGCGAGGCGGGAACGCGGGTCAAGCTACATGTCAAAACGAAAGCAGTCGGTGATATCCAAATCTATCAGATCACGCGTGCCGTAATCAAACTTGAGGACTCCGCAGCTCGTTCTGAAATCGTCGAGGATGGCAAGAAAGCCGACGGTTCATCGTATAAGATCGGCTATATCAACTTGCCAAGTTTCTATTTGGATATGGACGGTGCTAAATCTGGAAAAGCCAATTTCCGAAGCACTACGGCGGATATGAAAGTTATCCTTAAGAAGTTTCGCGAATCGAAAGTCGACGCGGTCGTTTTGGATCTAAGCAAGAATGGTGGAGGGTCGCTTCCGGAATCGGTATCGACAACCGGGCTGTTTATTGACAGCGGTTCCGTCGTTCAAGTCAAGTCGCCGGATGGCAAAGTTGAATCGCTCGATGACGAAGAGCGCGGTGTTGCATGGGATGGCCCGCTAATCGTCAAAATTAGCCAAATGAGTGCCAGCGCGAGTGAAATTTTTGCTGGCGCTATTCAAGATTATGGGCGGGGCATAATCGTTGGGGACCCAAAGACTCATGGAAAAGGTACTGTGCAAACGTTGATGGATTTGGCGCCTTACATCGCAGGCCCTTATTCAAAGAAACAATACGGAGCTTTGAAACTTACTATCCAACAATTTTACCTACCCGACGGTAGATCGACGCAGTTGGAGGGAGTCTCGTCGGATGTCGTATTGCCGTCGATAACCGCCAAGCTCGATATTTCCGAAAGCGATCTAGACTATGCGCTGCCGGTAGACAAGGTTCCAGCCAGACCACACAAAAACTATCGAATGGTCGATGGTGCAATGAAAATTGCATTGCAACAAGCCGCCGACCAACGGATCGCTAAGAACTCCGAGTTTGAAAAACTCCTTTCCAAAATCGACGCGTACGTTAAGCAAAAAGATGACAAAACAATTTCCTTGAAAGAATCCGATTTCATGGCAAGAAGAAAAGAGCTCAACTCCGAAAAGGAGGTGGACGAACAAGTCGAGGCCAAAGCAGAACGAAACAAGATTTACAACCCGAGTTTTTACAATCAAGAGGTCGTCAACGTCGCCCGCGATTACGTTGACGCCCTTGCGCTGAGCAAAAAATTGATTGCGAAATAAAGGAACGTATTGACGCAGCATAGTGTGGCACGGTGGTCCCCACCGTAACTACTTCACGGTAAACAGTAAACTGAATGCAACACAAATGAGCGATTCTGAAAACTCGGCGAAACTTCAGAATCCGACTGAGTTCAAAACAACCACCAATAGGCAGTCGAAACGGTTGCCTATTTTTTTAGGAATTGCCTTGGTTGTCTTTGCGACCGTACCACTGGCCAGATGGTATGTTTTCGAAACGGACCATCAGCTTGCAAATCTATTCGGTATGGGTATCGCTTTTCTCGGATGCCTTATCGTTTACATTGGTTTTTGGAATCGATTCGCGACCAATATTGTTAGAAAGTTTTTATTTCTGGTCAGTCCCATCGCGATCGTCATCGTTGGATTGTCATTTTTTGAGTTTGTTGGGTTTACCGGCGAGACACTCCCAGTCTTCCGTCGCAAGGCACGCGGAAAAGAATTGCAGCTAAGCGACGCTGTATCCATCCGCGAAAAAAACATCAGTCCGTTCGAGTCGACGCAGTTCTTG
This sequence comes from Pirellula sp., assembly GCA_031361585.1. Lineage (GTDB taxonomy): Bacteria > Planctomycetota > Planctomycetia > Pirellulales > Pirellulaceae > JBKCUI01. Next base: position 9,366 of record JANLRK010000451.1, on the reverse strand, counting down.
GGGTCCGATCGAAATGGAGTCATTCAAAACAACGAATTCTCCGTTTCGTGGAACGAACACTTGCCCCCGGTCGTCTGGAAAATCCCCATCGGTGCGGGCTGGTCAAGTTTTGCTGTTAGCCACGGACTAGCTATTACTCTTGAACAAATCGATGACCAAGAGAGTTTGACGGCTTTCGAGTTGACAACAGGCAAAGTCGCTTGGCGTCACAAAACACCTGGACGGCACACACAGGCATTTGGAGGACTGGGGCCAAGGTCCACGCCAACCATTCACGGTGAAACGGTTTTCGCACAAACGGCATTGGGGATAGTATCGTGCGTCGAACTGGAGACTGGAAAGCTAGTTTGGCAGCAGGACCTGTTGAAGCTGGCTGGGATCGACCAAGAAACTTCGGAGAAAGCGATACTATGGGGCAGAAGTGGCTCGCCACTCGTTTTCGACGATCAGGTTGTTGTTCCCTTTGGCGGCAAGACTGGCGACAACGGGACTAGGTCCCTTATTTCGTTTGATCTCAAATCGGGTCAGAGGCGTTGGTCGGAAGGTGATCAGCAGATAGCCTATGCGTCGCCCGTCCTCTTGACTCTTTGCGGGGTCCGGCAGATTGTCAGCATCAACGAGGACTCGGCGACTGGCCATAATCCATTGGACGGAAAAACGTTGTGGTCGACTCCTTGGCCTAGCAAGTCCAATGCAGACGCATGTTCTTCACAACCGGTTGCGCTCGATGATCGACGGTTGCTGCTAGGCAAGGGCTACTCGCAAGGCTCCAAATTGATCGAGCTGATTTACAACGGCACCAAGGAAGAAAACGAATATGACGTAGAGTTCTGGAAAGTAGACACTCTTTGGTCCAGCAATCGTGTGATGAAGACAAAATTTACAAGTGCTACGGCTTACCATGGCCTCTTTTACGGACTCAGCGATGGCGTTTTGGAGTGCATCGATCCAAAGGACGGAACACGTGTCTGGAAAGGAAAACGATACGGACATGGGCAATCGATAATCGTCAATGGCCATATACTTGTGATATCCGAGGACGGGCGTGTGGTGCTGGTTCCTGCAACGGACGCCGGGCAAGGACGAGAGATCGCTGGGATACAGGCCTTGGAAGGGATTACGTGGAACGTTCCTACTGTAGCGGGGCCCTACCTGCTGATCCGCAATGCTGAGTTCGCGGCGTGCCTGATTTCAGATAAGGGAGAGGGGCATGATGCCGGAACCGTCTCCCAATAAGAGCCGAGTCATTTTAGGTTTAGATCCAGGCTTAGCCATCACCGGTTATGGAATCATTCGCAGCGGAACAAAAATACAGCTCATCGAGGCGGGGGTCATTCGCATTCGGCGTGATCAACCATTGGCCACGCGACTAAAGGAACTGTACATAGGCATCATGGAAGTCTTTGAGAGTTTCCCCATTGAGGAGGTTGCGATCGAACAACTTTACTCACACTACGAACGACCACGGACGGCAATCTTGATGGGCCATGCCCGCGGAGTGCTATGTTTAGCTGCAGCCAATTCCGGAAAGACGGTTCATTCGTATGCCCCGACCAAGGTAAAGAGTCTGCTAACGGGAAACGGGCGCGCCCCTAAATCGCAAATGCAACTAGCCATTCAACAACAATTGATGCTAAAAGAAGTGCCCGATCCACCCGACGTTGCCGACGCATTGGCCATTGCTTTGTGTCACCATTTCGCAACCGGCCCTATCGCTGAACTACTCAAGAAATCCAGGAAATAACTTTGATCACCAAAGTCACGGGACAGCTACTAACACTTGCCGATGATTGTGCAACATTGAACATCCCACCGTTTGAGTATGAGGTGGCAATTCCCGAGTACACCCGTCGGCACTTGCAAGCCGATGTTGGCAAAAGCATATCCTTGCACACGATTCACTATATTGATGGCAATGCGGCTCAAGGTGGGCGATTGATGCCAAAGTTGGTCGGATTCCTCACGACCATTGAACGCGATTTTTTTGAATTGTTCTGTTCGGTCGATGGCGTAGGTGTAAAGAAAGCTCTTCGGGCCATGGTTCGTCCCGTACAGGACACGGCGATCATGATTGAGCAGCAAGATGCAAAGGGGCTTTCAACTTTGCCAGGCGTGGGGCCAGCAACGGCGGAAAAGATCATCGCAACCCTTCGCCGCAAAATGCCTCGCTTTGCATTGTTGGTGCGTCGGGAAATGCCTGGTGCAGAGGTTCAAAAACCAGGAGTGGTCGACGAAACGTTTCAAGCGCTGCTGGTGCTTGGTCACAACGAAGCGGATGCGCGTCGCCTGGTCGAACAGGCCCTGACAGGTTCGAAAAAGTTCAAGGACACCGAATCGATGATCCAAGCCATCTACCAGCGACAAGCCTCCGGTGGTTAAACATCGGCGACAATTGGTTCTATGACACGCTTGGTTTGCCATCCTCCGTGCAGATAGCGCAAAGTAAAGATGACCGCCAGCATTACAACCCAAACTGCGATCACCGACCACCAGTAGTAGAGCCCGTCTAAACCGGTCCAACGATTGACCAGAATTCCACCGACGACGGTCGTCGCGCCAGCGAATATGTGTCCACCCAATACAAATCGCGTATCTCCGGCCCCCTTCAACGCACCAACAAACACAGTTTGGAAAGCGTCGAACACACAGTATCCAGCAATGAAATACAAGAGAGGTCGCAAGAGAGGTCGCATTGCCTCAAATCGATCTGGGTCCGTGTCGACTGCATACACCGATATGATCCAATCTGGAAAACCGCCGTATAGCACAACGAAAATCAAACTGTAGGCGATCCCAATCAAGAGACCACTCAAGACCATGCGCTTGGCCGTATCCACTTGTTCGCGCACGAGATACTTGGCGACCAATACGCCGATGGCTGTACCTAGGCCCACCAAGGGAATAAAGGCGATCAAGTTAACGCCCAGTGCAAGCGTCGTCGCGTCCGCTTCGTCTTCGCCAAGACGACCAACAATCATCATGATGGAAGCAAAGCATACTGCCTCTGCCACCACCGAAACGCCAGCAGGCCATCCAAAATAAACAAGCCTCTTCATTAATCGAAAATCCCATTTGAGCAACTCGGATAAATTGGCTCGATTGGAGCCCAATGTCTCAGGATCGACGTAGACTCCCGCCACCGTGTTCTTCAGCAGGAAATCCTTGCGTGCAACAAAAGCCAAAATGACCAGCTTCAGAATCAATGCAATGCTACTCGCAATAGCCGCCCCACGCACGCCGAGCATTGGGAAACCCAAGGCTCCAAAGATCAGGATGTAGTCTAAAACTGCATTGACAACGGTGACGACCATATCCGTGTAAAGCAAGACCATCGACCTGCCGCTTCCTGAAAACAAACCTACCAAAGCAGAGGCGATGATGGTTGCCCAAGTGCCAGGAATGAGCCAAACAAAGTACTCGGCCTCCTGGCGGGCTAGATTCTCCGAATGCCCCATGGCTGAGAACAGAGTCTCTGCATAGAACCCAACCAATGCAAGCAACGGGCCGACAAATAACGCCAGCAGGATCCCTTGCCAAACGACCTGCAACGCTCTGGTTGGACGTTTGGCGGACAGGTATTGGGCAACAAACGTGTTGGTGTATCCACAAACCCCCATCGGCAGGCAGTTGATCGTCCAGAGGATAGTTCCTGCCCCCATTGCGGCTGCGGCACTTGAGGCCGAGAAACGAAAGAGAAGCAATCGATCCACGAACAAAGTCAACGAAAAGAGTCCTGTCGACAACATCAGCGGCCAAGCGGTTGCCAAAACCTCAGCCAAGTCCTTGCGTAAATTGGAGCTCATGAGCGTTGAGGTACAACCACGATGGAGCTGTTGTTCTCGTTGATCACTATCACTGAATACCCCAACGAACCACCACGAGCAACATGATTGCCGGCAAGTACAAAAGCGAACTGTGCAAGAGTTTTCTGGCGGTTTGATTGTTTCTATCTTTTAGGAATCGAAACGACGCGGCCGCTTGTCCCAAACAAGAGGCTGCACCTAAAAAAGCTACAATCCAAGTCGTCGTCGAGATAGGATGCAACACCGCAATCGAAAGTGGAATGAGCAAGCAAGCCGGAACGATCGCATGCCAGCCAGCCGCTACTCCGGTCGGTTCCTCCTTGGTCAGCATGCGAAAGCCAGCTTGCGCATATTGATCGCGATAGAGCCATGCGATCGCCATGAAATGCGGAAACTGCCATAAAACCACGATCGCTGTTAAAGCCCAGCCATCCGCATCTAATAGTGATCCACCGGCCGCAGTCCAACCTATCATCACAGGCAACGCGCCTGGCAAAGTCCCAACGGCGGTGTTCCACCAGGAGACCGTTTTCATCGGGGTATAAACCCAACAGTAGATTGCCCAAGTAGCGAAACCGCAAAACATAGCTTGCAGATTCGCACCCAGCCAAAGATATAGACTACCGACGACGAATAGAATCCAACCAAATGCAGCCGCTTCGAATGCTGTCAAGCGCCCACTTGGCAAGGGCCTTTTTTGCGTACGTGGCATCAGCGCGTCTCGCTCTCGCTCAAACCACTGATTAAGTGTGCTTGCGCTGCCAGCGATCATGCCGGTTGCGATCAGCGTGTTGATCCACACGGTCCACGGTACAACCGTGCCATGGATCTGCTTGGCCGCCAGCATGGCGACTCCAACGGTCAGCAAAATCATGAGGGTGATTCTTGGCTTTGTGAGCGATATGTAGTCGCTCCACCAGTTGACCGCAACAACCTTGTCATCGAGCGCAGACAGCTTCGGCGTCTCTACGGTTGTTGCATTGGATGTCGAAAACGATGTGCTCATTCAACGCCTATATTGACCGCTTCGGCTTGGTAATCTTTAGGTACGGAATTTTTGGATTCTATCGTCGTTTGCTTTCGCGGTTCGGCAATGGAGGACTGTCTGTACGCCCTGCATACCAACCAAAGCGAACAAACGATCATAAGTGATCCGGTCGCTTGATGACCTGTTACGATCATGGATTCCCAGAACCCCTTTCCTTGAACTGTGTATCGGGCCAACCATGGCGTTAGTTCTACCCAAGGAGTTGCGTAGTTTGCAATCCACGTTGCAAAGCCAAGAAGGATCTGCACTGAAGCAATTGCAAGCAACGCATTCGACGGGCTCCGAAACTCGCGAAACTCGCGATTCGATGGCAATCGAACGAGAATGGTAACACCCAATACTACAAATAGGATAATCGCTGCTAACAAAAGATGGGTGTGCACCAGCGACATAAAAAACGAAGGCAGCCATGTCGGCAACGAATGCCTCAAATGTGCTCCCACAAACAATTGCGATACCGAAAGCAATAACAATAGTACTGCCAACCGTCCAAGGCCTTTGACGCCTGCTTTGCAAAATCCTAAGTGCCAACGTTTCGAGGTCGCCATCGCAATGAAGCCCCCTAAAGCAAAGACCAACGGCCCAGAACAACCATGAATCATGGCGAGAGTTCTCGCATCGAAGAGTACTCGAACACCCCCCAGAACACCTTGAGCTATGATTGACGCAAGAAACAGAAAGCAGGTTCCGACTAGCCATCGTCGTCGTTCCGTCCGATAGGCTACCACACAAAGTCCAATAGCAAAAAGTCCGACAACGGATGCAAGCAATCGGTGACCGTGTTCGACGAATAGGTCAAATGGACCATAGATCCAAGCCGACATCGGATAGAGAAATAGATTGTAGCCGAACGTACCTGGCCAATCGGGAACGGCCATGCCCGCGTCATGCGTTGTTACCAGACCACCCAGCCAAATCAATGGAAAGGTTAGGAGCGTAACCATCATCGCCCAACGATGCACCCAAGGCGAACTCACATCCGTTACTTCCCACATCAGTTTGCCCCCACACCTTTGGCATCGCTCAATACATCCGGCTTGACGCTGGATAGAGAGTAAACGTATTCCACCAAATCTCGGATACCGTCCTCCGTGATGCCTGGATTGTCATTCTCTTTGCGAGCGATGGCTGGCATTGGACTTCCCTCGATGCCGAGAACAATTCGCAAGTAGATGTCCTCTCGGGTCGCCCCGCCCTTGAATGCGCCAAGCGTCAAGTTTCTCGAACTATCGATTACAGGTTTGAGTGCGCCATATTTCTTCATCGTTTTCCATTCCACTTTTTTTGTCGGATCGATGCCTGCGCGGATGGTCCAATCCTTAGTCCAGTCGTCGAAGTCCTGCGAGGTCCCTTGCCCGTCACCCGCTTTTCCGTGACACTTCGAACAAGCGGTCAGCTCACTTAAAAAAACGGTTTTGCCACTTTCCATGGAGGCGAGTCGATCTTCTAAAGTCTTCGTCGCGACCAACGTCGGTGCTGATACTGAATGAGAATCAGCCAGTGTCCAACTATCAGCTACTTTGGAAGCAAGTTGCAATGGTAATGAATTCGTATCCTCGCCGTTTACGATAGCAAGAATGAGCCTGCGTTCGACTTCACCGCGAATCGCCAGGAACCGAACATAGTGGGCCAATGCATCGAGATCGCCGGCAAACTCTTTCGAACGATTTAGGGTGCCAAAAGCTGGCATGGATGTACCCGGCAAACCTTTCTCAAGAGTTCTTACTAAATCCGAATGAGTTGGCTTCTTACCAATAGGCGTCGACTTGAATTTGAACGAACCACGTCGAAAGTCACGTGGATAAGGTGCAAGCAGAGCGGATGCGGGCCCCATCCCATCTCCGGAGGTACCATGGCATTGGACGCAGTGCTTTCGGTAGAGGCCGCGTTCAATCTTGGATACGTTTCGACCGACAGGCCCAGCGGCACGACCAACCTTTTCCATATCAACTGCAACAGCAATTCCTTCTGGCCACTTTGGAGAATCCGGAGTACCGAAAAGCTCAATTACAAGTTCTTGAGCCGACTGGGCGGATTCAGAGATTGGATGTTCGGCTGAATCTTGCGACAGGCTGGCCGCATGAAGCTCGTTTGCGCGAAAGGTGATGTCTTGAGGTGCGCAACCACTCAAAAAGGCAAAGCCCAGAAACCAACAAGGAAATAAATTCCGCAATCTCGAGTACAAACAACTATTTTTATTCAAAAACATTCTAAAAACATTCGAAATCGGTTTGGCTCAACGTACACAGGTACGGAGATAACCGGAGCCAGACTACAAAATGCAACCGAGGGAAGTTTCCCATAAATCCCGTGAAAACGAAGAGCCAAAACGACGCAGTGACTCGAAATATTAGCGCAATTGGCCGCCGATCTGCGATCGCTTGATTATTCAGGTCGGGTAAAGTTGCGTTTGCTGTCTTCTAAATTTTAAGCATAATCAGCCCTCTTGCGCAATTCGGTTTCATCTGCGATTCGTTCGCCCGCCGTATCGTGAAATCGTGTGCAAAAATAGCTTAAAAACATTTCAGTAGACTCTTTCCTCTCGAGATCTCTATGACCGGTTTTAAAAGGCTTGTGGCCGTGCGCGCTTTTTTCAGTATCGCTTGTTTAATGTTGGCTATATCCCCTCAAGAGGCATTCGCCCAAGAATCCGCCAGCTTAAGTGCGGGTGATACGGCGTGGGTTCTTGCCTCCACTGCTTTGGTTCTTTTCATGACGATTCCAGGCTTGGCGCTTTTCTATGCGGGCTTGGTTAAATCTCGCAACGTGCTCAGTCTGATGATGCAATGCTTGTCCTTGACTGCAGTCCTTAGCCTAATCTGGGTCGTGTGCGGCTACAGTTTCGCCTTTGATTCGACAGGCATGGTCAAAGGAAGCGTGAATCTCAACTCCTTTGTCGGAGGTTTTTCACGCATAGGTCTGTTGTCGATGACGCCAGACACGTTGAAAGGCTCGATTCCTGAAATGCTTTTCGCAAGTTATCAGATGACGTTTGCCGTCATAACGCCGGCATTGATGATTGGAGCCTTTGCGGAACGCGTTCGTTTCTCCGCCGTGCTGTGGTTTTCATCGCTTTGGCTGCTCGTTGTGTATGTTCCAATTTGCCATATGACGTGGGCTGGAGACGGTGGCTTATTCGCTGACTGGGGGGTATTGGATTTTGCGGGCGGAATTGTAGTGCACATTACGGCGGGTTGCTCTGCGCTAGTCGCATGCATCATGGTTGGGCCACGTTCTGGGTACCCGACATCGCGAGTTCCACCGCACAACATGACGATGACTTTCACAGGGACTGCAATGCTTTGGGTTGGATGGTTTGGATTCAATGCAGGAAGTGCCCTGGCGGCCAATGGTACTGCAGCGTCCGCACTCCTAGTGACGCACATATCCGCTTGCGCTGCGACCGTGGTGTGGATGGGAATTGAATGGATCAAGCTAGGGAAACCTGGCGTTCTCGGAGCAGCGACCGGATCGATTGCTGGCCTTGCCGCAATTACTCCCGCTTCCGGATTCGTCGGACCTCTTGGAGCGCTCGTGATCGGTTCTGTATCAGCCGCTGCTTGCTTTGTTTTTTCCACGACGATCAAAAAACGCTTTCAATACGATGATTCCTTGGACGTATTCGGGGTTCACGGTGTGGGTGGTATTGTAGGAACGTTATTGGTTGGAGTTTTTGCGGCAAGCTCACTTGGCGGAGTCAAAATGAATTTGGATATCGGACGTCAGCTGATGGTGCAAGCGTCCGCGGTCGGGATTACGGCAGTTTACTCGGTTTTGGCTTCAATCGTTCTGCTCAAGATAACACGCTTTGCCGTCGGTTTGCGTGTCACAGGCATGGCCGAACAGCAGGGGCTGGATTTAACGGAGCACGAGGAGAGCGGCTATTCTCATTGATTCATCCTGTAGCATGGCCCCCTGGGCCGTGTAGAACGCCAAGCCCAAAATAAGGTTATGCCTTCACTCGCTTGGAAAAGTCGAACTACCATTGGACTTGCGACGGTCTATCTCGTTTGGGGATCGACTTACCTCGCAATCCGGGTTGCTGTCCAAACCTTGCCCCCGTGCCTAATGGCGGGTGGTAGGTTTATAGCGGCGGGAGTGTTGTTGACTGCCATCTTGATCGGACTGAAGCGCTTTCGGGTCAATCGAAAGCAGATATGGGACAACCTTGATAGGCGCATTGTTGCTTTTGGCGGTACTTCACATTTTCCACGACATTAAGCGTGGGGCAAAACCAGTAAGCCCAAGGATCTTTGCAGCCGGCGCAGTTGTGGTGATAGGTGTTGCAGCCATAACGTTTTCGCGTAGCCAAGCTTTGAAAGTCGGTAGGTCGTCGGACCGGGCTGCGTCCCTTTTTTGTTTCCCGACTCTACATATCCCAGGCGTTCGATCTTTCCTAATTCAGAAAGCCAAGCCATAATTCTCGGCATTTCACAGCATTTTGACCATTCCCCCAACGGATTTTTTAATTCGAACGCTGCAATATGCGGAATATACATATTGCCTGACTATGTG
>JANLRK010000425.1:0-23033 GCA_031361585.1 Pirellula sp. | reverse complement strand
TGGCATTTAAGATTGCAGCGATCGCGGTGGGACCAGCACTTGTTGCAGCGCTGGTTGCTGTAAAGTCGGCCATTCTAGCTGTGGCCGGTGTGCTAGCTGTCGTTGCCGTTCCCGCTTTGGCGGTGGCGGCTGCCATCGGTGGACTGACGGCGACCATGTATGCACTGGGCATTACCTGGACCGACGTCGCCAAGACAATTGCCAACGCGTGGTCCAGTGCCATGTCTTTCATTGGCAATTCTCTAAGTCCAGTTGGCCAGTTCATTGCAAATTGGGTTAGTAAAATAGTCGATGCTTTTTCTTGGATGTATTCAGGCGCCACCCAATACTTCGGTGCCATCGGAAAGGCGCTCGCTGACGGCAACCTAGAAGGGGCAGGCCAGGTCGCCATGGCTGGTCTGACTCGCGCATTTCGTGGCGGGTTCAACGTCATCTACGGCTACTATTTGTCATTCATTGAAGGTTGGGCTTCTAGCTGGGATATGTGGACGACGCGTCTTGCCGACGTCTTTGTGGTCGCCTGGACGAGTATCGAATCGACGTTCACCGACACAATTTCGTACTTAGGCCAAATGTGGACTCTGTTTACTACCGGACTAACGATCGCTTGGAATTCCTCCATTGGCTTTATCCAAAAGGCTTGGATCCGGCTCAAGGCTTTGTTTGATAAGGATATTAACGTAACTGCCGAAACTAGTACGATCGACCAGCGCACTGCCGATGCCAACGGAAATGCATTCGCTGGTGGGGAATCCGCGATCGTCGCTCGCGAGAAACAACGCCGTGATCGGCAAGCGCAGATCCAAACGGAACGTGCCACCATGATCGGCTCTCTCGAATCCGATCGACAGCAGCGTCAAACCGAACGAGCCAAAGCCACTGATTCATTAATGGGCCAGGCAAACGCCGAGTTCGATACGGCAAAGCAAAACTACGAATCTTCTTTAAAAGCAGTCCAAGAGTTCAAACCTGATTTCAAAACACGGAAGAACAAATTTGGTTTCGATCCTGAGAGTCTTTTAACCGAAAAGTACGATCCCGAGAAAAGTCTCACGGAGGCTAAAACCCGAATTGAATCCAAGGGGACATTCAGCGCCTTCGGTGCGCGTGGTTTGCAATCCGACTCGGTCGAAAAATCATCCGCCGAGACAGCTAAGAACACGACTGCCATGCTACTGTGGATGAAACAGCATGGTGGAGGTCGGTTTATATGACGATCCCTGCCGAGTCGCCATTGTGGCCAGGCTTGACTGGACCAGGTGACGATGAAATATTTTGTGTCGAGCGATTTGACTCACGGTCATTGAATGTCGGCCGAGATCCAACTGCCACTCTTATCTTCAGTTTGTGGCGCAGCGAGGATGAGTCTCGAATTTCAGCCAAGCTTGAGGATACGGCTCCTGCTTTATTCGGCGGATTGGATGCGGACAACTACACACTCGATCCACAAGGTGCAGGAGCATGGCTTGCACACGTTAATTACAAAATACGAAACCAGTCTTCGGAATCATTCGATACCACCGGCGGTACCGTTCATGTTACTCAGAGTTTTGGCACCAATCGCTTTGGAACTTTGGCTCCTGATTTCCAAGGTGCAATTGGAGTCAGCGATGACAAGGTCGATGGTGTCGACATAACCATCCCTGCCTACAAATTCTCCGAAACGCATTACATTCCGAGAATGTTTGTAAGTACGGCGTACAAAAACACTCTCTTCCAACTAACGGGAAAGGTCAACAACGCATCTTTCAAAAACTTCGCAGCTGGCGAAGTCCTTTTCCTAGGCTCCACTGGCCAACGGCGTGGTCGCGAAGACTTTGAAATTACCTATAATTTCGCGGCCAGTCCGAACATCGACTCCATCGTGTTTACGCCAGACATCACGGTACTCAATAAAGAAGGATGGGACTACATGTGGCTGTATTACGCTGACGAGGTAGATGGCGATGCTCATCGAATCGTGAGAAGACCGAAAGCAGCCTATGTGGAGCAGGTCTATGAGCGAGGTGACCTTAGCCTGTTGGGGTTGGGTGCATAATGCCACAGCGCGGTGATCCACTTGAAATTAGTGCACGCGACTGGTCGGACATGCAGCGTGTGGTAGAAAAGTTTCGAAATGGGGGAGTTTCGTTTCAGGCGCCCGCACAGCAAAGTTCACTCCGCAGTCCGACAATCGTAAAGGTCTTAAATGATACAGGGGATCCGCTTCAGCAGTGTGCAATTGTAGGCTTGGGCGAACCGGTCATCCTTCCCGCCGATAACGAAATGGAATTCATTCGCAACATAGCCTTTGAAATAGTGCCTCCAACGCAAGGTCGTTGGGGAGTTTTGCAGGCGCCTGTTGCGGCTGGGGAAATAACGACCGCTATCGTTTCGGGAGTCGCGGCTTGCAGATTAAACATAACCTCCGAGACTCTTCCTAATTTGTTTGCGGACGCAGTCGGGGCTGATTACGCCAAGCTCGGAATTAAGGACGCTGTTGGAAACGCTCAAATCCTGTGGCGGGCAGGCGGAACTGGTTCCCAGTGGTCGATCGTCCGGATCGGAAACGCCAGGTGTTATAACACGCTTGAGCGATTCCAAATGACATCCAATTGGTTCGGCGGTATAGCAACTGCCACATTCATTAACCTGTCAGGTGCCTACAGTGAACCCTCCGGCATAGTAGAGGATCCGTTAGGAATCTTCGCAGATCAATTGTTAGCTGGCCACATTGGTCTTTCAAACCGAACTTGTGAGGCAAGGCATTTTGTAATCCAAGCCAAATGCAAGCAGTCGACTTCTAGCAGCTCAAGTGTGGGAGGAGGTGAATAATGGCTGGCATGCCGTGTTGTTGTGATGGAAGCAGCTCTTCCTCATCCAGTTCTAGCTCGTCGTCAAGTAGCAGTTCATCGAGCTCCAGCTCGAGTCCATCCAGTTCTAGCTCGAGTCCATCCAGCTCAAGTCCAAGTTCATCCAGCTCAAGCTCGTTTCCTAGCTCAAGTTCATCAAGCCTAAGTTCAAGTCCAAGTTCAAGTCCAAGTTCATCTAGCTCTATCTCAAGTTCATCGAGTTCAAGTTCGGCATCCAGTAGTACTTCGTCCAGCTCCTCACCCAGTTCCTCGTCCAGCTCGCCGTCTAGTTCCTCTTCGAGCTCATCGTCTAGTTCCTCGTCCAGCTCCGGCTGCGTTTATGGGCTATGGATTGGGGTGTTTACCATTACTGGGGCAGGCGGTCTGTGTGGCCAACCATCCTGCCCCATGGTCGGTCGAATACCAGCCAATTGCGGCGCTGCAGAAAACGATGAAATGGAGTTCTACGCTTGTTGCTCTTGCGAGAATCCAGGCGAGTGTTTTCTTGGTGATGCATTTGACAACCTACGATTTTACCGAGGAAAGTTACCAAGCGAAATGGCGGCCGACATGGGTCTATCTGCCTGCTTCGAATATTCATTTCCTTACACGGTAGCGAACCCAGTACCGGTTTGCACACCACCATGAGGACTTGTCCGCATTTAGACAATGGTAATTGCAAAGTTGCCATGATCCTAACTAAAGGCATACCGGCGCCCATCACGAGCCAGTCTTGTGGTATTTGCATGAGCCTCGAAAGGCCAATGACGCTAAACATCATGACGTGTCAACTAGCGTATGCAGTAACCCGAGACCCTGAAATAAAGGCAGCTTTCAGCAAAGAACAAACGAGGGCAATCAATCGACCTGGGACATGTCTACGCAACATTCTCCACAAGTTGAATCTGTCAGAAAAGAAAGAGTGCAAGTGCGATGAGTACGCAGCGATCATGGACACATGGGGTACCGAAGGCTGCCGATCGCGCATTCCAGAGATCGTCGATCACTTGAACTCGCAAACAGTTACTTGGCTCGACATGGCGAAGGTAGTAATGGGTGGCTACTTCACAACGGAAGCGCTGGTGCTTGAGGCAATTCGACAATCAGAACAGGGAACCAAGCATCATGAAGGATAAATTGTTTGAGAAGTCGTTTGTGATCAACCTGCCGTTTCGCAAGGATCGGCTAATGAAATTCATGCGACAAGTCCCGGACGTGATGGGGGAGATAACTGTTTGGCCAGCAGTTCATGGTGACACGGTTCGGCCGCCCAAGTGCTGGACGGCTGGCAACGGCGCATGGGGTTGCTACCGATCCCACATGCAAATCCTGGAACACTGCATTGCCAACCGAGTCGAATCGTATGTCGTGTTCGAAGATGACGCCATCTTCATGGATAAATTTACGGACGAGCTAAACAACTTATGTGAAAATTTACCGATGGACTGGTCGCAGTTATACCTCGGTGGTCAGCTGCTTGAGGAGATACGGCACCCGCCAATCCGAGTCAACGGCTTCACTTTCATTCCCCACAACGTCAATAGGACGCATGCGTTTGCAGTCCACTCGCGGGGATACCAAGCATTATACGATCATCTTTGTCCACTCCCATTCCACGACAAGGATCACATCGACCATCACCTCGGCCGACTGCATGAAAGCGGCACATTCGCTGTTTATTGTCCAAGACGCTGGATGGTTGGCCAGGACGAAGGTTCAAGCAATATTTCAGGCAAGAAAAATGGAGTTCAGTTTTGGACCAATCCCGAAGACTGCTCTGCAGATCACTGGCTATTCAATCAACCCGTCTGCGTTTTCCTGGAGGCACCGATCGATGTGGCCAGTCAACTTCAGATGAAGGGCTGGCATCAGGGGAATTGGCTAAACGATGACGGACTGGATCGTGGCGTTTGCGAAGCGGCCGGGCATTACTATCCAGAGATTCGGCTCAGGGAATGGTACTACTGGATTCAACGGGAAGTGGTGCGCGACAAGTTGAAGATTCCCTGTTTGTTCCACCCGTCGCTAACGTGGGAGAAGGTCAGCAAGTTCCAGTTTGCGAAATGGATTCACATTCAAGCATCGACTGTAGACGAAGCCTTGCAGTCACTTTCGTCCCAACAACTCTCACAGGCATCGAGCCTATCGATTGGAGCCTAGACATGTGGTATGAATATCGAGATCATCTGCCGTACATGCTGCATGGCCTGAAAGCCGACAAACCTTATGTGGAGGTGGGAGTATTCGAAGGTTGGCATCTGCGGCAAATCAGATCCATTTGGGATGGGCGTATTATTGGTGTGGATCCGTATAGAAACTTTCCGGAAAGTGAGTATCCAGACGGTTCCAATACCAGTCAAGAATCCCAGGATAGCAGGTACGAACGAGTGTCGAAGGAATTCGAGATCATTCGGAAGGAGTCGGTCGATGCATCGCGCGGGTTTGAAGATGGATCGCTGTCGTGTGTCTATTTGGACGCCTGCCATCGCGCAACAAGCGTCTATGAGGACATGACGGCGTGGTGGCCAAAAATCTCTGGAAATGGGATCATGGCTGGCCACGACTTTCGAACGCTACTTTCAAAAGATAAGGTAACTTGGTTCGGAGTTAAGGCCGCGGTTAAGAAATGGGCGAGCGAACGGAACCTGGCCTTGTTCTGGACTAGCGACGGCGAGGATTGGTACATACTCAAGAAGCCTTCCTATGAACCTAGCGAAGTTCTAATCGTAAGTAACTTCTACGGGAACTGGCCGGTCGAATGCGTTGCCAACCATCGCAGATATTGTGAGGCATTGGGCTACGAATATTTCCAAGGTTCGGAGGATCCCCCGGCAGGCATGTATCCAACGTGGTCGAAGATACCGGCCTTGTTGAAGGCATGCGACCAGCATCCGGACAAAAAATTCGTCATGTGGATAGATGCGGACGTCGTATTCATGAATCGCCAACCGTTGCATCCCTTTTGTTTTAAGGATGTCGAGCTCATTGGGGGCGCCTACCGCATTCCCAAGTTTCCCAATGGCGTAATAAATACATGTTGGTTTGGGTTTCCAAATAACCAAGACTCGATCGACAAGCTCAAGCTATCCACACGAATGGGGTTCGCAGACGAGTACCCACACGAGGAAGCAACCTTAAGCCTATTATTCAACGCCAGGGCAAACCACAATGTGATTTTGACCGATTCGCATCACGTTGCACCGGCAGTATACTTTCATCCGTTTGACGAAAGCAGTCCGACGCAGCATGTCATTGGGCTGCACGGGCATACCAGGCATGCCGTGCTGAGGGATTTTTGTATGCTGTCGGCGGTTTAGCACGGTGTTGTGGTGCTTTTCCAATTTTTTGCAGTTCCGCATATGATGCACTCGAGGCACCAAAAACAGTCGTTTGGCAACTCGTTGCAAGCTAGGTTTGGACAGGTGCAAGAATGGATTCATTTTCGCAAATCGCTTTTTTGCAGTTTGGTCATTTTAGTCAATCATAATCAGGGATTGCGAAACGGATTAGAATAGCGGTATCCTTCAAGTCGGTAGACGAAGATTGGCCATATCCCAGGTGATAAATTGACTATTGCGGCATAAATTTAATGAAGAAAGACTCCTCTCGCAAAGTGCGAAATATCAATGGTCACATTCGAACACGTGACGATCATAGTACAGAGTTCGCTTCGGACTACGTTGAAGCAGTGGAGGAGTTGATTCGTGTCAAAGGCGAATGCCGGCTGAGCGATTTAGCGGGGCTCTTTCAAATCAGCAACGCTAGCGCACACCGTACGATCGCCCGACTCAAACGGATTGGGCTTGTTGAATCAGAGCCCTATCGTCCAATTCAATTGACAAAAAAGGGGCAGATGTTGGCAAGCCGTAGTCGCGATCGCCATCGACTGGTGATCGATTTTCTAATCGCGGTCGGCGTACCACGCGAAAGTGCCGAAATTGATTCTGAGGGGATTGAACATCACGTGAGTGCGGACACTGAAAAGGCGATTCGGAGCTTTTTGGATACTCGCAAACTGCCTTGATGCGGGGCTTAGACTCTCTTTTCGCGGTAAAGACAACCGCTGAATGACTCAGTTGCAGGAAGTCCAGGTCCATAATTTGCTATGCGCCCTTGACACAACTTTAGCGCACGCTAAATTTAGGTTTAGCGCACGCTAAACCAATTGTGCGCAAGCACGAAACTAGGTTGGAGCAATGTCATGATTCGATGCCAATTGAAACGTTGTCGAGGGTTCACTCTAGTTGAGCTACTGGTTGTGATCGCAATCATTGGTATTCTGGTTTCCCTTCTGTTGCCGGCTGTTCAGGCAGCGCGAGAGGCGAGCCGGAGGATGAGTTGCCAGAACAATCTCAAACAGATTGGACTTTCGCTGCATAATTTCGAAAGCGGCAACCGTCGTTATCCTGCTGGCTACCTGAGCGTTCCCGGAGTTGGATTCCGAGACTCTCAAACAGGTGATTGGGGATCGGGCTGGAGCTGGCTTGCAATCTTGCTTCCCCACGTCGAACAGGGGAATTTGCATCAGTCGCTACGTTGGGACTTACCATGTTGGGATCAAGCCAACTCCGCAGCGGTGAAGACGTCTGTACCGTTTTTCCTTTGTCCGTCTGCGGTCGGAAATACGCCGACCGTCGGCATCACTGACATCGACAAGAACATTTGGCAGAATGCAGTTTTCGCTCGCTCCAACTACGTACACAATGTCGGTTGGAACGACATTTGGTCTTCGCCTGCAACGACCAACTATGACGATGTTGTGCTTGGCTGCAATGGAGTCATGTATCGAAACAGCAAAATTCGTGTAGCCGACGTTACCGACGGATTGAGCAATACCGTATTTGCCGGAGAGCGATCTCCGTTTCTTGCGGATGCAGTATGGGCAGGAGTGGTGCCAGGGGCAAAACACTTTTCGTACAACCAATTTGCCAGTTCCGGAACTGGCGGCCCTGGAATCAATTACGACAATGCTGGTAGCTACGTTGGCGCTAACAGCGGACCGTCAATCTACGAAGAGCCACAGATCATTCATCCGCCAAATTGGCCAGGCGGGCATACTGACCAGATGTATTCACACCACACTGGCGGGAGCAATGTACTCATGGGTGATGGCTCCGTACGGTTTTTTATTGACAGCATCCGATTCTCTGTGTTTCAAGCATTGTGCAGTCGTAGTGGTGGTGAAGTGACGGGAGATGATTAATATGCTTCGGCCATATGTTCAACTATGTCGTATCACTTTCCTATCCTTATTTTGCATGACAGTTATCTTTGCGGGCTGTGGCCAGACTTCAGACGAATCACGGCAGAATCGAAGGGTAGTTGATGCCGTCTTGACGGCTGTGACGCTCAAAAACCGTAAAGAATTGGACAAAGACGCTGCCCTATTGGACAAGCGGTTGGCCGATGGGCTTTTAGCAGATCGGAATCACAAGGCTGTAAAGGCCATCATCGAAAAAGCTAGGTCAGGAAATTGGAGTGAGGCTGAGGATGAGCTCTACAACTTTCGGGAAACGAACCCATTTCCCAAGTGACCTAGTTGTTGCCTGGAGTACCCGTTTCAGAAAGAGCGTCTTACCTTGAGCAAATTGATTGTATAGCGATTTTAGGCGCAAGACCGAAACAACGTCATCAGTTCTTGATTCGTGAAAGGGTTGCCTGCGAATAAATCTCGAATGGTTTGTTGAGTGGAGTAAACTCAAACGTGTGCTCCAGTGAATCGCCCTTTAACGTGTACCGTTCGCGAGCCTTCCAGTTTGGTGGAGTGTTCTCCCAGGACTCGCTGGTAAATTCAAATGCTTCGCCGGCGGTCGGTATACCACTAGTCAAAACGTATTGGTTCACAAATCCCTCGGCATGGAATTGACGAAACACGAATTGTTTGGGTCCTCTTCATCTTGACAACGGGCCATTGTCGTCAGCTTGAATTTTGATAATCCTTTTGATGGCGAAGTTTTCGCAGTCAGCAATTGCGTAGACGACCTCTTGTGCATTCTGCTTTTTTGAGAATCCACTTTTTCGGTGAAAGTTCTTGTTGAATCAACGGCGTCAGCAAATAAAGGGCATAATTCTCACTCCTTAGTGTCTTTTGAGCACAAGATTTGCTCCATTGGCATAAACGGAAGGATAGGCGAATCCAAAAGGACAACATTTTTTACATTGGCCGGGAAGGAATAATGACTCTATATTCAAAAATTGGACTGGTACTTGTGTCGGTTTCGTTCGGCGCGGTTGCGAATGCACAACATGTGCATTCGGTCCCGCATACAACGACTCATTTTGACACCGTGCGACATGGGAATCACTTCCATTCCGTGCCGCACACCACAACACACTTCGACAGCACTGTTCACTACGGTGCTGACTACGTTCCGAGTTATTCCTCATATCCTAGCGGAGCCGTTTTTTCATCTGGGTCAACGATCGTAAACAATAGGCCGTTACTTTCGCCTGACTATGGTGTTTCTCCTGGCTATACTGCCGTATCACCAACCCCTTTGAATCCTGTAAACGTTAATTCGCTTAAGCCAAATGCATTGCCCTACAAAGGACGCGGAGTGACACTCATTCTTTCGGTGGATGTTGGTGGCGAGGTTTCGTATGAGATCGATGGTGTTCAGGCTTCGGAGATTAAAAGTGGTCAAGAGCAACTACTAGCAAGAAAAGGATCATACGAGATTCGCTTCTCGCGAGGCGAAGATGAGGCCGGACGTGATTTTGGAATAGCTCGATACACGGTTACCGAGGGAACTTACCGGTTTGTCGTCAATGAAAGCGGATGGGATCTTCAACGAGATCGCGAGCCAGATGTGAGATTGGTGACACCTACAGAGAACCCCAATCTTAAAAAGAATTCCCTTCCATCTCGATCTCTCCCATCAGTTGCGCTTCCATCTACTTCGATTCCATCATCGCCGGAGCCCGTGATCATCCCCTAGGAACGGACTTTGTTTCTCCGACTAGCGCCGCCTAGAAGCAGCGTAGAACCAGGGTTTTTGCTAGCTTCGACAGGATAGCCGAGCATGGTTTTTGTTGACCATTTGTTGACGAAATCCAGAAATGCGAGGTATTCCTATCCCCTGGAATTGGAATTGCCGATACGATCAACAGAAAGGGTTTTTAATGAATCGTTGGGTTTCCTATTTACTTTTGATTTCAATCGTCCGACTGCAGTTTGTTTGCTGCTGCGGTTCGATCGTTCATTTGAAATTAGGATACGACGCATCGACTGTTGAGCAGCACTCGCATTGTGACTCTCCCGTTAACAGGCATAGTTCTAACTGCTGCTCGGGCCAAAGTTCTAGCCGCAGCGCGGGTCACAAGGAACTGCCAAGCGTCCCTGATCTTTGCGTGGAGCCCTGCCACGATGGATCTGGTTGCGATCATGGTCAAGACGGACCACATCAGCATCATTTGCATGTCCTGCATGCTGCAATGATGCCGTCTACGCCACAGCAATCCATCGATCGAGTTGTTTTGTCTACATTGGATCCATTCGTCGACACGACTGTCGTAGTAGTGTCGAGGCAATCGCCCGTATTGTCATTTGCCACATGGCATCTGCAATTCTTTAGCAACATCAGTATTCTCACACTGTTTGGGCAGCTTCGTATTTGATTCGGAATCGTTTGCGTTCTTTCATTTTAGCAAGCGAATTGTTTTTTGTTTCGAATCATTTTGGAGAGTGAATTATGTTGCGTTCTTGTTTTGTAACGTTTGTTGCTGGATTATTTCTGTTCAATGCGTCGGTTTTCGGACAGCAGACTGTTCCGGGGGCTGCACCGCCAGCTAAGGAGCATGACCACGCGGAACACGGTCCTCACAACGGGGATCTAGTAGAAATCGGTAAAGAGGAATACCACGCCGAAATCGTAGTGGACGAAGGAAAGAAGCAGATGGTGGTGTATCTGCTGGATAAGGAAGTCAAGGGGTATATCGCCATTGACGCACCCTTTGTGGCTGTGAATCTTTTGATAAGCGGCAAGCCCGTGCAAGTCAAATTGAAAGCGGCACCACAACCCGTAGATCAAAAGGGATTCTCTTCTTGCTTTGGTGTGGTAAGTCCCGAATTGATTGACGCCCTACACAATCCGAAATCCGAGCCAAAGCTCGCGCTGAAGATTAGCAATAAGTCGTTCAGTGTCAAGATAGCTCATGACCATAATCATGCTGGACATGATCATGCTGGGCATGATCATCCAGCCCCGGCAAAAAAGAAGTAGATATAGCACTGCACGGGTTCGTAAATTAAGTCGGGTGGGCATCATTGCGATCCTACTATCGGTCAGCGGCTCTGCCCGCTGACCCATTGAACTGTACGCGCTACTGCGAATCTCTCTTGGTTGTATCGAGCTAAATCATGAAAATCGATCTAAGCCGCATTTGGCCTTATTTGATCATCACTGGAGCCTCAATTTATGCAGGTGGTTGGTTTCATAGTCAGTATGTCGGTCGGGTCTGGCCGTTTTCAGCGGTACCATTGCACGGAGGGAATGCAGATGCAAACAAGTCACACGATGAACCTGCCAAGGATGAGCACGCGGGCCACGATCACGCTGGGCATTCCGATACCAATTCGCTGGAGTTATCAGAGTCCGCGAAAAAGAATCTTGGCCTGACGGAAGAGTTCCTGCAGTCGATTGAACTCAGGAACTACCAACAAATCATTACAGTTCCCGCCATCATTGTCGATAGACCTGGGCGAACGCGAACCGCAATTAGCGCGGCCATGACGGGAATCGTGACACACGTTCACGTTGCCACTGGTGAAGCAGTCGAAGCGGGAGATCTTATCCTCGAAATGCGATTGACTCACGAGGACTTGGTCACGGCTCAAAAAGACTACTTGCAATCGCTTGGAGATCGCGACATCGAGATTAAAGAAATTGCAAGGATTGAGGGAGTGGTCAACTCGGGAGCTATCTCCTCAAAGCAACTATTGGAACGTCAATACAGTCGAGACAAACTAGAATCGCTTCTTCGATCCCAGCGGGAGTCACTCCGATTGCATGGATTGACCGAAGCTCAGATCTCGATCATTGATAGCCAGCGCCGATTGCTGACTGAAATCCGTGTTTATGCTCCAACACCTGATGGACACTCAGAAGATGACGTTCGGCTCAGCCGACAAAGGCAACTGAAACCAAATCAAGAGTCGAATTCCAAGGCCGATAGTCAATCTTTCGGACAAAGTAAGGGACATCCATTTCAAGTTGCGACGTTTCAGAACGCTGGCGGAGCGATTAGACCGCAGGAAGGAAGTGGTTCATCGAAAGTTCTTGCGCCAACGGACTCCAAGCCAAAGCACCTGCTCGTATTGCAAGACCTACAGGTTCGAAAGGGACAGACCGTAAATGCGGGCGAGACTCTCTGTGTACTAGGTGACTACGATGAACTACTTGCAGAAGGGCAGGCATTTGAAACTGAGATCACGCAGGTTGCGACCGCAAAGCAAGAGGGGAGGTCGGTCTCTGCCATTTTGAACGCAAATGGAAAACTTGAGAGGATCGAGAACTTGAAAATGAGCTGGATCAACAACGAGATTGATCCAGCCACACGTACCCTGAAGTTCTATGTGGCGCTGAAGAACGAACTGACGGAAGACAAGCTCAGTCCAGGGGGACAACGCTACATTTCATGGAAGTACCGAGTTGGCCAGCGTATGGATCTAGGAATACCAATTGCCGAGTGGACCGAGCAGATAGTATTGCCGGTCGATGCAGTTGTTCGCGAAGGAATAGATAGTTTTGTTTTTCATCAAAATGGCGATCACTTCGACCGAGTTCCAGTTCATGAAAAGCATCGCGACCAAACAAATGTGGTAGTCGAAAACGACGGCGCACTCTTTCCGGGTGACGTAGTTGCTCTTCGGGGTGCCTATCAAATGCAAATGGCCCTCAAGAGTAAATCTGGAGGCGGCGTAGATCCGCACGCCGGACATAATCATTGATTTTTGATTGAATCAGTCGTCAAGAATCATCGATTTCAATGTCTTCAGATCCAAATCGCAAATCAAAAATCGCAATCAACCCATGCTCAACGCCATCCTTCAATTCTCCCTTCGTCAACGTCTGCTCGTTATTGCTGTTGCGATATCGTTGTCGGGTTACGGACTTTGGACCGCGCTAAGCTTACCGATCGATGTTTTTCCTGATCTTGATCGTCCGCGTGTTGTAATCATGACCGAGTCCCCTGGGATGGCACCCGAGGAAACGGAGACACGCGTCACATTTCTAATCGAGACTGCCATGAACGGTGGCAACGGAGTACAAGCGGTACGTAGCACATCTTCTGTTGGACTCTCCGTGGTTTATGTCGAGTTTGGATTTGGCACCAACGTCTATACTGCTCGCCAAATCGTAACTGAGCGTTTGGCCATGGTCGCGGACCGACTCCCAAAAACGGCCAAACCGCAATTGGCTCCCATATCTTCGATCATGGGCCAGATATTGGTTCTAGGAATGTGGAGCGAAGATGGAACAATTGATCCGATCGAACTGCGCACGCAGGCGGACTGGATAGTACGTCAACGATTGCTATCGATTCCTGGAGTCGCACAAGTCTTTACGATGGGGGGAGGGCGGAAACAATTCCAAGTGCAAATCGATCAGGATGCGTTGATCAAATTCGGTGTCTCGATCGAAGATGTAAAAAACGCGGTTGAAAAAAGTAATGAAAATGCGACTGGTGGTTATCTGGACCAACGCGGTCCGAACGAATGGCTTGTGCGAGCGATCGGTCGTGTTCAATCGATCGAAGATCTGAATCGGATTGCTGTTACAATTCGGAATGGTAGACCGGTTTCGCTCGCTATGGTTGCTAAAGTGGTTGAGGCTCCTCAAGTGAAACGAGGAGACGCGGCCGCATATGTTCGAGAAAGCAGCGATCGATTCAGTGGTGGGCCCGCCGTCGTGTTGACCGTCAGTAAACAACCTGGCGCAGACACGCGCGGTATTACCAAGCAAATCGAAAAGGCCATTCAAGAAATCAGCCCATCGCTTACCAAAGGAATCCGAATCGAGTCCTTGTACGCCCAAGAGCACTTCATCGATCGGGCTATCGAAAACGTGATGGAGGCCTTGCGCGACGGCGGTATTCTTGTCGTGATTATCCTCTTCTTGTTTTTAATGAATTTCCGAACGACGTTTATCTCGCTTACAGCGATCCCACTTTCGTTGCTGATGACTGTATTAGTTTTTCATTGGTTTGGCCTATCCATCAATACGATGACACTAGGTGGTCTTGCGGTCGCGATTGGTGAACTCGTGGACGACGCCATCGTAGACGTGGAAAACATATTTCGGCGGCTTAAGGAAAATGCAAATTTAGAAAAGCCGCGATTGCCTCTCTACGTTGTCTATTCTGCGAGCCTTGAGGTGCGGAGCTCGATCGTGTTCAGTACGATCATCGTCTGTTTGGTGTTCTTGCCGCTATTTGCGTTGTCTGGAATGGAGGGGAGACTGTTTGCCCCCTTAGGCATAGCCTATGTAGTCTCTATCCTTTCATCGTTGGTGGTTTCGCTGACGGTAACACCAGTCCTTTCCTATTGGCTTTTACCATCCTCGAAAGCGGTAGCGCACGAGTCGGACGGCTTTATCCTGAGATTTCTAAAATGGATCGTCGCTTATGTTATTCGCTTTAGTTTGCAATTTCCCGTTTTGAATATTGTCGTCGTACTCCTCATGGTGTTCGTAGCAGTATGGTCAGTAACCCGATTGGACCGCGATTTTCTTCCGCCGTTCAATGAGGGTGCTATTCAGCTCAATGTGCTGTTGCCGCCGGGTACATCGTTGGCCACCTGCATTGCGATCAATAAAAACGTCGAAAATGCTTTAGTGCGTAACCGGGACGTCGTTAATTTTGTACGTCGCACGGGACGGGCGGAATTGGATGAGCACGCGGAGCCGGTTAGCGCCAGCGAGTACATTGTGGACTTGGATCCAAAATCGTCGAAAACACGCGAGCAACAGCTTGAAATCATCCGGAAAGAACTCGAAGAAATCCCTGGAATCGTATTTGCCGTCGAACAGCCCATCTCGCATTTGATCTCCCACATGCTTTCGGGAGTCAAAGCACAGATCGGCGTCAAGTTGTATGGAGATGATCTTGATGTGCTTCGTCGCAAGGCCGAAGACGTAAAAGCGGAAATACAGGAGGTACGTGGAGTACGCGATTTGTTGGTGGAGCAACAGACACTGATTCCGCAGCTCAAGATTGAATACAACCGCGACAAGCTCCTCGCCGCCGGACTGACAATTGAGGATTTGAATCAATTTATCGAGACGGCCATGAATGGCCAAATAGTTTCAGAAGTTATGCAAGGCCAACGCACCTTTGATTTAGTCGTCCGACTTAAGGAGGATGCGCGTGAAAACCTCGATGTGTTGCGACGATTGACCATCGAGTTGCCTGGTGGTGGAAAAATACCTCTCGAAGCAGTTGCCAACATTTACGACTCGCTTGGCCCCAACACAATTCAACGTGAGAAGATCCGTCGGCGCATCGTAATCCAATGCAATACAGCCGACCGCGGACTTGTGGAAGTAGTCGAGGAGATTCAAACGCGTCTCAAAGCTGTTAGCGCGACACTACCACAGGGATACTACTTTGAGTTTAGTGGCCAATTTGAAAGCCAGCAGAGTGCTTCGAAGGCCATTACTTGGTTGTTTGGCATCGCATTGATTGGAGTCTTTTTAACTCTTTATACAATGTTCAGAAGCGTGAATCTTTCGTTGCAAGTGATGGCAGCGATTCCCATGGCGTTCATTGGTTCAGTGGCAGCCCTTGTGCTAACTGGCCAGAATTTGACGATCGCCAGTATGGTCGGCTTCATTTCGCTGGGTGGCATTGCATCGCGAAATGGGATCCTTTTACTCCAGCACTATCTGCACTTAGTCAAGCATGAGGGAGAGTCCTGGAGTCACGAAATGATCGTCCGGGCCGGGCTAGAGCGACTTGCACCAGTACTTATGACAGCCCTTACTGCGGGTATCGGACTGGTTCCCCTGGTTCTAGCAGCCGGGCAGCCAGGCAAAGAAATTCTCTATCCGGTTGCAACGGTCATTCTGGGAGGTGTGATCAGCTCGACACTGCTCGATTTCTTTGTACATCCGGCCCTCTTTTGGTTATTTGGGCTTCGTTCCGCGCAGCACGTCGTCTCGCATCAATCGGATGATAGCTTCGAGGTGGAATAAAAGAAATCATGGTATTTGGCTCAATGGATAGACGAAACAAAATGAAATGGTTTTTTATTGAGATTCAACGACTTCGGTCTCGAAAACGAAGAAACTCATCTACAAAGGATTGCGTGTGAGTAAAAATGACGATGTCAACTGCAAAACAAAATAGAACAACGCTAGCTATAAACAAGGCGAGCGTGCAAAGGATCAATGGCAGGATAGCTTTTGGCTTTCAAGCCTCAACGCTAATTTTCGCGATCTTGAACAGCGGCTGCATGGCTGGGCGCGACCTAACTCCAACAAACAACTCGCTTGTTACCCTGCAGCCTACTACGACGATGCTTTCGACAATAGTAGATTCGGAAAAATACATAGCGAACGGAGTCAAGTCCGATGCAGTGCAACGAGAGCAAGTTGTCATGCGAGCGTCGTACCAAGAGGTTGAGGAGAATCGCTTAGGCGGACCGGTTACCATCGCAACGCCCACCGACACTTTGGATGGATCCAAGATTTCCGCAGTGGCAATGTCAATTTCTGAGTTTGAATCGCTTGCACTAAGTAACAATCCCACGATTCAACAATTGGCGGCTTCGACCCGCAAGGCGGCCGGATTTAAGACCCAGGTAGGATTGCGTGCCAATCCAACCGTTGGATACCAAGGTGCGCAGATTGCAGACAAGGGGACGGATCAGCACCTTTCATTCATCGAGCAACAAATTATTACTGGCGGAAAGTTGAAATTGAATCAGCGAGTACTCAACGAAGCGATTCGAGCACAGTTATGGGAGTTAGAATCACAGAAGTTTCGAATCCAAACAGACATCCGAGTCAAATTCTATGAGGCATTATCTGCGCAAGAACGCATCAAGCTTGTTACGCGATTCCAAGAAGTGACAACCAAGGGATTGGAAATTGCGGAGTTACGAAAGAAGGCCAAGGAAGGCTCTCAAGTCGAAGTTCTGCAAGCCAAGATTCAACAAAACAATGTAGAACTGGCACGGCAACAAGCAGAAATTGCTTTTTCTACCTCTTGGAGAGAATTGGCTGCCTTGGCTGGCAATCCGCAATTGGTACCTGCTGCACTCATTGGGAGCTTCGACGATCTCCCGCAGTCCATGGATTGGACCAACATTCAATTGAGTCTATTGAGCGATAGCCCAGAATACAAGGCTGCAATTTCGCGTGTACAGCAGGCACGGGCAAATATCAATCGCCAAGACGTTCAAGCCATTCCAAACTTGACGGTCCAGTTGGCAGGTGGTGTCGACAATGGTACCAATTCGGGAATCATGAATTTACAAGTAGGTGCGCCCATCCCGGTTTTCAACAAAAACCAAGGCAACATTGCAGCGGCGCAAGCGGATTACTGCCGCGCTCTTATGGATGTCAAGAGAATTGAAAACTCAATACAGATGAGACTAGCTGCAGTTTCACGCGACTTCGATTCTTCGTTGGCTGCGGTGACGAAATACAGAACGGAAATCCTTCCGAGTGCCAAGCAAACTCTTGAAATGGCGGAGGCAGCTTACAAGGCGGGAGAGTTCTCGTTTATAGAGGTCCTGATAGTTCGTCGTACCTTCTTTGAGTCTAACCTCCAATACCTTTCCGCCCAAACTCAACTCGCTCAGGCGGATGCAAAGGTCAAAGGATTTGTCTTGACCGGCGGACTTGATGCGACTGTGGATCTAAGCGGTGACGACTCGCTTCGTGGACTTACGTTGAGCCAGCAGTAATCGACACTCATGCATGCAGGGAAGCATGGCAAATATCGTGAATGGATACGCCATCAACTGATTGCCAGTACTTTTTTTCTCATAGACGCATGCCAGAAACCATGATCAAAAAAACTCAGATTGAGATAGCAGTACTTTTGCCGACAGTAGGAGATGCTCGCGATGCGTGCGTTCAGCGGCTAAGCGACTTACTAAAGGCGAAAGAGGGCATCGAGGCTGTACATGTCGCGGACAAGATCCAAAATGGTCCGGGCCAAGTTTGCATCCACTATTATCCGGACCAACTCTCGATCGGCGAAGTTCGTCAACTGGCCCAGAGAGCCGGTGCCGAACTCGACAAGAGATTTGGGCATTTGCTAATAGACATCAAGCCTATGCATGCACGACGTGCTCGAACGGTCGAGTCGCGAGCCAAACAAATAGTGGGTGTTTTAGAAGCAGCCGCTTCGCCAGCGGGTGTGCTACGCATAGAATTCGATCGTCAAGTCATTGACGAGGCTACTATTCGGTCTGAAATAGAAAACGTCGATGGAAAAATTTTGGAGGTCCCGAAAAACACGTCGGGCAAATCACAAGGGAAAGAACACGTACACGATCACAATCACGCGGGCATTTTCGGTGAGAATTCAGAGCTGATCTTTGCAGCAATTTGTGGCGGATTACTGTTGATCGGCTGGCTCTTGTCATGGACTAGCGTCACGTCATGGGTACCATGGGGCTGCTATATCGCAGCGTATTTCTTTGGAGGTTATTTCACTTTTCGCGAAGCGATTGAGAACGTCCGCGCAGGTCGCTTTGAAATCGACTTTCTCATGTTGGTGGCAGCCATCGGTGCCGCTACGCTTGGCGAATGGTTTGAGGGCGCATTGCTATTGTTTCTTTTTAGTATCGGTCACGCATTGGAAAACTATGCGATGGGTCGAGCAAAGCGGGCTATCGAATCACTTGCGGAGCTAGCGCCACAAACAGCCTTTGTGCGTCGCGATGGAAACTCTGTCGAAGTACCGGTCGACCAACTCCAAATAAAAGATGTGGTCATTGTCAAACCCAATGAGAGACTTCCTGCCGATGGGTTTGTTGTCAAGGGAGAGGGAAGCGTCAATCAAGCACCAATCACTGGCGAGAGTGTTCCGGCAGACAAGCTCTCCGTGAAGAATCCGCAAGAAGCAGCTAGTAATCCGGATAAGCTTGAACCAATCTATCGTGTTTTCGCTGGCACTATCAATGGTAGCGGTGCCTTAGAGATTCAAGTTACCAAACTAGCAAGTGAATCGACGTTAGCGCGCGTCGTACAAATGGTCAATGAAGCGGAAACGCA
Organism: Pirellula sp.; assembly: GCA_031361585.1. Taxonomy (GTDB): domain Bacteria; phylum Planctomycetota; class Planctomycetia; order Pirellulales; family Pirellulaceae; genus JBKCUI01. The sequence goes on along the minus strand of JANLRK010000425.1, from coordinate 3,973 downwards.
AAAATCTCCGACGCAGCTATTTACTGATCGATTCGAACGCTATTTTGTTCCCGCAGCGTTAACCTTGGTAGTTCTGTTAATGTTCACTTGGGTCGTCATTGACGAGCCATTCAGCCGAAGCTTCTATCGTGCAATGGCAGTTCTAGTCGCTGCCAGCCCCTGTGCTTTAGCTATTTCGACGCCAAGTGCTGTCTTGAGTGGAGTGGCCAGAGCTGCACGCGGTGGCGTCCTTGTAAAGGGAGGTGGACCATTGGAAAATCTTGGTCGGCTTGGTGCAATTGCTTTCGACAAGACAGGTACTTTGACGGAAGGTAAACCTCGACTGATCGATGTGGTATGTGTTGAGAATGTTGCTGAAGATGAGCTATTGCAAGTGGCTGTTGCTGTAGAAAGACTGAGTGACCATCCACTAGCATCGGCTGTTGTATCTGGCGGCAAAGATCGTCTAAAGAGTGACTCGAATTTACAAGCTCACGAAGTCCAAAGCATCACGGGACGCGGTGTTAAGGCATCCATCGACGGCCAGCAGGTCTACATCGGCAAAGATAGTTTGTTCGCCGAAGTTGAGGGAACACCAGTACCCGATGCGTTACGTGCGAGTGTCGAAAAGTTGAAAGCCGATGGACGCACAACGATGATAGTTCGTCGCGGTGATCGGTATTTGGGCGTATTAGGCTTGATGGACACACCGCGTGACGCAGCAAAAAAAGTGGTCACTCGTTTGCGAGAGCTCGGTATCAAACGCGTGATCATGCTGTCGGGTGACAATCAACAAGTTGCCAACGCTGTGGCAAAAGAAGTCGGCATCGACGAAGCCATAGGCGACCTGATGCCAGATGACAAGGTAAAAGCTATAAAGGGGCTGGCAGCGAAAGATGGCGTGGCGATGGTTGGGGACGGTGTGAATGACGCACCCGCAATGGCCAATGCCACTGTTGGAATTGCTATGGGTGCGGCAGGCTCCGATGTTGCCCTCGAAACCGCCGATGTAGCGCTGATGGGGGATGATCTCAACAACCTCCCATTTGCCGTGGGTCTCAGCCGACAAACCAGCCGCATCATTCGTCAAAACCTTTGGTTGAGTCTTGGGATGATAGTATTCCTCGTTCCAGCCACAGTATTTGGACTACAAATTGGTGCCGCCGTTTTGTTGCACGAAGGCTCGACGTTGTTGGTGGTTTTCAACGCCTTAAGGCTTCTGGCCTTTAGAGACAAGTAATGAAGTACCAGCGGCTAGAAAAAACAAATCAATCGTACCCTGTCAAATGGGCAACAGATCCTCAAGACCTCGTGGCTGGGTTGGTCGTCTTTTTGGTGGCAATCCCTCATGGACATCACCGATTTCTCAACGGACAGCGATTGACCCGCGATCTTAGCAGGCAGGTGAGCGCTACTGCGAAGCGACAGCACCCACTCGCTGTTGTGCTCAGTTGCATCGATTCTCGAATATCAACCGAACTGATTTTTGATCTAGGAGTTGGCGACGTATTCATTGTGCGCATCGCAGGAAATGTGCTCAGTTTCGATGTTGTGGGGAGTATCGAGTATGGTTGTGCCGTTGCAGGAGCGAAGTTGGTTTTAGTAATGGGGCATTCGAGTTGCGGTGCCGTTACGGCGGCAGTCCAGCGGTGCTGTCAGGCTCAAAAACCACTCCCCCCATCGAATGCGAAAACCTTGATGAAATCGTTTCAAAAATCCAACGAGCCATCGATCACAACCAATGCTCCGTGACTGATGCCGGAACCGACGAAGAATTGAAATCGTTTATCGACAAGGTCGTCCGCAGAAATGTCCTTCGAGTAACCGAGCAACTGTGCAAGCAAAGCGGTACGCTTAGCAGACTTGCTCAAGACGGAAGAATTGCAATCGTCGGTGCCACGTACGACGTTGTTAACGGCGGGATTGAGTTCTTCGACGAAGCCAAGACATTCACGTAACGGAATATTTTTAGGATCGCATCCAAACTAACTTGAATGACCGTTGGTCTTTTTTCCATACTATGAATGAGCACGCAGGGCCTATCACAAATGTACTCTTCTTCGCGCTGATTCCGCTTTTGGCTGCGATATCGGGTGCCGCGATAGCAGCCTACCGTCCTCCGACATCCGTCGTTCGCAGTTACATTCAACATTTGGCGGCGGGAGTCGTGTTCTCGGTGGTTGCCGTCGAGCTTTTGCCAGAAATCATTGCAAAGCATGAGCCAGCCGAAGTGGCCATCGGGTTTTCATTGGGTGTGGTTTTGATGCTCGGTATTCGACAGTGGTCGGCCAAAGTTGAAGGTGGCGAGGGATCCAAAAACACGAGGGGGCTCCTCATCGGAGTGGGCGTCGACATCGTGTTGGATGGCCTTTTGATTGGTATCAGTTTCTCGGCAGGCGCAAATACTGGACGTTTACTAACATTGGCACTAACTATAGAACTGCTGTCATTGGGATTGGCCGTCGCGACAACCATGGGAAAATTGGGCAAAAGTCCTCGCAGGATAATTATAACCACTTCATTGTTGTTTGGATTGGTTATGGTTGGGGCATTGATTGGAGTCGTCGCACTGCAAAATGCATCCGATGAGTTGCTTGAGGTCGTGCTGTCGTTTGGATTGGCAGCCCTATTGTTTCTTGTCACCGAAGAGCTACTTGTCGACGCACATGAAGAACCTGAAACACCACTTTCTACTGGAATCTTCTTCGCTGGCTTCCTGTTGTTCTTGATCCTCAGGATGTTGTAACTTGAGGACTGGGGTTCGTGGTTGCAACGCGAGAAAGTTAGCGATTATTCGCAATCTCCATACGTTGTTTGTTACTTGAGATTCGACGATTGATGGCGATGCGTTAAGAATTCGCTAATGTTACTCGATTCCATTGACCAACGCACCCGATCGAATTGCATCGCAATACAATGTTGGAAAGTAGCCTTTGTAACTTTCTGCCAATTCGGGAATGCTTTAAATGCCATATACCAGCAGCTCTGCAATCGAGAATCAACTTTATTCGCAACCATTGTTGACTCTTCGAAAATGGATCCGGTGCGCTTGTCTGATATTTGGTGGACTTGGGACTTGGTTCGGATTTGCTTTTCGACCGATTACGTTTGAGCTACCAGAGCAACTTCGCTCTGTGGACGAAGATAGTCCGACTGAAATCGGCATCACTATGCCTGCTAACAAACCTGCCAAAAGTGTCGCAATGGTGTTGCTGCTAGCGATCTGTTCGAATGGAGATAGAAACTGGATATGATGAAGAATAAATTGGTCCGACGTTCAGTCTTGTTTGTATTTATGGCGTCGGTTTGGTCAGTCGTTGCAACCGTCCATGCGGTCGAGAAAAATCAGGCCACGGTCATTACCGTTGAGGAAATGTGTGGCGGATGCGTTACGAAAATAACGAAGCATTTTGCGGGCGTTAAAGACATCTCCGATTTGAAATGCGATATCAAAACTAAAACCGCAACTTTTACACCTAGAAAGGATACTGAACTTAGTCCGCTCAAGCTTTGGGAGGAGATGGACGGGATCGGCAAGACACCGAAAAAGCTAGTAGGGCCGAGCGGTACGTTTACGTCGAAGCCAAAACTTAAGTAGCAATTGGCGTGATAGCTAGAATTCTTCCCGCATACAAAATGCCAGGGTGGCCATTTAACCAAAGCTATTGAGATGTCAATTGCAGCAACCAGAAGAACAGCTTCCGGTTGACCCGCGATTTGAGCTAGTTGAAACCGGCCTGAAAGCTCCAGTTTTCGAGGTCGAATCTTCCTTTGCAAGTTCACTTGCAAGAGTAGAGCTCTCGTTCAAAGTTGCTTGCTGAACGTATTCGCTAGCCGTCATGAAAGGAGCAACCGCAGTTTTCCTCCACGGAAGCCTGGAATTGGCACAACCGGTGTTAGCGGTCAATGAAACGCCAATCGCCAACAGAGTCAACTTCTTTGCTAAACCGCGTTCCAGTTTTTGACTTCCATGTTTAGAGTATTGTCACAGCAC
>JANLRK010000412.1:0-2473 GCA_031361585.1 Pirellula sp. | reverse complement strand
CACGCGCGCCCCCGACTCCAAATGCGTCGAATCCTTCATTGGGAATGCTACGACCTCCCAACTCGTCTGGCTTTCCTGTGAAATGGTTACGGTAAGATGGCTCACTTGTAGCAGGACGATCTGGGAAATGCTGGACATCGTCATTCAGGTAATAAAGAGAGGTTGCGGCACTCGGCGCATTTTCACCGTCCAGCCCTTGCAACTTTTTGAAGGAACTGGCTGTTTCCCCAGAAAAGCGAGAGGCAATTCGATGTGACTGTACCGCGGGTAACATGAGGCCAAGCAAAACACAAACTGCCGCAGCCAACATTCCAATCGCTACCCAATTGGAACGTAGGGTCTGTGGCTCAGATCTCGCAGGATTTGCCAGAACAACCTTCGTTTCCAAATTCTCTTTCTTGCCATCCAAAACCGCTAACAACTGCTCTCGCCGAACGGCAGACAACTGCCAAGCATTCTTTGCGATTGACTGTTCGACATCGATCGATGGTTCGCCTGCTCCGACTTCGCAGAGAAAGCCATGCAAGTGTTCGAGATGTTGATAGTAGGCTGCCAACTCGGCTCGCTGTTCCATGAATAGCTGCAGTTGATCACGCTCGAAGTCGGACGCCTCTCCCATTACGAGATTCATCAAGCGAACTCGAAGCTCTGTGTCGATCGAACGGTTGTTTGCTTCGCTCATTATTCTTCGACTCCCTTAGGCAACAGACTCTCAGCAAGTTTTTTCAAAACCTGATGCAACCGGTAGCCCACATTGCTAATCGTTAGTCCCGTACGCTGGCTGATGTCGCGGTACTTGAGATCCTCGAAATATTTCAAATGCACAAGCCGACGATCTTTCTCAGGCAATTGGCTGACCAATTGCCTCAGTTCGGCTAAAGTCTCCATGCGGGCCATCAACTCGTCGGGCGTTTCGTTCAGACAATCAGCTATGTGCATTGAATCCTGGTCCGTTCCCAGCGTCTCGCGACGGCTCTTGCGTTGATAATGGAAGGCTCGATTGCGAACGCTGCGAAACAGCCACGCTCGCGGCTCGTTGACCTCGGCCCATTTGGCGTGCAGTTGCAAGAAGACTTCCTGCACAATCTCCTCCGCTACCGCTCGGCGACCCGTCAGTGAAAAAGCGAAACGAAGCAAATTCGACTCCTCGCTATCGAACAAAGTCCGTAACGTCGGCGCGCCCGTATCGGACGGTTCCGTTGGAGTGAATTCCGGAGTCGATTTCAACATGGCCTCTTCACGCTGTAGTTCACCCGATCCAGCTGATTTGTTGGTCCGTACATACAAGACCCGCGACGCGCCACTTTATTAGAGTAATTCTGCAGGATTCTGCAAAATCTTGCTGTGGGGCTCGAACTCTGTAAGTGTACACTGAGAAACTACTTGCATCGACTAAGCAACGAGAGTATGGTTACGAGGTGCGTTGTGATCGGGAAGCAGGAAGACTTTGCGACGGTTTCGACAAAACTAGACGACAAAATTCCACACAGATTTGCGTGCGATTTTCGCCTTCTCCTGAATGGCTGCAATGACTGACGAAGATCGAATGAATAGACTCGAGGAGGCGAGAAACGAAGCCGACTCCTGGAAAGAGTGGTATCGATTGACCCCTCTCGAACGCATGCAAGAATCCATGAAACTTTGGCAATTCTATCTGCAGGCCGGTGGCTCACTTGATCCCGAACCCGATTCTCAAAGTCCTTTCGACTCTGTCATGCCACGGAGTACGCCACCTGCTTATGGGCGGGCAGGCCTGCGTGTTATACGGCGCAGCGGAGTTTAGTCGAGACTGCGATATTGTTATTCTCGCAGATGAATCGAACCTCGAGCGACTCTCTTGTGCCTTGACTGAACTTCAAGCCAAGTGCATCGCCTTTCCAGAGTTCAAAATCGACTATTTTCACCGCGGGCATGCTGTTCACTTTCGATGCTACCACCCAGACGTCGAAAATTTGAGATTGGATGTCATGACCAAGATGCGGGGCTGTGACGATTTCGAACCACTTTGGCAACGTCGAACGACGATCGAAGACTCGATTGCCAAGTCGAATTATGAAGTTCTATCGATTGAAGATCTTGTGAAAGCTAAGAAGACCCAACGCGATAAAGACTGGCCAATGATTCGCAGGCTGGTCGAAGCCCACTATGATCGGTTTGTTTCTGAGCCCAACGACGGCATGATCCAATTCTGGCTTCGCGAGTCTCGCACTTTGGAAATGCTTATCGAAATCTCTCGATCGCATCCCGATTTCTTAATCGACGCTTCACAGAAACGCCATTGGCTGCGAAACATTTCAACCATGGGTACTCAGGCAATTGAGTCGGCACTACGAGCAGAAGAGCAAAATGAGCGTGAACTCGATGAGGTCTATTGGCGACCGCTGAAGCGAGAGTTAGAGGAGCTGCGGTTAAGCCGTACAAGGCGCAATGACGTCTCGGGAATTTGAATAAAACCTGTCGCAACACTCGATGG
>JANLRK010000400.1:0-26585 GCA_031361585.1 Pirellula sp. | reverse complement strand
TGTGCTCAGCAACCGACGGCTTCGATAGGCGATTTTCTCAAATCGCATTGCCTGGAATGCCATAGCGAAAGCACCAAGGAAGGTACTTTTGATATTGCTGCATTGAAGTGGGGGAGCGGGAACGATCTTCAAAAACTAGTTCGAATGTACGAGCGAGTTGTTGACGGCGAAATGCCTCCTAAGTCCGAGCCCAAACTGCCTGAAGAATCCAAAGTCAAGTTTTTGTCGGAACTCTCAAGCAGCTTGATCCTCCTAGACAAAGAACGGATTGAGCGTGATGGTCGAGCGATGAAGCGAAGACTCAACCGTTACGAATATGAAAACACGTTGCGTGACCTACTAAACTTGCCGTGGATTCATGTGCGTGACATGCTCCCAGAGGACGGCGAGTTGTATCGCTTCAACAAATCCGGTGAAGCGTTGGACGTGTCGCATGTGCAATTGTCTCGCTTCATGAGCGTCGCGGATTATGCACTTCGACACGCTATCATCGTGAAGTTTGAGCGGCCGGAGCGCACCGTGAAGCGCTTTTACGCTCGGGACGAATTCTCGCTAGTGGGAAATTTTTTGCCTCGAGAAAATGGAACTCTACCTGATCGCCTTTCATTTCCAGTTTTGGATTCGCGTGCGCAGCCCGATGTGCGAAGTGGCAAGGCCCCTAAGTCTTCACCTGAATTGCGAGACAGAGAAGCGGTCGGGCGCGTCTCGAGCATTTTTAGCGACGCAGGCGGCTATAGTTGGGGCCAATTCAGAGTACCCGCTTCGGGAAAGTATAAGTTGCGATTCAAAGGCTATTCGATTTGGGTCAGCGGTGGTGGCATTGGACGATGGTTCTACGAAGGTTTTGGCAACGAGAAGGCGCCCGTCTATCACCTTCCACTTTGGCACCGCCCCAATGCAGATGAAGTGTGGTCGGGTCGTCGGCCCGAACCAATGGGAGTCTATGCACAGAGCTCCGGAAAGAGCCGATCGCTTGGTCAGTTTGATTTTGGCGTCGAACCGACCGAATGCGAAATCGAAGCTACGCTAGTGGCCAACGAAGTGATTCAAACAGACGGACTTCGACTCTTTCGTACTCGCGTCAATGGCACTGATGAGCAATACGTAAATCCGCTAGCGACGGAAGCGGGAATGCCTGGATATGCTATTCAATGGATGGAAGCCGAAGGTCCATTGGATGATGACCGGACCGATGCGGGCTATCAACTATTGTTCGGTGATCTCCCACTTGCTCGCATTGAAATGAGCGCATCCAACGGGCTGGTTATTCAGGCTCCTGCGAGGGTGACTCCGCTGCCGACCGGACAACCCTCCGCTGCGGCTCCAACTCCAGATTCGCCCGGATCGCGGCCACCCGGTGCGGGTCCACGGCGAGCGTTTGGTGCTCCGCGTCTAACCGATGTTCGAGTCGAGGTCCTAAGCGAGGCACCACGCGAAGATGCGAAACGATTGCTTCGCGCTTTCATGACGCGTGCCTATCCGCGTGAAGTCGATGAGCAACACTTCGAGCGTTTTCTAAAACTATTTGATCACCAATTTGACCAAGGTGTCGGCTTCGCTAGCGGCATGTTGTCGGTTTACACCGCAGTGCTTGCATCGCCTGGACTTGTTTTCTTGGAGGAACAGCCAGGACAATTGGCCGACACTGCGATTGCCACACGACTTGGCTTATTCCTATGGAACTCGGAGCCGGACAATGTCCTGCGGACGTTGGCGCAAGGTGGAAAACTTCGTAACCCAAAAATCCTTCGGGAGCAAGTCGATCGAATGCTTGATCATCCTAACTCGAATCGATTTGTCGAAGCGTTCACGGATTATTGGCTCGACCTGCGAAAGATCGATGACACTTCTCCGTCTACTGCCCTCTACAATGACTACGAATTGGACGAGCCACTGAAAATGGCGGCCATCGAAGAGACTCGTCTTTTTGTGGCCAAACTCATTTCCTCCGACCTGCCCGCGAAGAACATTGTCGACTCCGACTTTACGTACCTCAACGAACGTCTGGCGGACCACTACGGTCTTCCAGGCATCCACGGCGCGCAGATGCGTTACGTCGCACTACCCATCGACAGCCTACGCGGCGGATTGATGACGCAAGCAAGTGTCCTCAAGGTTACGGCAAACGGTACAACCACTTCACCCGTCGTGCGAGGCAATTGGATTACCGAACGCATTCTAGGAGCTCGTATTGCACCTCCGCCATCCGTCCCTGCGGTTGAACCCGATATTCGCGGCGCGGTAACTATCCGACAGCAACTGGAAAAACATCGTTCGGATGCAAGTTGCGCGTCGTGTCATGCAAGAATAGATCCGCCTGGATTCGCATTGGAAACCTTCGACGTCATGGGAGGCTTTCGAGAACGTTATCGTGCCGTCAATGAGCAAGCGACCCCCGAAAAAGGTGTCGGCATGAACGGCCAAGCATTCACGTTTCATTATGGCTTGCCTGTTGACTGCGCCGGTACGTTGGCAGACGGGCGAAGCTTTCGGAATGTAAGAGACTTCAAACAACTATTGCAACGCGACGAAAAATCGTTGGCCCGCAATCTAGCTTGCCAGCTAGCAATTTACGCGACGGGAGCGCCCATTTCATTCTCAGATGGCGAATCGATTGAACAAGTATTGGATAAATCTTCTTCGAATCGATGGGGAGTGCGATCTATTATCCATGCAATAGTTCAAAGCAAGTTGTTCCTAAACAAATGACGCGACGAAATTTGCGAAGCCAACCAGACCGGTGAATAACTATGAGCAAGTCCCACAAGAACAAGATCGTACGACGCGGTTTCTTGCGAGCTACAGGCGTTGCGATTGGCCTCCCATGTCTTGAATCGGTTGCGCTTCATACTGCGATGGCTCAAGATTCGAATCGACGCAACGCGAGGCCGCGGAGGTTTGTTGGCATCTGCAACAACCTGGGATTGCTTCCCGAGGAGTTCTTTCCGACGCAAGCAGGTCGCGACTACGAACCGTCACCTTACCTAAGCCTTCTGCAAAAACATCGCGATGACTTTACCGTTTTCAGCGGGGTCTCGCATCCGAATGTGGACGGTGGTCATCCTTCGGACATCAGCTTCTTGACTGCAGCTCCTCATCCAGCAAGCAGCTCGTTTCGCAATTCGATTTCGCTCGACCAACATATCGCCGAGCACATTGGAAACCAAACGCGTTTCCCATCTCTTACCTTGGCAGTGAACTCTGGCAATCGCAGTCTGTCTTGGACGGGAACAGGTGTTGCAATTCCGCCCGAGGAAAGTGCATCAGTCCTTTTCAAGCAACTCTTTTTGCAAGGCAATGCGGCTGAAGTCGAAGCTCAGATAAAAAAGTTAGACACTGGAAGAAGCATCCTCGACGCGATCGCCGACCAAACGAAAGATTTAGAAAGGCGCGCCAACACTCATGATCGTGGCCGCTTGGATCAGTATTTTTCGAGTGTCCGCGACCTGGAATCGCGTTTGCTTGCGGCGCGACAGTGGGAAAGCAAAACCAAACCAAAAATCGACGTTGAACCACCGACCGATCCGACCAATCCTGCTCAGTATATGTCCAAAGTCCGACTTATGTACGAATCGGTCAAGCTGGCCTTTCAATCCGATTCGACTCGCTCGGTCACGTTGATGCTCAACAGCGTTGGAACGCCTGTGGTCGAAATTCCAGGTAGGACGATCAGCGATGGTTACCACAACCTCTCGCATCATGGAAAGTCTGAAGAGAAACTTGCGCAATTGCGGGTGATTGATCTGGAACACATGAAGCTGCTGGCTCAATTTTTAGCCGATCTCAAGAGTGTGAAAGAAGACGATGAGACTCTGCTCGACCGCAGCATGATTTTGTACGGCTCCAATCTTGGGGATGCTAATGCGCACTCGACCACGAACATGCCAATCCTCTTTGCGGGCGGCGGGTTCAAACACGGTCAGCATCTAGTATTTGACAAACAACAGAACTATCCCTTGCCGAACCTGTTCGTATCGATCTTGCAACGTATGGGGATCGAGCAGGACAAGTTCGCCTCTTCGACCGGGACCATGCGAGGCCTTGAATCAACATGATCGACTCAAAAAGATCCTTGGTCATTCGATTTTGTCTGGCAACGATTGCTATGGCGATCGCTTTCAGCGAATTTGCTTTTGCACAAGATTCAGCCATCGATTTTGAATCGGCGCCCATCGGTAAACCCATGCCAACTTGGTCCGACCAAGGAGTGACGTTTGGACTCGCACACCAGCCCAAAAAAAGCAAAGCCGTTGGTCGCATTTCATTCTTTCCCCATCTTGGAACGAACCGCAAGGGGATCGTCAATGCGATGGCGAACGAAGCCATTCCTGTGCGGGCGACTTTTGAGAAACCCGTCAAGCGAGTGCAGCTTATCTTGTGGGGATCAACGACTAGTTCGGCGGTGGTGGAAGCATTCGGTGTCGATGGCAATCGGATTGCAAAAGACGGTCTCGAGCGAGTGCCCGTCCGCAGAACTCCTGAAGACCACGTCCCATTTTTTGAGCTTGCTGTGAAAGGCGAAGGAATCGCTTACATCGAAATCAGCGGATCACAGCCAGGTGGATTTATCGCTGTCGATGAAATCCGCTGGAGCAACTGAAATGATCAGAAATTGTCCCTATACAGTGACCTAGTCCCATTTGAGCAAAAGGATTCGCAATGACCTCTCGATTGTCAGTTATCGCGTACTTAGTATTGTTAACGATCTCGGTTGGAAGGGCTCAGGAAACTGCACCCTCAAACGACTGGAAGCCGTCGACTATTAATCAGAAAGGGAAAGAGTATCCTCAAATTAACTCGGAACGGCGCGCGCGCTTTCGCGTGGTGGCTCCGGAGGCTCAGAGCGTTTCGGTCAGCTTGGGCAAAGTCGCATTGGCCAAGGGAGAAGATGGTGTCTGGGCCGGCATCACCGCCCCATTAGACGAAGGCTTTCATTACTACAGTTTGAAGATCGATGGGGCCGACGTTCCTGATCCGAACAGCCTCTATTTCTTCGGCGCGATGCGATGGGGAAGCGGAATTGAAGTGCCCGCCGGAGACCAAGATTTTTACGCACTGAAGAAGGTTCCACATGGCCAGCTTCGACAAGTCCTTTTCTATTCCGAGACGACGGACTCGCACCACAAAGCGTTTGTTTACACTCCACCAGGATATGAAAAGGACACCGAAACTCGCTACCCAGTGTTGTATCTTCAACATGGCTGGGGCGAAGATGAAAATGGCTGGGGCGCTCAAGGTCATGCCAACTTAATCATGGACAACTTGATCGCCGCTGGAAAAGCCAAACCATTTATGATCGTGATGACCTATGGCATGACCAATGACGTACCACTAGGCGGTGGACCGCGTTCAGGGGGCGCTGCCGGTTCAGGTGGCGCTGGCGGTCGTCCCGCCTTCAACTTCGACAAGTTCAAAGGTGTACTGCTGGATGATTTGGTTCCGTACGTAGACTCGAACTATCGCACGCTAGCGGATCAACCCAATCGCGCGATGGCCGGCCTATCGATGGGTGGGATGCAAACACGAACGATCGCCCCGGCAAACCTCGACAAGTTCTCAGCTATTGGACTGTTCAGCGGCGGCAGCATCAGCGCCGAAAGCATCGTGAACATCGACGATTTCAAGCAGAGGGTCAAGCTTGTCTTTGTTGGCTACGGGAGCAAGGAACTCGGCGGCAATCGTGGAGGTTTTGGCGGAGACCCCAAGGCGGCAACGGAAGGCTTGAAGACAGCCGGCGTCAACGCACACTTTTACGCATCGCAAGATACCGCGCATGAGTGGCAATCCTGGCGACGATGTTTGTACCAAATGGCGCCACTGTTGTTCAACGACAAACGCGGCGACGACCTAACGGGTACTTGGAAAGCCGATTTCGACACAGTGCGAGGACGTCAGAAGTATGCATTCACGTTCAAGCATGACAGTACAAAAGTGACCGCCAACGCCACTGCGGATTGGGATGGGCAGGAGGCCAAACCAACAGTGGCATTGGTGGCATTAAAAGACGTCTTTAAAAATGCCTTTCGAGTTGGCGTGGCCGTTAATCGATCGATGATGACGGGCCAAGCCTTTCGTCGCTCGGAAGAGGATGTCGCTAGCGACGTTGCGCATGTGAAGCAGCACTTCAATCATGTCGTTGCAGAGAACGACATGAAATGGCAAATGATACACCCTCGATCGGGCGCGGACGGTTTCGACTTTGGCCCCACGGATGCACTTGTCCATTTTGCTCAAAGCAACAACATGGAGATTGCTGGACACACGCTGGTATGGCACTCGCAAACGCCTAATTGGGTATTCGAGGGAACGCATTTGCCAGTCGATCCCGACGCTAGCCAAGCCGACAATGCGAACACGCGCCTGCCCACAGGTAGTGAGTTGACGGTTAGTCCCCCGCGTGCCGCTATTACCAATGGTGCAAATGCACCGACCATTCCAAATGCAGAAGTCCCAGGCAGCCCGCGCCCCGGACGTGGGCCTGGAGGGCCAGGTGGTCCGGGTATGGCTGGTTTCGGCGGCTTTAGAGGATTTGATCTAAACGGCCCACGCGCTTCGCGAGAAGAATTGCTGGCCCGTATGCGAGATCATATTCACGCAGTGGTTGGACGTTATAAAGGCAAAGTCAAAGTATGGGATGTTGTTAACGAAGCGATTTCCGATTCCGGCCCCGACGTGCTGCGTCGTTCGCCTTGGTCGGTCATCATTGGCCCTGACTTTATTGCCAAAGCGTTTGAGTATGCGCACGAAGCGGACCCAGATGCAATCTTGCGCTACAACGATTACGGGTTGGAAAATCCAGAGAAACGCAGCAAACTTATGAAATTGATCAAGACGCTTCAATCTCAAAAAATTCCTATTGGCGCGATTGGCTCACAAGCTCATTGCAATGTTTCGACTACCTTCGAAGCGATGGATCAGGCGCTAACGGAGATGGAGTCGCTCGGCTTGCCAATTCATATCACTGAACTCGATGTGAACTCCGCAGCTGCAGGTCAACGGGGTACTGGTGCAGACATAGGATCGAATGCAGCCACCACGCAAGGCGGTTTGGTTGCAGACGCAGATGATCGCTTGGCCAACGCTTATGCAGGCCTGTTCCGGGCATTTGTTAAGCACAAAGATTCGATTGATGTCATCACATTTTGGGGTGCCAACGACGCCGTTTCCTGGCGTTCGCAAGGAAGTCCGCTGTTGTTCGATGGTAGCAACAAACCAAAGCCAGCCTTCAACGCAGTTGTTCAGGTCATCACGGATAAGTAGACTGTCTGCTTCCAAGCTAAACGAGGCGAACGTGTACCAAACGATGGATGGCGGAGCAACGTGGCGGTCTGTCGAAAATCTGTTAGCATAATGGGTTGTAAATGCATGTGCTTTCTCAACTCAGTAACGGCAGCCCGAAAATGATTTTTGCTATTAGACTATTTGCATTTGTTTCTAGCTTGTTGGTCGTTCCGACGTCGATCCGAGCCGACGATTGGGTAACTGTCTTCGATGGCAAAACGATGGCGGGTTGGAAGGCCAATGAAAAGCCCGAGTCATTTTCGGTCGAGAATGGCGAACTGAAAATGAAGGGAGGCATGGCCCATCTGTTCTGCGAAAAGGAGGGCTTTGCCGACTTGAAGAATTTCGAATTCAAAGCGGAGGTTAAGACACTTCCCGGCGCGAACTCCGGCGTCTTCTTCCACACGGAGAACCGAGGACCGGGGGGACTCAAAAAGGGATACGAGGCCCAAATCAATACGTCCTTTGCAAAGGACCCACGCAAGACAGGTAGCCTCGTCGATGTCAAGGACCTCGATAAGTCACCCGTGGAAGACAACCAGTGGTTTGAATTCCATCTCGTGGTCAAGGGGAAGCAGATTATCGTCAACATCAATGGCAAACCAGCCGTGGACTACACTGAGGAAGACAAACCGGTCCGAAAAAAAGGAAGAGAAGAGCGAATTCTCTCTCATGGTCCAATCGCACTGCAAGCGCACGATCCTGAAAGCACAACGTATTTCCGCAACATACAGATAAAAAAACTTCCTGACTAAACGAGAGAGCAAATTGAGAGACCAACGTTCGAATTCTTGCTTGTCGATTTGTGTATCTGTTTTGACTATCGGCCTATATGCCCTATATGCTTTGGCGCCGGTCTACTCCCAGTCGGACGCTACCAATTTGGGGCACCAGCTCCGCGAATCGGCCCGGAGTGGTGATTTAGAAGGTGTTCGAAAAGCCATCGAAGCAAAAGTTGATATCAACGCCGCTTCCGAATATGGTGTTACTGCGCTCTCGCTTGCTTGCGACCATGGTCATGAAAGTGTCGTTGTCGTATTGCTTGAAAAGGGAGCGGATCCAAACACCAAGGATCGGTTTTATAAGATATCACCATTGGGATGGGCGGTGACTCGCAGTCATATTGGTATCGTTGGCCGGCTCATCGAATCGGGGGCTAGCGATGTCGATTCCGCCTTAGCCGGTGCTGTTGGAATGAAAAGCGATGCGATGGTTTCAAGGATAGTTGCTTCGCACAAAGCTACCGAGAAGGGGCTCATCGCGGCGATGCGAATTGCGATCGCGGCCAAGTCAATCGCATTGGAAGAGATCCTGTCCAAGGAGTTGTCCGAGGAAGCGCTAGCAACCGCGAGAAAAGAGATTCCGAGCAACCCAGAATCAAATCCGCTCTCTGAATTTGCGGGGGTATACCAAGGACCCAACGATCGTGTGTTGACTATCGCCATCGTTGGAAATCAGATTCTTGCGACGGAAAAGGATCAAGAGCGTGGTACGCAACTTAGTCTCGAACAACCGGATCGACTCACATCGAGGGGATTGACAGTTCAGGTTGTTCGAGAGAGCGGCAAGATTGCATCTTTGAAATGGCAGGCGGGCGACCTTGAAACGGTATTCGTGCGGCGTCCAGATTCTTCCACAGTTGCGAGCAGCACCGTTGTGGAGACATCAGCCAAGACCATCGTCCTGCTTGAGGATTTTCCGTTGGAGTCTCAAAATTGGCCGCAATTTCGCGGTTTGCTTTCTCGCGGAATTGGGGCGAGTGTGAAGGATGGATTGCGTGCGTTGCCTGACGTATGGAACGGCGAGTCGATGGAGAATATCGCGTGGAAGTGCCCGATCCCCGGCCTTGGTACATCGTCGCCCGTAAGCTGGGGAAATCAGGTATTCGTAACCACGGCAATACGCGAGGGAGATTCTCAAGGCTTCCGTGTCGGGCCCTACGGAGATGTTGAATCGGTTGCAAGCGATGGCGAGTGCCGATTTCAATTGATTTCTATTTCGCTCGATACTGGCATCGAGCAATGGCGAAGGGAATTGAACCGTGGCGTTCCTAAGGTGAAGCGGCATGCTAAGAGCAGTCACGCGAATCCGTCTCCGGCCACGGACGGGCACTACGTGATTGCTAGTTTTGGAGGAGATGGCATCTATTGTTGCAACATGATGGGAGAAGTACAATGGAGTCGTCAGTTGGGGATGCTTGATAGTGGCTGGTTTTATGATAGGTCCTATCAATGGGGGTTTGGCAGTTCGCCATGCATCTTTGAAGATATGGTCATACTTCAATGCGATTGCCAAGAGGGCTCTTTTCTAACGGCATTGGACATTAAAACGGGAAGCGAGAAATGGCGAACTGCGCGCGAGGAAATTCCAACCTGGGGTAGTCCTGTCGCGTTCATCGCAGAAGACGGACGCCCAACAGTGGTCGTGTCGGGGACTAAGTGTTCGGCTGCCTACCATGCGAGGAGCGGGGAACTTCTTTGGCAAATGGGCGGATTTTCCGAAATCGTTGTCCCTACTCCACAAGTGACTCGCGATTTAGTAATTGTGTGCAGCGGCTATGCTCCAGCACGTCCAATCGTTGCGCTTCGACATGGCGCGCATGGTTCGCTTAAAATCCCTGTGGAAAAACAAGCCGATGCACCGTTTGCGTGGAGCTTGGAGCGTGCCGGACCTTATATGCCTACACCCTTGATCCATGAGAAAAAACTCTATGTACTGGAAAACAGTGGCATACTTAGCTGCTATGCCATGGAAGACGGCAAGCAAGTCTTCAAGCAAAGAGTTCGGAGCGATGTCGCAAACGCATATACGGCATCGCCCGTGGCGGCAGGCGGCAAAATTTATTTGGTGAGCGAATCCGGGCTGACTTTCGTGGTCGCGATGGATGCCGAGGGGACGGTCATTTCAAAGAACTCTTTAGGCGAGTCGGTCTTGGCATCTCCGGCTATTTCGCACGGGAAACTGCTGATTCGAGGCGAGAAGCACTTGTTTGCGATTGGAGCGAGAAACGACAGCCATTAATTCCCGCTCGATGTTGAGGGGCAAACACAAGTTGTGTTCCTTTCGTGTGTTTTTGTGCTTTTCGTGGTTGAAATGATAATGGTGTTTGTTTAATGCCTAGCTGTACGCATTGCATGAAAGGCATTGCGAAAATGCCCGGACCTGGGAAAATCAAGTAGAAATCAAGTAGGAATGCGTCGTTGTGGGAACTTTTTGGAACACAATACGTTTTTTGTGCCACATGGTTAAGGTATCGGATGATCAATGAGTGTTGATATACAACGAATCAAAGAGGAAGTTCTTAAGCACACCGATCAGCTTGAGAGGATTCGAGCCGAGGTTCGCAAGGTCCTGGTCGGTCAGGACAATATGTTGTCGCGATTGCTGATTGCTCTCTTAACTGGCGGGCACGTTCTTTTGGAGGGGCTCCCAGGGCTGGCCAAAACGACCGCTATCAAGGGGCTGGCTAACGCCATTCATTGCCAATTCCAACGTATTCAGTTCACTCCAGACCTCTTGCCTGCCGACTTGCTCGGTACCATGATCTACAACCCTCGCGAAGGTTCGTTCGGAACGCGAAAGGGTCCGATTTTTGCCAACCTGGTCTTGGCAGATGAAATCAATCGGGCACCTTCCAAGGTTCAATCCGCGCTGCTCGAGGCCATGCAAGAACGACAAGTAACCATCGGTGACACGAGTTATCCGCTCGATGAACCTTTCCTGGTTATGGCGACCCAAAATCCGATCGAGCAAGAAGGAACCTATCCTCTGCCTGAAGCCCAGGTGGACAGGTTCATGTTGAAGGTCGTAGTTGGGTATCCCACCAAAGCCGATGAACGCAAAGTCGTTGACAGTGTCCTCGAAGACTTTCGGCGAGAAGTGCAGCCTGTGCTTGAAAAGCAGCAGCTCTTCGAGATGAAAAAAACGGTGGCAATGATTTACATGGACGACAAGATTAAGGACTACGTTCTCGATGTGGTGGCTGCAACTCGGCTGCCAGCGGAGTTCAAGCTCAAGGAATTGAAGCCGTTGATCGAATGTGGAGCTTCGCCACGTGCCTCGATCAATTTGTGTTTGGCGGCGCGAGCAAACGCGTTCTTAGCCGGACGTGGTTATGTCACGCCACAAGATGTAAAAGACATTGCATACGAGGTACTGCGGCATCGCATCATTCTCACTTACGAAGCGGAAGCAGAAGAGATGACCTCCGATGACATTGTACGCAAGGTCCTCGAATCGGTACCGGTTCCATAGGCAAATATGGCTGCACGTGAGCTCGAAGAAGTACTAAAGGAAGTTCGCCGCATTCAAATCGTGGCACGTCGGCAGGTCAACGATTTGTTAGCCGGTGAATATCTTAGCGCGTTCAAAGGACGCGGCATGGAGTTTGACACGGTCCGCGAATATGTTCCAGGGGACGAGATACGCAGCATCGACTGGAATGTTACGGCAAGATCGGACTCGCCCTTTGTAAAAACTTTTTGCGAAGAGCGTGAGCTTACGATTCTGTTGGCAGTGGACATCTCGGCTTCGGGGGCATTCGGTTCACAAAAGATTAGTAAGATGGAGACGGCTGTCGAGGTTGCCGCGGTCCTCATGTTTACGTCCCTAAAGAACAATGACAAGGTGGGTTTGCTTTTCTTTGCGGACGATGTGGTGAAATACATACCACCCCGTAAAGGGCGTGGAAATGTTTTGCGATTGATACGTGAGATGTTGGCGACTGAACCGGTAAAATCCGAGACGGATATCGGGAAGGCGCTTGAATACATTGGCCGTGTACAACGCCGTCGAGCAGTGGTTTTCGTACTGAGCGACTTTATTGGCCCCGACTGCTCTAGAGCCTTGTCTGTCGCCAATCAACGGCACGATTGCATTGCCGTAACTTTAGAAGACCCACGCGAACGCGAGTTGCCAAGTGTCGGTTTCCTTACGCTGCGGGATGCCGAGACAGACGAGTTGATCGAACTCGATACGCGGAACCCTCGCGTGCGTGCGATGTTTGCCAAGGCCGCCCACGCACGGCAGTCCAAGCTGAAGGAACTGCTTCGAAAGGCCAATGTCGACCGATTGGAGATTCGTACCGACCAGTCGTATGCGACGAGTTTGCAACGATTCTTCCGAATGCGGGAGCGACAGCGATGATCTGCAGTGTATTTGAATCGCACCGGCTTGACCGGTGGATCGTTCAGGCTTTCGGGCTACCCAAGTCATTTCCCATTGCTCGATGTCCGCTTGAGGACAGCCGGACCTACGTGAATTACATAAGCTCAAATTTGGTCATTCTGTTTATGCTTGCCTTAGTTGGTTGCTCCGTTGGACGTGAAAAGAAAGGTCGCGTTCAACGTCCCGCCTCCGAATCGATCGTACTGAAGAGCGAGAAGGGGCCAGTTGCATTGCAAGTGCGACTTTGGCCGAAGGAGCCGCGACTATCGGACCTCGTCGAATTGGAAATCGAAGTCGGCTCGGATACCGATGTCGTAATCCGTCCTCCTGCATTCGGCGAAGCGGTTGGCGATTTCCTGGTTCGCGACTATACCGAACGCCCTCCCAAGAAAACGTCCGATCCGAGCAAACCAAATCGGCGAGTCTTTTACTATCAACTCGAACCCGTCTTTTCGGGTGCTCATTTGATACGGTCGGTTGCAATCGAGTTTATCGACAACCGAGAGAACTCGGAACAAAAAGGCGAGTCCTCGTGGATTGAGTCTGAACCCATTGAAGTCAAGGTTACGTCTGAGCTTGGGGACAAAGTGCCAAGCCTTGCGAATCTCGAACCAATGGCACCGCCAAAAGCCATCGATGATGCGAATGTTTGGTGGTGGTTAGCTGGTGGGGTTCTTGTTTTAAGTGCCGTTGCAGCTTATTTCTTTAAGCGACGCACGCAAGCGCATAGCCAAGCTGTCCATCAACCCTCTGCCGAACAGATCGCTCACTCGCAGTTGGAGTTGCTGCTTGCCGAGAATCTACCGTCACAAGGTATGTTCAAAGATTTTTATCTTCGTCTGACTGGCATCGTTCGCAACTATATCGAGGGGATCACTGGTTTGCGTGCGCCCGAACAAACGACCGAAGAGTTCTTGCATGAAATGAGGGAAAAAGAGGTTTTTTCCAGAGACCAGTCTCATCGCCTAAAGGAATTTCTCGAAGCTGCGGATATGGTCAAGTATGCAGCCCAACGGCCGGATACGAAGCAGATCGATACGTCGATCGAGCGTGCTAAGGAATTCATCGATATGAAACCCCTCGTGGCCGACGCTGCTAGCGTCGGTACGGATGCTGGCAGCATCCGCCACGATGTAAGCTCAAAAGAAAAGGGAATCTAGCCGATGGACTCGTTTCGCTTTTATTCCTGGTATTGGTTTGGTCTCGTGCCATTCGTATTGTTTGTCGTTTGGTTTTTCTCGCGAAAGGCCAATCGACCGGCCTCCCTCTTTTCCAGCATTTTGGATTTGAAGTCTCTGCCTATTACCCTGATGCAGCGCGTGAATCACAGCTTACCCTTCCTCTTCGCCGCTGGACTGTGCTTGATGATTGTTGGACTAGCCAGACCGCAGTCGGGCAAGTCGGAGTCTCGAATCAGTGGCCAGGGTATCGCTATCGAATTGGTACTGGACGTCTCCGGTTCAATGGAGGCTCTCGATTTTCAATTGAATGAGAAAGAGGTGAGTAGAATCGAAGCGGTTAAGCATGTGGTAAGCGAGTTTATCTTAGGATCTCGACGAAGTGGACTGCCCGGTCGGAAGAATGACCTTGTTGGCCTGGTAGCGTTTTGCGGTTTCGCGGACAGCAAGTGCCCGTTGACATTGGACCATGGGGCTTTGGTTGAAATCGTAAAAAGCCTCGAAGTGCCCAAAGCGATCCGCGACCGACGCGGCAAGGTGATTAATCAAGACACGTTGCAAGAGGAGCTGGCGACGGCTATCGGAGACGGGGTCGCGTTAGGGATTGATCGATTGAAAGATACCAAGTCCAAAAGCAAAGTGCTCGTTCTGCTAACAGATGGCGACAACAACGCAGGAATCATCGAGCCTCGTGAAGCTGCAGCTATCGCCAAAGAGCTAGGAATAAAGCTATATACAATCGGTATCGGCCGAAACGGTACAGTACCTTTTCCACAAGAGGACGAGTATGGACGTCGCGTCTTGGTTGGCGCTCAGTTTCGTGTAGATGAGGCTTTGCTCAAGGAGATGGGGGAATCCACAGGAGCATCTTACTTTCACGCATCCAATGCGGACGGACTGGCCAAGGTCTACTCGCAGATTGACCAATTGGAGCGCAGTGAATTCGAAGAGTCCAAGTTCTCGCAATATACGGAGTTGTATCGGTGGTTTGCCGGCGCAGGCTTGGCCATTGTATTGGGTGTTTATGTGATGAAGGAGACACGGTTTCGCTCGCTTCCGTAGTTCACATGAATTATTGGAGTGACAATAACTGAACCATGGACTGGCAGTATCCGCAAGCTTTGTATTTGATCTTGCCATTGTGTATAGGCTGGCTGGTTCTCGCCATCTACTCCGAAGGCCGACGCGCGTCCGCTCGATTGTCTTTCATGATGCAACCGATGATGGAGCGGATGTTGCCACCGACATCGAAGGGAAGGTTTTGGCTCAAGATCAGCTTGTTCGAGATTGCAATTGTCATGGGGCTAGTCTCGATCGCCGGCCCACAATTCGGTGAACAATACGAGGTCGTGGTGCCACGCGGCAGCGACTTGTATGTAATGATCGATGTTTCTCGTTCGATGTTGGCGGAGGATGTCGTCCCAACGCGGCTTGGTCGCGCGAAAGCAGATGTGTCGGCGCTGGTCAATCGACTCGAGGGGGAACGCGTAGGCTTGATTGCCTTTGCGGGGCAAGCCGTTGTGAAATGTCCGTTGACCGTCGACTATGATTCGTTTCGACGGGCTCTCGATGAGTTAGATCCCAACAGTGCCCCTCGAGGTGGGACAGCCATTGGGGATGCGATTCGCAAGGCGCTAGAGGTGTTCAATGCGAACGCGGATCGCGATCAAGCGATCTTGCTAATTACCGACGGAGACGACCAGGAGTCGTACCCTCTCGAGGCGGCGACGGTAGCTGCTGAAAGGCAAGTAACGATTTTCACTGTTGGTTTAGGGGACGCGGAGACAGGTTCGCGTGTGCCACTAAAAGGTAGCTCTGGCACATATACGGAACATGATGGACAACAGGTATGGAGCAAACTGGATAACAAACTACTTCAGGAAATTGCCCTCAAGACCTCAGGTGTCTACATACCGGCGGGCACCCGAGCATACGATTTGGGGCAGTTGTATGCCGACCATTTGCAAGGTCGAAAAGGCAAAGTAGCGGAAGGGCAAAAGAGGATGCGACGAGCGGAACGCTATCAGATTTTCCTCGCGATTGCCTTGCTCGCGTTGCTAGTCAATTGGGGCTTAAGTCCCTACGCCAAGAAACAAGATTTTGGTTCAGGTCCGGGGGTATCCAAATGAAAACTGTGTCTCGATACGAGGCTGGCGGGGATCGCCGTGCTACCTGTTTTGCAGTTTTTGTCTTTCTAATCGCGATGTTGAATTGCGCCTGCGCTGACGACTCGACCAGCAAAGTTCGTGAGGGAATGAAGCTCTACTCATCGGAACAGTTTGAAGAGGCCAGCAAGTCTTTTGCCGAAGCAAGTGAGTTACTTGAGAAAGCTAAATCCGACATGGCTGCTGTCGCAGCATTCGACGAGGCTTGTGCACTTCATCGAAAAGGCGATCTTGAATTGGCGAAGGACCGCTACTTAAAAGCGGGCTTGAGCCAGAACAAAGGAATCGCAACCAATGCTCACTATAATTTGGGGGTGATCGCGTCCGAACAGGCTCGCAAATTGGCAGGTGAAAGCCCAGAGACAATTCCTCCAGACAAGCGAAAAGAAATCTTAGCGGAGTTAAGCAAGTCGATTGACTCCTACCGGCATTGTTTGGAATTGCAGCCGCAGCATGCTTCCGCTCGACGCAATTTAGAATTGCTTCGGCAATGGAACAAGTACTACATCGATCGCTGGCGCGAAGCGGATCTGAAAAAGCGACGCGATGAAACGAACTTGATCCAGTTCCTTGAGTATTTGATTCAAACGCAGCATGCGCTCATGGAAACAGTTGGTACATTCCGTTCCAATACTTCACCGAATACGTTTGCCGAATTAAAACGGCTTCAAGAGGAATTGCGAGAAGAGATCCCTTATCTGAAGGACAAGATCGATTCGGATCTGCGACCCAAGGAGCAGGATTCGACAGGCGCTGCCGCTCAATCTAACTCGCCCAAGAGGAACGAAGAGCTTGAACGCGGCATTGCATTGCTGAGCGGTTGGGCCGATGACGCGGGTTCGAAAATGGTTGCCGCTGAAAAGGAGTTAATGAAACGTGAGGCTTCGGCGGCAACCGACAAGCAACAAAAAGCTGCGGACCAACTGGATCAAATTTGGGATGCGGTTGTGCCGTTTCATCCTTTGCTCGCCAAGGAACTGGTTGACCAAACGCTAATTACCAAGCAGCTTACGCCCCCGGTATCAAGTGCCACTCCAGCGAGCGACGACGCGTCAAATGAGACGAACGAAGACTCAGCGATTCAGCCACAGAAGCTTGAAGTCAAGGACAACGAGTGGGCTCAAATACTGGAGAAACAGGAACGCGCGCTGCGCAAGGCCCGACTCCTTGCTCCAAAAGCCGAATCCGAATTAGCGCGAGTGGAAAGTCAGCCAAAGCCAGACGATACGGTTACGGACAATCCTCAAGTTGGCAATCCTCAAGTTGGAGATCATCCTGCAGCCCCAGCAGGTCCCAAGATCGATCCAGAAGCGATCAAAGCAGGCTACCAAAAAGCTTTAGAACTAGCTCCTAAGGCAGTCGAGGAAATGAAGTCTGCGGTAAAGCAGTTAGGCAAGCGGGATAGGGCACAAGCGGCATCCCATGCCGAGGAAGCCAAACGGATCCTTCAAGAAATTCAAGATGCCCAACCAAAGAATCCCGAACAACAGCAGCAAGACCAAAACAAAGATCAGGACAAGAACGAACAACAGGACAAGGACCAGGGAAAAGACCAGAACGAAAAAAAGGAAAAAGAAGATAAAGATTCAAAAGACGAAAAAGAAAAACAAGACGAGCAGAAAAAAGACAAGCAGGACGAAAAAAAACAAGGTGAAGACGATAAAAAAGACAAGGACAAAAAAGACGAGCAGCGACAAGCACCTAAGGTCTCTCAGGATCGTATCGAGGAAGCGCTTCGTCGCGTGCGAGAACGCGAACAAGAAAAGCGTGAGCGAGACCGTGAACTAAAGGCTCGTGTACTAGGCCGTGTTCCCGTGGACAAGGATTGGTAATGAATAGAGAAACACCCCATGAGAAATCTGCAGATGAAAACTTCATCCTCTCCCCCTCGTCCCGCTTCGGGGAGAAGGGGGCGGGGGGCGACGGGTTCGAGCGTCCATATGCGTCGCGGAGCCACCAAGGTAGTGCGGTCCCAGACTGGAGCCTGGGAACGAGATGGAGTGAAAGTCGTGGTCGAGCGTTTTTCTTCGCGATGATCCTTTGTCTGATTCTTGGTCAAACGCTTCGAGCGGAACCGCCAGAGGTCGTTTGCTCCGTCAGTGAAAATGAAGTTTTTATGGGTGAATCGATTACCTATCAAGTCGACGTTCGGAACGCCGAGAACCCTAGTGCCCCTAATATCAACACACTCAATGAACAGTTTGCAGTTGAGTTGATCGGAGATCAGTCACGAAACCAATCTTCAACGATGATCATCAATGGCCGCGTTTCCCAATCGAACAGTTTTAGCCATGTCTACCAATATCGCTTGACCGCCAAGTTGGCTGGAAACCTCAAGATACCGCCAGTAACGGCTTCGATTGACGGAAAGATTTTAACGAGCAATTCACTATCGATCCGCATTCTGGAAATTCCCAAGCAGGATGCGGTCGTTGTTGAAGTCGTACCTAGTCAATCCAAGGTGTATCCGACTCAGAGTTTCTCTGTCAAGCTTCGAATACTGGTAAAACCTATTGCGGACTCGGGTGTAGACCCGATGCGAAAGCTAAAGCAGTTGGGAAAAAGCCCACCTAGCATTCAAATCAATTGGCTCAAACCGCCCGACGGTCTCAGTGCACAATCGGAAGTCTCTGATTGGTTGCAACCGTTACTCGCCCGGAATAATGCTGGGTTTTCCATCAATGAAGTCAGTGGTCGATCTGGCTCCCTATTTGAACCGCAGCGTTTGGCGATCTTCGATCTTGCTACCGGTCGAGAAAAGCGGAGTGGTTTGGATGGAGCGACTATCGATTATTACGTTTACGAACTCGATCGCAAATTTGTTTCCGAAAAGGCAGGTAATTACACCTTTGGTCCAGCTGTGGTGAAAGGTACGTTTGCGAGTCGAATCATCGCGATCGCATCTCCTGCTCGCGTCGAAGTCTCGGAAGTGCCATCGCCTCGCCCCGCCAACTTTACCGGCGGCATCGGTAGCTATCGCGTCAGCGCAAACGCGACCCCAAACAAATTGCGAGTAGGTGATCCGATGACCCTCAACTTGCAATTTGCTCAGGAGAAGAACAGCGGCTCATTGGAATTGATTTCAGCTCCAGACTTAAACGCAATGTCCGAAGTGTCAGATCAGTTTGACATCGTCGACAAGAATCCCGTGGGGCGGTTAGAGAACGGTACCAAGAAATTTGCTTTCTCGCTCCGACCGAAGCGGGCGGGCGTCTCTATTCCTGCCCTGTCCCTGTCGACCTTTGATCCCAATATCGAGAGGTTTGTAAACATGGCGACCGAACCGATCGATCTCGCTGTGTCCGAAGCGTCGTCGTCTATCGCGGGTGGTGATCTAGTCGGGTCCTTGGGAAGTGGTAAACCCACCTCCGATATTAGGACACGCTCGGAAGGCATCTTTCACAACGTGACGGACGTGTCGCAATTGCGGGATGAGCGATTGGATCTCATGAGTGGACTGAAATGGGTAGGGGGTCTATGGTTGGCAATAGGCATCGCGATTGCGTCGCTAATAGTGTTTCGACGAAAATCTTCGGATGTGGAACGCCAACGAAGAGTCTCGGCTAGACGTACGGCGCAATCTAGATTGTCGCTTGCAAAGTCTCTATTGTCGAAGGGGAAACAAAAAGAGTCTCTTCGAGAAGTGAGAGCTGCGATTTTAGGTTTAATCGCCGATACGGGCAATCAGAATGCAGATGGTTTGACAACAAATGACGTCAGCGTGGCCACGCGTGCCGCGGCTGTCCCCAACGAGGATCAAATGCGATTGCAGACTCTCTTGGAGCGTATCGAGTCTGCGGAGTACGGAGCAAGCGATACCGCCGATTCCACTGCCATGGCTAATGAAGCCTCGGAGCTCGTCAATAGAATAAGTCCGTTTTTGGAACGGAGATCTGCGAGATGATCCGGTTACGTTTTTTCGCAATGGTGATTTTATTTGCGGTCATGCATATTCCATTGTTGGCAGCAGATCAAACGAGTGACCGACAACGAGACTTTTTGCGGTTCATTGAGTTGTTTGACAATGCAAAGAAGCCAGAGGAGTTTCGGGAGTCAGCCAAACTCCTTGAATCGATAGTTGCGGATGGCCTTTGCAATGGAGCCGTCTATTACAATTTGGGGAATGCATATTACCGAGCCGGGGACTTTGGTCGTGCGATATTGAACTATCGCAAGGCAAAACCATATCGGCCCTCCGACCCTTTGCTGGAAGCGAATCTTCAGCAAGCATTGGTCTCCGCGCCCGGCAAGCTAACTGAATCGCCGAAGCCATGGTGGCTACCTGTGATGTTTTGGACAGAGTTGTTGGCGTATCCGACTCGCGTGGCTGTCGCTCTCATTTCGTTATCTGTCGTTCCATTGATCGCTCTCATCGCCATCTGGTTTCACCGAAGCAAACTAATGTGGATTGCTGGCGCGACAACAGTTGTTGCATTGTTTTTTTTGATTGACGCAGGTCTCAATTCGCCCGATCGATACAACGAGAGTCGGGCCGTAATCACCGGTGAGACAGTTGCTCGCAAAGGGATTGGCAAGGACTACGAGGCGGCGTTTGATTCCCCGCTTAAGGACGGGGCTGAATTTGTCGTTTTGGAGGAAACCAACGGCTGGACGTTTGGACATTTTGCCGGGATTGGCGACGGCTGGGTCCGAAACGATTTCGTCGCGCGTTAAGAGTAGAACAATAGTCATTTTGTTCCTGCAGGGTTAACACCGAAAAGACGAAAATAACAAAACTAAGTCGACGAAAATGGATGCATAGAAGCATTGCTTCCGCTGCGCTCGGATCGATGCGTTTATCACCCTCCAGTGCGATAGAGGGAGAGGCCAATGCAGGCCAAGTCGTCGGCGACTCTGAGGCTGCGCTCGTTGGCGGCCACGTCTTAAGAGACGGGGGCAACGCCATTGATGCGATTGATGCTGGATCATTCTTGACGAAGTTTGTTTTGCAGAAAGAGTCGCTTGCTGTATCCATGGCCGCACCTCGAATTCATACCGAAGGCAACTTGATCTTGGAGCTTGAAAGGAACGCGCAGGACGAAGAACGTGCCAAACTGAATGCGTTTGGCTACCAAGTGAAGACTGCTGCCAGCGCAACTTTGAATGCTTTGGTCAAAGAAGATGGTCGATTCGTCGCTGGAATGCGATAATGTTTCGTGGCGGAGGCTGCTAGCCTCAGTTACGGCATGCTAAAATCCAACTCCGCACGATCGCTGTCAGATACCCCATCCACCCGATTCTAAGCCAACACACACTGCTTCCATGAAATCAACTTGATATGACTCAACACCCCAGACCGAATGTTACGGGCTACTGCTCCTTGCATCTCCATCGGCACCTCATCCTTCTTTGGGTACTATTTGCGTTGGCATCAACGCATGCATTCGCACAGAGCCCAGTGCCGCAGGATCTGAAATTGGTGCCCGGTGTACCGCTCGTGAAAGCTGAGAATCCGCCACCTATACAAATGCTCGTTCCTGGATTTTCGGTGCGCGAACTGCCGATCGATTTAACCAACGTAAACAATGTACGCTTTCGTGACGACGGTCGGTTACTGACGCTTGGTTACAATGGCGATCTGCATTTGCTTTCCGACACCGATGGGGATGGATTGGAGGATAAAGCGGAGTTGTTTTGGAAGAACGATGGCAGCCTACGCGGCCCGCTCGGTTTGCTGCTGACTCCACCAGGCTATGCGAAAGGGCGCGGAGCGTTTGTACCCAGCAAAGGTAAAGTGTCGTTGATCGTCGACACCAACGGCGACGACAAGGCAGACGAAGAAATAGTCGTAGCAAAAGGCTGGAAAGAGATTCCTCAAAACGTTGACGCCGTTGGCATCACGATGGACAAAGAGGGCGCGCTGTATTTTGGCCTTGGGACCGCGAACTACGCGAACGCTTATATGGTCGACGATTCAGGCAAAGCGGCATATGACATCAAGAGCGAACGAGGCACGGTGCAACGCGTTTCACCCGACTTCAGCAAGCGAGTGACGGTCTGCACCGGAATTCGCTTTCCAATCGCTTTCGCGTTCAACGATGCAGGCGATCTGTTTTGTTCAGAGCAAGAGGGTGCAACCTGGTTGCCCAATGGCAATCCATTAGACGAACTCCTGCACATCCAAGCCGGCCGCCACTATGGCTTTCCCCCGCGACATCCACGCCACAACCCGGACGTGATCGACGAGCCGTCGACTTTCGATTACGGTCCGCAACACCAATCGACTTGCGGAATGGTCTTCAACAACTCCATTAACGGTGGCCCCGTCTTCGGTCCATCGGCTTGGGCCAAACAGGCGCTAGTTTGTGGCGAGTCACGAGGAAAACTTTGGCGCACTCAGTTGTTCAAGACCGACTCTGGCTATGTCGCTTCGACGCAATTATTCGCTGCGTTGCAAATGCTAACCATTGACGGTTGTGTAGCGCCGGACGGCGATTTCGTGGTGGCTTGCCATAGCGGTCCGCCCGACTGGGGCACCGGTCCGGCGGGAAAAGGAAAATTGTTCCGCATCAAATACACGAATCCATCCACCCCGCAACCGGTGGCCACTTGGGCAGAATCGCCGAACGAAATACGTGTAGCTTTTGACCGTCCGCTCGATCCGCTCAAATTGCGCAACTTGGCGGAACATGTCCAAATCGAGTTTGGTGAATTCGTGAGGGCCGGCGATCGTTTTGAAACGCTTGTGCCTCCGTATGCCGTAGTTCAACGTCAATTGGCGACGCCTCGAACCAATTTGCCAGTGGCAGGTGCGTCGCTTACCAGCGACCTTCGGACGATGATCATTAGCACAGCATCAATGAAAGCGAACTCGCATTACGCTGTCACTTTACCCCGCCAAGAGGAATCAGCCAAAACGGAAAAAGCATTGGCGCACCCTCAGATCGACCTCGACTTTTCGTTGGCGGGTATTCAAGCGACCTGGACTCCTCAAGACAATGTGCAAGCCGTTTCTTTGAACAGGACAGGGTGGTTGCCGCATTTGAATCTGCAGGTTGCGCACGAGTTCACGCGCGGCAGTGCTCAGCACGATGCACTTTGGTCGGCCATGGAATCGCGAGGCGAGTTGAATCTCAAAACGAATGTCGATTTGCATCATATATTGCGACCTGTCGTTCAACCCGGTGCGAAGATTGATTACGAGTGGCCCGCCGAGTCGGTAACGCTTGTTCTTCAGTCACGTCAACCAATTTTGGTTACATCTTCACTAGGGAAAATTGAATCGAATTCTATCGATGGAGTCAATGTCGTTCAATTAGCATGTTCGGGCGACGCGACGGAGTTAGTTGACCTTGAGATCAAGTTGGTTAAGTCAACTGCCGACGCGCTACAGTTGAACGTGTCGGTTCACACGTCCGAAGATCCTCGGCATAGGCCATTGCCGCTGAATCGTTTCTACATGCCCTGGGTCAAGTCGAAAGACGCGACAGAGATAGATGAAAAGCCAATGAAGATTGCCGAGATTGAAGGTGGCAATTGGGGGTTGGGACGCCGAGTGTTT
The DNA here is from genome assembly GCA_031361585.1 of Pirellula sp. Taxonomy (GTDB): domain Bacteria; phylum Planctomycetota; class Planctomycetia; order Pirellulales; family Pirellulaceae; genus JBKCUI01. Next base: position 3,294 of record JANLRK010000400.1, on the reverse strand, counting down.
CACAGCGAGGCGGCTGGCTGTTTTAAGTGTCATGCGAACGGTGGCGTCGGCGCAAAGATAGGGCCGGACTTGTCCAATTTGATCCATCGCGATTATGCCTCGGTGATACGTGACATCGTCAACCCAAGCTTTGCGATCAATCCGGATTATATCGGTCACATCATAGCATTGAAAGATGGCCAAGTGCTTACCGGTGTCCTTCGAGATGAGGCGGGCCAACTGATCTTGGGGGACGACAAAGGGAATTCTACCAAGATCGTTCGGTCGGAGATCGACCAAATGAAACCAGCACAAGTTTCTGTCATGCCAACAGGCTCGAATGAGAAGCTGTCCAAAGAGCAGCAGCGCGATCTAATGACTTACTTGCTCACTCCGCCGCCGCACATGCCGATGGACGCGCCTTTGGAGGCACCACCGATTCGAACGCAAGCTGAGTTGGCGGCTGCGCTGGCTGGTTCCCCGCCGTTAGCGAAAGAGCTTCGAACATTGAATATTGTCTTGGTCGCGGGCAAGAAAGACCATGGACCTGGCGAGCACGATTATCCAGCTTGGCAAATGCAGTGGGGTCAGTTGCTAGCCGCGGCTCCTCATGTCAACGTGAGCGCTGCTTGGGACTTTCCAAGCCAGGAACAAATGGCCGCAGCAGACATTTTGATCTTCTTTCAAAAAGGGGCATGGAATGACGAACGCGCGAAGAGTCTCGACGCGTATTTGGCTCGCGGTGGAGGTGCGGTCTATATTCACTGGGCCGTGAATGGCGATGATCGTGTTGCCGAGTTTTCGACTCGAATAGGTCTTGCATCCAAGGGAGGCAGCATACGCTACCGACACGGGCCATTGACTCTGGACATGCACAATACAGACCACCCCATCATGCGCAACATCGACCAGTTGAAGTTGTACGATGAAAGCTACTGGAAATTGACTGGCAACCTGAGCAACGTCACGCTGTTCGGCACTAGCACCGAAGAGGGCGAAGCGACGCCACAGATTTGGGCTTATGAAAAAGGTGACGGTCGTGTCTTTGTAAGCATTCCTGGTCATTATAGCTGGACGTTCGACGATCCAATCTTCCGCGTTCTCTTGTTTCGTGGAATTTCTTGGACTGCTAAAGAACATGTCGATCGCTTCAACGAACTCGTACCTCTCGGAGCTCGCTTAGCCAAGTAGGGGAAATGTGGGTCTCGCATGGCAAGAATGCAGTCCTGTTTTGTTAGTTGTTATTTGTTATTTGTTTTCACAACCTGCCCTGGTTGAATCGCTCCTTTCTCAACGAGTCACGAAAAGCGGTGCATTCAGCTACACCTTCTCCTAGTACGAACCAACGTTGATTTTCATGATGGAAAAACAATCCAACGGACAGTCACCGGCCGTGTATGCCATCGCCACCATGGACACGAAGGGTTCTGAGTTGATGTTTGTCGCCGAACGACTCAGCAGTATCGGTATTCCCGTTGTGACGGTCGACATTGGGACCCTTTTGCCGCCAAGCATTCAACCGGATGTTCTTAGAGAGGTGGTTGCGGCATGCCATCCAGCGGGCAGTGAAATAGTCCTAACCCAAAAAGATCGTGGCCGCGCGGTCGAGGCTATGGGCGCGGCGCTGCAGAAATACTTAATTCGTGAAGACTCAGCCCGGCGCGTGTTGGGGGTAATAGGACTAGGCGGATCAGGCGGCACAGCGATGATCTCCCATGCGATGCGGTCTATGCCGATCGGGCTACCCAAGGTCTTGGTTTCGACCGTCGCGGGTGGCAATGTATCCGCGTATGTAGGTTGCAGTGACCTGATTATGTTCCCATCGATTGTGGACGTTGCAGGCATCAACAGCGTATCCCGACAGATTCTTTCCAACGCCGCAAATGCCTTGGCCGGAATGGTTAAGTACAGACCTAGACGTATTGTCGAGGAAAAGCCGACTGTCGGCATGACCATGTTTGGCGTAACGACACCATGCGTTAATTCTGTTCGAATAGCGTTGGAAACAGACGGCTTTGACGCGATGGTCTTTCACGCAACCGGAACCGGCGGAAAGTCCATGGACAAGTTGGTTGATTCTAAGTTAATTCATGGCGTATTGGATATTACCACCACCGAAGTGGCAGATGAAATCGTCGGGGGAATTTTTCCAGCGGGCTCCGATCGCTTCAATGCGATCATTTCGAGCGGGGTTCCTTATGTGATGAGTCTTGGCGCATTGGATATGGTGAATTTCGGGGCGTTGCCGACCGTTTCGGGTCAGTTCAAATATCGGCAATTGCATGTTCATAATCCTCTGATAACTTTGCTGCGAACCAACGCGGAAGAAAACCGTCTGTCTGCGCGTTGGATTGCGGAAAAAGTAAATCGGTCACATAGTCCCATCGCGATTTTGATCCCAGAAAAAGGGCTCTCAGCTCTCGACGCCAAAGGCCAACCTTTTCACAATCCAGAGGCAGATGAAGCCTTGTTCGAAGAGCTGGAACAATCGGTGGTTCAGACAAATGATCGCACCATTCGTCGTTTGCCATTGCACATCAACGATCCGGAATTCGCTGCCGCCTTGGTCGATACATTTCGAGCGATGTGGTCGGCACGCTGAAACTAATCTATCGTCAAAGCAGAATGAAACTTAACTCGATTGAGAATGAATAGCATGGTCCAAATCAGAGAATCCATCCTGGCTAACTTTCGCGAGAAGCTGAGAGCGGGAAGGCCCATTATTGGCGGCGGCGCAGGAACTGGCATTTCTGCCAAGTGCGAGGAAGCTGCTGGGATCGACCTCATCGTCGTTTATAACTCGGGGCGATATCGCATGGCCGGACGTGGCTCGTTGGCGGGAATGCTTCCGTATGGCAATGCAAATCAGATTGTCCGAGAACTTGCTCCTGAGATTCTGACCGCGGTAAAGAAGACACCGGTTCTGGCAGGCGTATGTGGGACAGATCCGTTTCTCATCCGCGATTTTTTCCTTCGCGAACTACAGGCGCTCGGCTACGCCGGTATCCAGAACTTCCCAACCGTAGGACTGATAGACGGGACATTCCGAGAGAACCTCGAGGAAACAGGCATGAGCTTTCAGTTGGAGATCGACTGCATCGCCGCAGCGCACGAACTCGATCTGCTGACAACTCCCTACGCATTTGATTCGATTCAGGCCCGCGCATTGACTGATGCCGGAGCTGACATTATCGTCGCGCACATGGGACTGACGACATCCGGTACGATCGGCGCCAAGACTGCCCGGTCACTTGACGACTGCGTTCGCGCAGTCGAGGCGATTGCAACTGTCGCCAAAGATGCGAGACCTGACGT
>JANLRK010000399.1:0-5009 GCA_031361585.1 Pirellula sp. | reverse complement strand
GGCGAAGGCAAGGTTCCTGCGGGATTCGCAATTCGGCAATCGACCAAGGCCAGCCCACACTCGCCCCTAGAACAATGACGGAATCTAATCCTTTAGCGGCCGAAGCAGTGCGTACTAGGAATGCACCGTCGAAATAAGTCGAAAAGGCATCGGCGAGCGTTGTGGTTGGTGGATCCTCATCGTGGCCGAAAACAGATCAACGCTTGCTCAGGCAGAAGCCAATGCAATTCGCATAGCGTGGAAATTTGGCCGAAAGCAACCAAGTAATTCATCGAGCACCTCGTTCAACCGTTTGTCGGCATGCTGATTGCGTGTAGAAGGGATCGTGGATTTGCTGATCGGAAGCAGTCTGATCGCCCAAAGCAAGTCGTTACCTTCACTTTAGATATTCGGAGAAGACAATCATGGCCAAGACCATCAAAGACAATCTGGCAGATGCGAGTACACAAGTCGCCAAAACCGCAAAGGCAGTCGCAAGCAATATTGCTGCGGGCACGGGCAAGGCAGTGGAAATGGTGAAAGAGACCGTTGGACTTGAAACGAAGGACGTAGGAATTGCGGGCATACAGGACCACATGAAGGTCTACGCGTCCTGCGGAAAGCAAATTGGCGTGGTGGATCACCTCGAGGGGTCGGCCATTAAATTGACTCGTAAAGATAGCACTGATGGTCAACACCATTACATTCCAACGAGTTGGGTTTCGAAAGTTGACAATCATGTCCATTTAAATAAGAACTCGCAAGAGACCGAAGGAAACTGGTCCGCATCGGCAGCCTCCTGTGGATGCAGCTAGGGACGCGAGCCCGTTCACGATTAAAAAACCAAAAAGCGAGTTGGTGGTGAAGGAGCTCTCTACGTGGAAACGCTCGATGAAGATGCGCCCTTCAACAAGACTTATGGTCGTGAAAAGCCGACGTCGACAAAGGAAAACATTGACCTTTCATTGCTCCGTTCATTTCTTTGGGGAAACAATCATGTCTGACAATCGCAGTCAACAAAATACGCACGATACTGGATCATCGGCCTCACGTGCCCGAGACGATTTGCGCACCGCTTCTAAGAAACAGAAACCGAAAGATCAGCGGTCCGAAGGACGAGATAAAAAGGACGCTTCCATCAAAGTGATGCCCATCCACGCACACTATTGGGACCCAAAGAGCAACAAACTTGTAACGCTATTGAAAATGGGTGTATCCAACCTTACTTTCTAAGATCGATTGGTGACTGCAGAGGTGGCGTCGGTCTCGGAGGACTGGGTGGCGGATCTTGCAATGGCGGAGGAAGGTCCGGCGGGTCGCCTGGGTAAGGTAAACCTGGACTTGGCCTATCAGGTGGTGGGATATCAGGATCGCCTTTGAACGGCTGATAATCCGGCCGATTGCCTACCGACTTAATCCACTGCTTTGGCATATCTGTCACGTTGGTGTTTCTCATATTTTCTCCTCCCTTGTCATCACAAATTCCAACAACAACAAAAAGGTAGCCCCATTTTAGAGCGACCATTCCGAAACACTTATGTAGTCTGATGAATGCGAGCGAATTGCACGTAAGATACTTCACACAATGCAACTTTCGGACCAAGTTCATCGGCTTTTCGAAATAGCTTGAACGAGGTCTGCCTTGTTCATTTTGCTCCGACCATCGATCTTGAGATCCGCAGCCAAATTTCGCAACTCTTGAACGCTACGATCCTGGTACTCCACATTGGGATTTCCCGTTCCCTGGCTCGTTTTATTTGGCGTCCTTCCTTCCTTGCGACGACGCTTATTGACCGTTCGAGCTGCAATTTCCTGCGCGGTGTCTTCGCTGTCGCCGGTCGCCATCACGCTGTCTTTGATGTGCTCATATTGTCGCTCGTCTTTTTTGCTCCAAGTGGTCATCGTCCTGCTCCCGTTATTGATTGAAAATTGTTTGTTAAACACCTACATTTGACCCGGCATTTCGCGTACCACACGTCACAAGTCGTTGTGAGATGGATGAGAAAGCTTTTCACAATCGATTCATCGAGTCAGCCTCGAAGTCGTTTGGATGCGACCGGCTGAAACGTCATCGGATCGGCTTAACGTTACGATGATTTACCTCTGTGCAACCTTTACGCCAGAAACGAGCGTTTCATCGGACGACTCTAAAATCTGAGTCGTCGTTTAACTCTAGACACAAGCAGCCCACTGCTTCGATTCTCTAGCACTGTCTTCCTTTGCCTCAAGCAATGCGAGTAGAGAAGCTAAGCGCAACTCGGAGTCCATCGCCATCTGGCGTCGCACTTCCTTTTCTTGTTCCGACCATGATTTCCTTATGGCCAGTCGTTTACTTTTCGCGGAATCTGATCCCGCAACGATCGATACAAGCGATTTGATTTCCATTTTGACACTCCGAGACTAATTGGACTCCTTAAGGCAGCAACCTCCACCGTAATCGTCGCTTGGGAATCCCCCTTTCGTTGCTCCGTGGTTGTTTGAGAGGCATGCTGGCTAGGCCGATCCTACAGGAGTACGACGCTTTCCACAGTTGAGCTAGCCTCGCATCCAGCCGAATCTGGGAAGCTAGCAGCTAGGCACCACCTTGTGGAAAAAGTAGAAGCGTGTCGGAAGAAGGCGGACGCTTGCACAATGGATGGGATTCGCAATTGCTATGGAAGACGCTAGTTGCTGGCTAGGACGATCCTGCAGGAGTACGACGCTTCCACAGTTGAGGAGCTAGGAGTGAATCCAGCTAACCAATTTGGTAATCTCACAGACAGCGGATTTGGGAATATGCAAGCGGCACATCCTTGTGGAACTCGCAGAAGCTTGGCGGCGGGAAGCGGGCGGATTCACAGTAGACGCTAGGTTGCTGCTAGACCGATCTTGCAGGAGCACGACGCTTCCACAGTTGAACAACCGTTGCATCCAGCCGAATTCAAGAATCTAGCAGCTAGGCACAATCCTGTGGAAATCGCAGAAGCCTATCGGAAGGAAGCGGACGGATTCACAATGGATGGGATTCGCAATTGCTACGGTAGCTACTAGGTTGCTGGCTAGGTCGATTCTGCCGGAGTACGACGCTTTCACAGTTGATGAGCTAGTGTGAATCCAGCTTCAGTCCAACCTGTGGAAATGGTAACTGCTAGGTTGCTGGCTAGGCCGATCCTGCAGGAGTACGACGCTTTCCACAGTGGATGGGCGATCCGTGTGGATATATGCTTCTTGCTAATTCGCTACTTAGATCCAAGCGCGTCTGCAAACGCGGTGATGGCATCATGCCATGCACCGCTTAGAAACTCCAACATTTTCACGCAGGTTTCCATTGTGTGAATTACGAACTTGGATCACTCATTCTTTATCGCACGACCAAGTGTGCTGAGGCAATCACGTCCATGAGGCCATCTGCCAATGCGTCCTCTGATTCTAAGTCAGATTTTTGCTCTGCATTTGACACATAATTGCTCGCAGCCAACACATTCCTCAGCGCGAGCTTCGATGGACCGGCGTCATAACGGGCCAACAACTGGTCATGAGCCTTGAGTTCTTCGGAGTCTTCCTTGAGCAATCGCACGGTGTCTCGGCTACTTAGGCGTACAACATCTAATTTGAGATTGTCCGACAATTCCGATTTGGTGCTAAAGTACCCGAGGAGATTTCCTACATTGCCGACCATCTTTCGTTCGCCAACATTAAGCGTTGGTGACATGAGGTCGCTTGCCTCTTGACTATGCTCTAAGCCTAACTTGTGGCCTAGCTCATGGGCGACAACCGACATCAAGTCCATTCCACGGTTCGCCAACGGTATGTTCGAACCTAACGTATCCAGTTGCCAACCGTACCCAGCAGCATCTCGATCGATCCAGATATAGTTCGTGTCTGAGGCAATCCCCAACTCGTCGCCCCATAGGTCAGCGACTTCTACATTTATCTGATGCAAGTTGTTAAGAGCCGACGCATCGATTCCGGTGTTTTGCCAATAGTTGATCGCCTTGTCGACCGCTTGGTTCAATGTTTCCTGAGTAAGTGATCCTGTGCCTGAACCAATTGAGGTTCCGCCTGATGCCAGTAGCGGTTGGCCACTCTTGTGAATAACAATGCTGCCACCGCCGAGCGCTGTGGTCGGATCAACACCATCGGCTGCACCCATCATGTTGTCGTAAACAACGCCATTGCCTTGGTTCTTGTTCCAGATTTTGATTCGGAATCGGTCCACACCACCCCCGCCGTTAACTTGACCGTCCCAAGCCGAGAGTTCGAAACCGTAGCTTCCCGCTCCGTTAACCGTACCAACTCCTCGGTAGCGAGCTTTCGCACCAGAAACGACTAACCATTCGTAGCTCGTGCTTTTAAAGTTAAAGTTGGCCAATTTGAACTGGAACTCAGTATTACCGGTTGGCACGTTGTTCCCGTTTAAATACTTGGCCTCAAAGCCGAAGTTAGCTTTGCCTGTCAGTGCTGGGTTCGCTGAGTAAGCACCAATCGGTGAGTTGATCCAACCACCGCCTGTGACAAATCCCGCACTGGGGTCGTAAACTACGATGTACTGAAATGTGGACGTGCCGAAACCCGCGTCGTCATCTGTCACTGTTAGTTTCACGGTATATACGCCAGCGGCGGAATAGGCGTGGCTTCCGCTCACGGAACCTGAGCCATTTGATTCAGTCACAGTGCCTGCAGACGAAGTAGTATCACCCCAGTTCCAGGAAGCAGTATGCGTATCGGCGGTACCTGGATCAGTAAAGTTCGCACTCACGTTGATGAGTGTCGTCACTGCTTTCGGGTCCACCGGTGCGGTGATCGCGCCCACAGTCGGCGCGACGTTGGTTACCGTTAGCGTCGTTACGGGGGAATCTACTACATGAGCGTGAGCATCATCGACGCGCACTCGGACGTTTGGAACCGTTCTAGGCCCATCGTTGATTCCAAGAGCCTGAAGTTGCGTCCAAGTCAGAGTGGGACTGACGCCACTGGCATCACCGAACACTCCGTCGCCGTTCACGTCCCAGGAGTAGGTCAGTATGTCAAGCGGATCGGGGTCAAAGGAA
>JANLRK010000383.1:0-5780 GCA_031361585.1 Pirellula sp. | reverse complement strand
GTCTTGGTTGGATGTTCAGGCAGGCACCTGCCCCCGAGATCGCGTCCAAAGATTTTGGTAATATCAAAGCGGACAGCAAACTGGCTTCACCGCAACAACCAGCGACGCTCGACGAACAGTCGGCCGCGGCAGACGCCTTCTCGACGTTCTCGCTACATGTGAGCGATGTTTCGTTCAAGCTTGCTCAAGCTGCGCTCAGTCAAGGGCAATGGCCCGAAGCTGCTAAGATCCGTATCGAAGAGTTTGTCAACGCGCTCGATTACCATGATCCATTGCCAAGCGGCAATCAAAAAATCGCTTGCCGTGTTGAACAAGCGATTCATCCATTCCTGATGCAGCGCAACTTGCTGCGTGTCTCAATGCGAACCGCAGCCACTGGCCGCTCGCAGAATACTCCCCTCCGGCTGACTATCCTTCTCGATAATTCCGGTTCGATGGAACGGCCCGATCGCCGTCAAGCGGTCTTGCGAGCTTTCCAATCGTTAACGCAACAATTAGTCTCTACCGACCTAATCACGTTGATCAGTTTCGCCAGCACACCGCGTCTGCTGGCCGATAAGGTTCCCGGTAACGAAGGGGCAAAGCTCTTGCAGTTGATTGAGACCCTACCGAGCGAAGGTGGCACGAACATCGAAGCCGCCTTGTTGCTGGCTCGCGAAAAGGCTGCGGAACAACAACTCGCCGGTGCTCAAAATCGAATCGTGATGTTGACCGATGGAGCAGTTAACTTAGGCAACGCCGATCCCGATAGCCTTGCTAAGTTGGTTACACAAATGCGGGACGCTGGTATCGCCTTCGACGCCGCAGGAATCAGTGCGCTGGATCTGAACGATGAAGTACTAGAGGCCTTAACCCGCCAAGGTGACGGTCGCTATTATCTGCTCGACTCAGTCGCCGCCGCCAGCGAGAGCTTTGCCGCTCAAATCGCCGGAGCCCTTCGTCCATCGGCTCAGAACGTGAAAGTGCAAGTGGAATTCAATCCACAGCGAGTCGGTCGATACAAGCTACTCGGATTCGATAAGCATCGACTCGCTAAAGAAGATTTTAAAAACGACCAAGTCGATGCTGCCGAGATGGCTGCAGCCGAGGCTGGAGTGGCTGTATACCAGTTTGAAGTCAAGCCCAATGGCAGTGGCGATGTTGGCAGCGTTTCCGTGCGATTTCGTGATATATCAACGGACCAAATGGTCGAGCGCCGTTGGCCCATCTTATATGAGTCCAACACTCCAAGGTTGGAACAAGCACAAGCCTCCATGCAACTCGCCGCCGGTGCTGCTTTGTTTGCTACCAAGCTCGGCGGTGGACCGTTAGCCGACAGCGTTGAGTTGGCACATTTGCAAAAACTACTCGCGAAGTTACCCGAGCAAGTCGCTAGTCAACCAAGAGTTCAGCAATTACGTGCGATGATCGAGCAGGCGTTAGTCATTAGTCATTAGTCATAAGATTTCAAACTTCAGATTTCAAACTTCAAACTTCAAACCATGTTCACCAAAAATACAACTCACTTGTTCGCTTGGTTCTTGATGGGTCTAAGCCTGACTTGCTTCGGGCAATCAACAGACACCAATACGGTGCGAACTCCAGAGGCTCATACAATCATCTTGACTCCAGTAGCTTCGAAACCACCAGCGTTTTTGTACGCTGCCAGCGCTCGCGCAGAAGTGCTGGTGGACGTAAAAGCAATCGAGCAGAGTATTAAACTTCAGCTTCGCATTGTCCAAGGGGATAGTAGCCAGGGCGAAACTATCAGTCTTGGACTAGGCGGCGTGGGAGATGTGATTGACGTCCAGGGCGAGTCGATCGCTTCATGGTCGGTGCGCACAATAGGTTCACAACGGTTCCTCGATCTGCAACTCAAGTTGTCCGGTAATGATAAAGGTCATGCTGACAAGGCGGATGGTAGCGAACCCGCTAGTGATAGATCAGCAACGATCCGCATTCGCAGCGAACATTCAGCGTTGCCCACGCGAGTGGAACTCGCGCACTTGATGCCGGGCAAGGCACTGGGCTTCGATTCGCAGATTGAGATCCAATATGTTGGTGGCGTCGCAGGCAAGCTCGTTGCCGCGGTCGGCTTCGCTCCGCTCGTTTCGAGCAAACGGATCGACCGACTTCAAACATCAACTGGCGGTCGTTTAGAACTGCAGCTTGATCGCAGCAGCGCCTTGCCCCCTGCCGTTGAACTGCTTGACACAACACTGGTCGGAGATCTTCACTCAAGCGGTAAGTCCGTTAGCTTTCAACTTCGCGGTACCGCCAATGTTAGCGTGGCTTATACTCGACTGCGCGCTTTGTCGGGCAACTTAGCCATCAGTCAGTTGCCGCCAAGCTCGGACTATCGTCTGGAGTTGTTGAACTCGGATGCTGGCCCGGTTTATGAGCTGGTCTTTCCTAAGGCCGGCAGCTTTCCGATTGCATTGGACTTTGTGGCAGCCATAAAGACCGATCAGTCCAACTGGCAATGCTTGGACTTTAGCGTAGCCGCAAGCGCTGTCGTGCCGATCCGTATGCGTGGCCTGGATGAAGGGATCGAATTCGCTCGGGATCAACAAGCTATTGTTCCACTGCTTATTGAAAAAGATTGGCAAGGTTTCTTGCCGGCGACTGGGCACGTGATCTTGCGGTGGCAAAATGCGAAAAGTACCGGCGAACGCAAATCGTTCTTCACGACCAACGCAACGATCGAAGCCACAGTCGGCCCAGGCCTGTTGCGACAAGATCACCGAATCACATATCAGTTGCTGCAAGGGCAATTGAAGTCGCTCACCATCCAACTGGTTGGGCCAGGTGAGATCTTGAATGTCGAAGGAGACAATATCGTTGCTTGGAACGTTGTCGGCGAAGGCAATCAACGACAGTTGGAGATCGCGCTCAATCAACCGCTCACGGGCAACAGTCAAGTTGCCGTTCGCAGCCAAACTCCACTGGGAGCATTCCCCGTTCGCGTCGAGGGACTTAGCCTTCAACCGCAAGGGGCCATTCGCAACTCAGGGCATCTTCGCATCTCCAATTCTGGTTCGGTTAGTGTTGAACCAACAGGTTTACGCGGCTTGACGCAATTGGCGCCAGAACAATTCCCAGGGGACGCATTGCAATCGCGACAACTGGTTGTCTATCGCTTTCCCTCGGCCGACTATGGTTTCACCATCGTGGCCGATCGTGTGCAGCCAGAGGTCAGCGTCACACAACTCGTGTTATATCAACTTTCCGAATCCGATCGTGTTATTTCGGCGGACATCGAGCTGGATATTCGCGAGGCAACCATTCGTGAATGGAATTTGAGCATTCCGTCAGACTACTCCATCGTAGCAGTAACGGGTTCAAGCGTGGCAGACTATATGGCGTCGTCCGAGGCAACTGACGGCGTCAGAAACCTCAAGATCCTGTTCGGCCAAGACGTTCAAGGACGTCAACTTGTCGGCTTGCGATTGGAGAAGAACGAAGTCGCCAAGACGGGCCAATGGAGCTTGCCACACATTCTTTTTCCTGAAGCAAAAGCGGTTCGCGGTGACATTGGTATCGTGGCTGCTCCTGGATTTCGCGCAACTGTGGGTACGATTGATCTGTTGGTCGAGAAGCCATTGTCCTACTTCCCGAGGCCAGTGGCCAATCTTCAACAAGCGTTCCGCATTCGCGAGCCGGGCTGGACGGCAACGATGCAGATCGAGCAACTGGAACGCAGCATCCAATCGGATGTGTTTCATCAGTATTCACTGAGCCAAGGAACCGTGTATGGTAGTGCGCTGATCAACTATTCGGTCACCGGTGCACCTGTAGCCGAATGGCAATTGACGGTTCCAGCCAAGCTCGGCAACATCACCGTCGATGGTCAAGAGATTCGCAATTGGCGGCGCGAAGGGGACACGTTGATTGTCTCGCTACAACAGCCGATTCTGGGAGCTTATACTTTGCTGGTAGCATTCGAAGAAAAGCCCAACATCGCCGATGGTTCCTTTCAAGCGGGACTGGTCACTCCGCTCGGTGTGCAAGGGGATCGCGGCTATATCGAAGTCGTCAGTCCAGTACAAGTGGAAATGGAAACGCTGCTGGTCTCAAGTCAACTATTGGTGCTTGATCCGCTCGAGTTGCCAGCCGAATTTCGATTGCTCAGTACGGCACCGACGCTTGGAACTTGGCAATACACACAGCGTCCGTTCGATTTGAGATTGAAGGTCAACTGGTTCGATCCAGGCACAACGGCAGCGCAGGTTGTCGAATTCGCCGAAGCCAATAGCCGCGTTTCGCAAGACGGAGAGTTGGTGACGGACGTGTTGTATTATGTCAAATCGCGAGGACAGCGCACACTGAAGCTGCAGTTGCCGGGCGCTCCCGTTCGCTTGTGGGCAGTGTCTGTCAACGGTCGCCCCGTAACAGCTCGACAAGCTGGTAATGAAACCTTGATTCCGTTACCAGGTGGCGCTGATCCCAACACGCCCGTCGAAGTCAGCTTGCGACTCGGAAAACCAGCTCTGGACAAACGGCACGCGTCGCTTGTGTTGCCGAAGGTCTTCGCGCCGGTATTGAAGACCCAATGGAATGTAAAAGCCGACGAGAACCATGTGCTCATTCCAAGCGGCGGATCAGTCGAACCGACGATCCCCATCGTGTGGCCAAACGGCTTTGATTGGCTGGCTCAACGTGGTCTGATTCCTTTAATTGCGATCGCGATCTTAGCAGTCGTAGTCGGGATAACAAGTTCGGTTCCTATCCGATTATTCGCCTTTGCGATCGCCATCGTCGTAGCTGGCTTCGCAAGCTGGTACGCGTTCAATCTGATCGCATCTGCCGCACCGCTTCAGCTAAGTCTGCCCGTATTGGCGTCAGGAGAGAGTGTGAATTTGGAAGTAGGCAACATCCCCAGTTGGCGAGCTTATGTTTCCTGGCCAGGTCTTGCGATCGCTGCGATTGGTGGCTTGGTGGCATTGCTCGCTTTGCGAATTCGTATATCGAATAGCGCTTGGTTAGTGCGTTGGATCGCTTTGATAATGATCGCGATTGGACTGCTGATGCAAACCAACAGCGCACCGTGGTTCTTTGGACTGTTAGCATTAGCAATCTTGGTCTTCCAATTCGTGCCCGCAGCCATTCAATGGAACAAGATCAGTATCGCGGACTTGGCTGGAAAGGCGACAGACGGCCAGTCGCAAACTCAAAACGACCAACAGTCATCTGGAGGCAATCAAGGTTCGGTGGTTACCACTTCGATTCTCGCTTTCTTAGTCGGCTCTACAGTCATGTGTTCGACGAGCAAGTTGCTAGCTGTAGAGACATTAGCGGATGCACCTGCGAGTCAAGCCAATAGCGCCGGGGTCGAAAACATGCACTCTGCTAGCTCATTGCTTCAAAAGTGGACAGTGTCGAGTCGTGACAAACGGCTGACAGCTTCAGCCGACATCACCATCGCGGGTCGACCGGGTGATCGCTTCGTGCTGCTTCGTGCACCCGCAGTGCTGACCCAGTTCAACGGACCCGGGCTACGGCTAAGCAAACTGGAAGTGCCCAATCAGGAAGTGACTTACGTCGTTACCATTCCTGCGGCAGAAAGCGATGCCGCCTCAGACTCCGTACTTGAAACAACGCCGTCCAAACAGTTCACTGCTGCGTTCGAATTTCAGCTGGAGGCGATTCAATGCGGTGCGGGCATCCCAATCTTAACCGGTAGTGCGGCGCTCCAACAAATCGATCTTAGCCACGACGAAGCGAATTGGGAGGTCGTTTGCGACTCGGCCGCGCGTATCGAAACGATGACGACAGAGCCACAGATTGGCTCGTCAGCAGCT
>JANLRK010000382.1:0-3948 GCA_031361585.1 Pirellula sp. | reverse complement strand
TGTTGGTACGAACTCGCAGCCTTCCTCAATTGGAGAAACTGCGCAAGGAAGTCCCACCGACACTTCGTGAGATCATGCAGGTGCCAGGGGTTGGTGCGAAGAAAGCCATGAAAATGTTTCAAGAGTTACAGGTCTCCGACTTGGCAAGTTTGCGGGCTGCTTGCGAAGCGGGACTAGTCGCTTCCCTGATGGGTTTCGGTGCAAAGACACAGCAGTCCATCCTGCAGAACATGCAAATCACTGAAAAGGCAGCGCAAAGACTGATGATTGACCAAGCTGACTATTTGGTCGAACGCTTGCAAGGGCATTTGAAGAAATGTAAGGCTGTTCAGCGACTTGACTTTGCGGGCAGCTATCGTCGCGGCAAGGAGACGATCGGCGATCTCGATATTCTGGTTATCAGCGACGATAACGCATCGGTCATGGATCATTTTGCGACCTTCTCATCCATTCAGGAAACCATCGCTCGTGGCGACACCAAGATGAGCGTCCGTGTGACCGATTCTTTCCAAGTGGACTTGCGGGTAGTTGCAGAGCGGTCATGGGGCGCAGCGCTGCAGTATTTTACGGGCAGCAAGGAACACAACGTCCACCTTCGAGGCATCGCTAAAGCAAAAGGAATGAAGATCAACGAGTACGGAGTCTTCGATGTTAACGATGAATCCAAGGTACTAGCCGGAGCCGACGAGGAGACAATCTACGCCTTAGTTGGGATGCCGTGGGTACCTCCCGAGCTGCGAGAGGACAGAGGCGAATTCGAACCTTCATTTCAAAGTCGCTTTGGACTATTGATTCAGTTGTCGGACATACGCGGCGATCTGCATATGCATACGGTGGCAACGGACGGCGAGAACACCATCGAGGAAATGGTTGCTGCAGCGAAAGCACGAGGCTTAGAGTACATCGCTATCACCGACCACTCCAAGCGCGTCAGCATGGCTCGCGGGCTAGACGAAACGAGGCTCTTGAAACAGTGGGACGAGATCGACGCCATCAATCAGAAATCGGATGACCGTTTTCTCATACTCAAAGGAGTAGAATGCGATATTTTGGAAGACGGTCGCTTGGACATAGCCGACGAGTGCCTTGCCAAGGCGGATTGGGTAACTGCGAGTATCCACTACGGACAAAGGCAACCTCGTGAACAAATCACCCAGCGCATTTTGGGAGCCCTTGAAAACCCCTATGTCCACGCCATTTCTCACCCGACAGGCAGACTCATCTCGCGACGGGAGGCTTACGACGTGGACTTGACGGCAGTGATCGATGCGGCCAGGACTCACTGTAAGTTTTTAGAGCTCAACGCGAACCCATCGCGATTGGATTTGAACGACATCAACACGGCTGCGGCGATTGCTTCAGGTGTCACGATCGTAATCAATACCGATGCACACAGCACTTCGAACTTAAACCTCATGAAATTCGGCATCACCCAAGCACGACGGGCGGGTGTAGTTCCTGAAAATGTTCTGAACACGCTACCTCTAAACAAGCTAAAAGTTCGACTGAAAATTGGCTAATGTCCCATTAGCTTACCCAACGAAAACGATGGTTTCTCACTACATGCAAAACACTCCCCTCGACTTTGGGTTTTATCCCGACTGTCTCTTCAATCTAGGAATGGTGCGTAGATGATAATTTCGAGAATTTCAAAACACTACCGACCAATTAGGGCGATCTACAGCCTGCTGATCCTTGCGATTACGACTAGTACCTTTACTATCGATTCTTTGGGTCAGAAAACTGAGAATCCAGTTGCAGCGAAAAACGATGACCAGTTCGTATCTCGCGATAGTTTGCCACCTCGTGCGACGTTTCGAGTTGGCACAAATAGCTTTCGGCCGGCCGGCACTGTTGGTGGCCTTGCGATCTCACCTGATGGTCGGTTTACTGTCAGCATGGGTACAAGCCTCGAGGTTTGGGACGCAGGCACTGGATTAAAGAAATGGGGTGTAAGCCCAAGCGAACTCAAGTTTGGCGGCTCTGCTACGAGTTACGGTGTAAAAGGCATTGCATTCTCTGACGACATCAAACATTTTTATACGCCGGGCGGCGTTAATGAGTTTGTGTCTTGGGATTTGGAAACGGGGACTCCAACGATTAAAAAATTTAAAGAAAGTTTCAGTCACGTTGTTCCAAAGGATCGCAACGAAGGATCCTCGCTGGACAGTCGCACGCCAAAGTACGTAGACGTCACCGCGGATGGCAATATGATTGCACTCGGCAGTTCGCACGGTGTGATCGTTGGTACACCAAGCGGTGAGGTACTGTTCAAGTTTGCGAATCATCCAGGCAAATCGATTAACGGGCTAAATAAGGATCGACTTACGTTCGATGGACATTACAGTGTTGGAGAATTCTCTCCGGATGGCAAGCTCTTGGCGGTCGTTACTAGCGACGCGCCCCAAGTGCTAAACCTGATTTCGACCAATGACTTCAGTAATGTGCGAGCGATCCAACTTGGCGGATGGCTCGTGCGTCTAGATTTTTCCCCGGACGGGAAGCAGATTGCCGTGACAGAACGCGATCAAGCTGTTCGGTTTTTACGACGTTGCGAGTGGAAACGAGGTGTGGTCCAAGAAGATTGCTCTAAAGGATATATTCGAAAACTATACGTCCTCGATAAAGTTTTCGCCAGAGGGTCAATTGATGGCCGTAGGCGCGACGGACAAAGCGATCTACGTATTGAATGCAAAAACGGGTGAGCAGGTTAATCGATTGGTTGGCCATGGTTGGTATCCCTGGGCGTTGGTTTTTAGTCCCAACGGCAAGACACTTTATTCGTCGGGCTGGGACAGCATTATTCGTCGGTGGGATTTGACAAAAGGTGACCAATTGGACCAGCCGAGCGGCGTTCATGTTTCTGGTCTTGCGGCCGCTTCACCCACGACAAGTCAAATCGCTATCGCGGATGATCGAGATCGCATTTACATGTTGGATTCATCAACTGGAATCGCTACAAAAACGATAGCTGGTGAAGGCGTATCGTCAATGGAGTTTTCCGCAGACGGACGATTGTTTGCTGCTGGCGGAAGAATCAGCGACGAACTTTGGCTCTCCGTTTGGAAAACCGCCACGTACGAACTAGTTCATACTTGGAAATGGCCGCGAGGTCCTGACCTCAATACAGATATAACTGCTATTGCGTTTGACAAATGGAACATGCGGATTGCGGCGGTCTCGTTTCGCCGAAATGTCCTGTTTCTTTGCGATCTCGAGAACGGGAACGTTCTTTCAGAGATTGAACATCGCAGTGTTCACGATGTCGCGTTTAGCCCAGTCGATAAGTCAATCGTAACAGCTGGTTGGGATTCCCATATCCGCTTTTGGAATTCGACGAGTGGTGAATCCCAAGCGATGATCGACCTCGAAAAATTGCCGGGCGAACGCCCCGAGGTGCAGATTTACCATATCGATTATTCACCTGATGGACGATACGTCGCGGCAGGCCATGGACTAACGGTTAGCCTTTGGGACACAAGCGATCTCAGCCTGCGCTATCGATTCAATTACCATCCTAGCGGTGGCTGGGGCGCTGGAGACATGGCCTTCTCACCCGACGGACTCTGGCTTTGCACCGGTGAAATGAGCAGTACTGTCAAACTATGGGATCCGTTCACCGGTCAGAAAGTCTTTGATGTTGGAAAACATGCTTCAAACATAATAAGTTCGGTGAGATTTGGATCGAATGGCCGTTCGTTGTTGAGCGGTGCAAATGACGGTTTCTGTTACCTTTGGGACATTGGCGAAACGGATTCGTTTCGAACAAAAGACCTTGAGAGTCTCTGGACAGATCTATGCGGTAATGCTGCCAGCGCGTCCTATGACGCCTATTGGGAGCTTGTTCATCGCGGTGATGAAGCAGTTGCTTTGATCGAACGGAAACTGAACACCGATACGCAAGTCATAGACACGTACGAAACGACGAGGTATTTGAGTCCAAAGGAG
>JANLRK010000381.1:0-13115 GCA_031361585.1 Pirellula sp. | reverse complement strand
CTAGATCCTCTGATTGCAAATTCCATAGCACCAGGCCGTCGCCTTTCGCATTCCTCGTAAACCATCTAAATGCATAGCGGCTTACCCCGATATGTCCATGCGTATGGATGAGCGAGCACATCGTTGTAGTAGTCGATAAATTGCGTCAGCTTGTTTCGCAGGTTTTGAAGCGAGACAAAGTTTCCGAACCTCGTTACCTTTCGTCGAACAACTCCAAGCCAAATCTCTACTTGATTCATCCAAGAGGTATGCTTCGGAACGAAGTAAAAATGGATTCGATGCAACGGGTCGCTTAGAAAAGACTGGCGAGAATGACGATCCTTCAGGATACCACTGTGCCCTTTCTTTCCGAGACTGTTGGTGTCGATGCCGCACAGCGCAGCGACAAAGCGAACACACGATTCGCTGCAATGAGTATTGAGGTTGTCTAGTACTATCCTAAAACGAGCCTTGGGATCGAATTGAACCACTCCCTTCAAGTTACTCAGAAAGTCTGCTTCGGTTCTGGTCTCGCTGATAACCGGATTGATGATTTTCCCCGTTGCTACATGGAAATTTCCGAACAAGCAGAGCGTTCCGTGGCGTATGTACTCAAATTCTAATCGTCGAACCTGGCCGGCGATGCACGGAAGATCTCGGGCAATTCGTTCTAAGGCTTGGATTCCTGTTTGCTCGTCCATACATATCGTGTGGATACCATAATCGTTGTAGGCTTCGATGGCTTCGCCGTACACGTCGCAGATGAGTCGTACCCTTGCGTCGAACTCGGGCGTCGATCGATCTGGGCTAAAGAGCCAGTATTTATGTCGATGTGGCTTTAGGTCCATTCGTTCTAACCAACGACGAACACTGGAAGCAGATACGGTATTGAAAACTGTTCGCCGTAAGAGTTCGTTAGCCAACTCCGATGAAGTCCAATGCGAGGTGGGCAGTCCTGAATCGCTGGGGTTCTCGCGAGCAAGAGAAGCAACTTGCGTTAGCTGTTCGCTTGTAGTTGATGGAGGTCGACCGGTGCGTGGAGCGTCGCTTAAGAGTTTCGTAATGGCTTGCTTGAGCGCTGGAATTCCCTCACTACATTCCACTGCCACCAAATCGTAAAACGCTGCTTTCCAACGATGTCGCCAGACTCCAACTTGATTTCGGTTCAAGCCGACAGCTTCTGCAATTTCGTCGTTGTGTATGCGTTCGAATGCCATCAAAATGATCTTGGACCGTTGTGCAAGAGAGACGGAAATAGTTCGGGATGAAGCAAACTCACTCAGGACTGACTGCTGTTTTTCTGTAATAACGATGATTGGTGCACTACCAGACATAGCAACTCCTCCGTGAAATAGGGTAGAGTGCATAGTCTTGGCAAATTCAGCCGATCAGTGCAACATCAATTCCAATCAGAGGATCTAGGGTGTGGTCCAGCGGACCAGACAAGAAATCAGGCACGCAAGACGATATTGAGCCCGAGCAGATCCACCTAAACTAACCTATGTTAGAGCAAGACATCGACAACGCAAAACACGTTGCTGTTTCTGTCCTTGCTATTGGTGCGATAATCCCTATCGCAACCATCTTAGCCGGCGTGATGATCAGTCGGTCAAACCCGCCGAAGTCCGAATGGGAGAAGGCAACCGAAACAATGATTTTGCGAGGACCTGAGCTTGCAGTCAAAACAACTGAAGCAAGGGTAAAACAGGCGAAAACGGCACAACCGCTCGTTCTGCCAACATGAATTGAATTCGTTACCATTTTCGTCGATCGATTTGGCGCCGTACTCGACGGCGAAACTCGATGTCGCATTGAAATCCGGAATGTCAGAAGGAAATTTATCACGATTCGTGTAAGGCTTGTGCCCAGCGGCAGTATTCCTTAGAGTTGAGAATATCTTCTAGCCAACTAATAATGTGAGGGAGAAATCATGGGTTACGACGTAAAAGGCAAAACTGTTTTGGTCACCGGAGCCAATCGGGGAATTGGACGTGCGATCGTCGAAGGTGCGATTCAACAAGGTGCGAAAAAGGTATACGCAGCGGTCCGCAAGCTTGATTCGGCTGATCCGTTAGTCAAACAGTTTGGCAAACGCGTTGTCGCTATTCATTTGGACCTGGAGGATTCGCAATCCATCTACGACGCTGCGGCAACGGCAAATGATGTTGAAATAGTCGTGAACAATGCCGGAGTGCTGGAGAATGCAAATCCGCTCAGCGAAAATGCGCTGACGTCATTCGAACGCGAAGTCAAAGTCAATGTCGTTGGCTTGATCCACGTGGCGCAAGCGTTCGCCCCGGTCTTGAAGGCAAACGGAGGCGGTGCATTGGTCCAGTTAAACAGCGTCGCGTCATTGAAAGCATTTTCCGATTTCGCCACTTACTCAGCGTCGAAGGCTGCCAGTTATTCGATCACGCAATCGCTTCGTGAAGCACTGGGTGGTCAAGGCACTCAAGTCGTCAGCGTTCACCCGGGACCCATTGCGACCGATATGGGAAAAAAAGCCGGCTTGGAAGATGTTGCTGAACCACCTTCTTTGGTCTCGAATTCGATTTGGCAAGCATTGAAGGATGGCCAGTTCCATGCTTTCCCGGATTCGATGGCCAAGCAAATCGGCAGTTCTTACAAGAGTTTTGCCGACAACGTTGTCGAAGCATCGATGACCGAAGCTCCGGCTTGACCAAGACCGAACTTAAAAATTAGTCCTCCGATTCGAACATCCTGATTGAAGCGGGGCGAGGTAGACTTCGTCAATCTAATTAATCATGATTCGCATCAATGCACTTTTCGTTTGTTCGCGAAATCAATGGCGAAGTCCTGCTGCAGAGCGTGTATTTCGCGATGATGCTCGCTTTTCGGTGCGTACGCGTGGACTCAGCTCTCGCTGGCCTCGCAAACTTTCTGAGGAGTATCTAGCCTGGGCCGACGTTGTGTAAGCTCGGCTCAAAGAATCATCTAATCGATTCCAGAAAATCGTTACTCTTCAATTGGCGATGCGCAGCACGGACGGCAGGCCACTCGCTTCCGTCGATGTTCTCACGATCGTCATGCACTTTTGCCTGAGACCACGGTTGGTCAATTACGGAACCAAATGGAAGCGCTTTTTAGAAGAATAGTAATCACTATTCTTCTATTTGCGATTTTCGATCAATTCGCCAGTTCCCAGAATCGACACAAGCCATTCGCCACCCTAATCGAATCCGGCGAGTTACAACTCGGCGCGAGCAATCGCTCCGAGGCAACACTTGCGATGCTGCTGGGAGTCAATTCCTGCGGATTTTTACATGCCGATGTTTCCAACATCTTTTGTCTTTCAACTACAATTTGAAACCTACCTAATATCCATTTCTCCACTACTAGATAATTGCAAATGCCTAGGCCTGCTTCAGTTGATCGCCTAATTGCCAAATGCAAATCATGGGAGGACATTCAGAGGACATGCCAGTCGCTGAGTGACAAACAAAAAGGCGACCTCTTCGAGCATTTGGTCAAAGCCTACCTCCTGCTTGAGCCGGAATATGCCAGCGAGCTCAAGCATGTATGGCTGCATCAGGAGGTGCCGCTTGAACTGCTCAAGAAACTCAAACTTCCCGCCACCGACCAGGGCATCGACATCGTTGCCGAAACGTACAATGGCGAGTTTTGGGGCATCCAGTGCAAGTATCGTCATCTCACCGATCAATCGCTAACGTGGCGTGAAGTTTCCACATTCACTGGCCTCATCGGAATGTGCCAGGGAATTACTTTCGGTCTCATATGCTCCACTACGGAGCGACTAACCCGTGTGCTGAAGGATCACGAGAAGATCGGTTTATGTGCGCTCGATATTTGGCAGGGTCTCGATGCGGATTTCTTTACCCGTCTGCGTGCCCACCTCGCTCATAAGCCGGTAAAGCTCAAGCCGATTCGTCCGCGTCCACACCAAAAGTCAGCGGTGAAGGACGGCGTCGCACACTTCGTCAGGGATAAGGCAACGCGTGGTAAGCTCATTATGCCATGCGGCAGCGGCAAGAGCCTCACTGCCTATTGGCTTGCAAATGCGCTCGATGCCCGCCGCATCGTTATCGCTGTGCCCAGTCTCTCCCTCATCCGACAGACGTTGAAGGTCTGGCTGCGTGAAGCTGTCGCCAGCCAGCACGACGTGCGATGGATCTGCGTATGCAGCGACGAATCGGCTGCTCGCATCGAGCGAGATGATGTCGCCGTACTAAGTCAGGACATTGGCGTTCCGTGCCTTACCGATCCCACTAAAATCGCATCATGGCTGAAGCAGAAACACGACGGCCTTACTGTTGTTTTCACTACCTACCAGAGCGGCGAGGCGATCTCAACAGCCGCACGCTCCGCGAAGTTCCGCTTTGATCTAGGCATCATGGATGAGGCCCACAAGACAGTGGGAGCAAAGGATAAACTATTCTCGCATCTCTTGCACGACGAGAACTTGCCCATCGCCCAACGCATCTTCATGACCGCCACCGAGCGGCGTTATGCAGGCCAGAGTGACAGTGTGTTAAGCATGGAAAATCCGGACGTCTACGGCGAGACATTCCATCTGCTCTCGTTCAAGCGTGCGCTGGAGTATGACCCGCCGATCCTCAGCGATTATAAGATCATCAGCATTTCCGTCTCACGAGATGAAGTCGCAGAGTTGATCCGGAATAACGTTTTTGTTAAGCCAGACAAAGGCCGGTGGAACGATGAGATTGAAGCCGACATGCTGGCTTCCCTTGTCGCGCTTCGCAAAGCGATGACAAAGTATCCCATTCGCCATGCCGTTTCATTTCACAGCAGCATCCAGCGAGCGGAACTGTTCAAAAATCACAACGACGTTTTCAGCCAAGCTTTCCCGGATTATGGGAACCTGGAGACCTTCCACGTCTCCGGGAAAACGCCTACAGGCACTCGTGCCCGTGTCATCGGGGAGTTTGCCAATACCCAACGCGCCCTAATCACCAATGCTCGCTGCCTTACCGAAGGGGTGGATGTGCCTGGGATTGATTGCGTGCTGTTTGCCGATCCACGCCGAAGCGCTGTGGACATCGTGCAGGCTGTGGGTCGTGCGCTTCGTCCCGCCCCTGGCAAGAAGTTGGGCTACGTGATCGTACCGATTCTGCACGACGCCAATTCCACACCGAACGACATCTTCGAATCGGAATCATTTCAGGAGATTCTCACAACGCTCCGCGCCCTCGCTGCCAACGATGACCGTATCATAGAGTATTTCCGGGCGGTGTCTCAGGGGCGGCAACACACCGTTGGAGGCAGCGTTGATTTCGAAATGGACGCACGTCTTACCCAACGCATTGACCTCTCGCAGTTCGTGCATGAGATTGAACTCAAGTGCTGGGATCGTCTCGCCAAGCTATCGTGGCGAACATTTCAGGAGGCGCGTAGCTTCGCTCACAGCCTCGGTATCAAAGGCGTAAGTGAGTGGAGCGAGTTTTGCAAAGGCAACCTACCGGAGAAAGGCAAGCGGCCGGAGGATATTCCAGCAACACCGCAGTCGACTTACGCAAACAAAGGATGGATGAACTGGGGCGACTGGCTCGGTACGGGGAACGTAGCGGACCATCTACGCCAGTATCGTTCCTTTAATAAGGCTCGTGCCTTCGCTCGGAGCCTTGGTCTCAAGACCGGATCTGAATGGAATGCATTTTGCAAAGGCAACCTACCGGAAAAGGGCACGCTACCACCGGATATATCCGCGTCTCCGCAAAATACCTACACCGACAAAGGCTGGGCGGGGATGGGCGACTGGCTGGGGACGGGATTTATTTCGACCCATCGACGCAAACATCGTTCATTTTCCGACGCGAGAAAATTCGCTCAATCACTTTCACTTGGCTCTGCTAAGGAGTGGTCGCAAACTTCCAAGTCAGGAGTGCTGCCGAAAGATATTCCTGTTAAACCAAACAAAGTTTACAAGGGCAAAGGTTGGGTCAACTGGGGTGACTGGCTTGGAACTGGAATTGTTGCAGCGAGACTTCGCAAGTACCGCTCATTCACGGAGGCACGCACTTTTGCGCGAAGTCTCAACTTGAAGGACGGTGACGAATGGCGAGAGTTCAGCAAGTCCGGAAAACTGCCGGAGGATATACCACTAGCTCCAGGTCATACCTATAAGGACAACGGCTGGGCCGGGATGGGCGACTGGCTCGGTACGGGAACTATTGCTGCGCGCTTTAGAGAGTACCGATCGTTCGAGGACGCACGCGATTTTGCGAGAAGCTTAAAGCTGCAGAATGGAAAACAGTGGTTCGCCTTCACGAAGTCTGGCAAGCTGCCTAAGGATATACCTGCTAATCCTAAGGTAGTGTACAAGGACATAGGATGGATCGCTATGGGCGACTGGCTTGGAACGGGAACTGTTGCCGCTAGACTTCGCAAGTACCGATCATTCACGGAGGCTAGAGATTTTGCACGCAGCCTCATGTTACAAAACGGAAAACAATGGCGCGAGTTGAGCAAGTCCGGAAAGCTACCAGAGGATGTTCCAGCCAATCCACGGGGAGTATACAAGGACAAAGGATGGATCGACGAAGGCGACTGGCTCGGAACAGGGACTATAGCAGTGTACAAACGAAAATTCATGCCCTTCAATGAAGCAAGAAAATTTGCCCAAAGCCTAAAACTAAAATCGCAGTCTCAATGGTTCGCTCTCGCGAAGAGTGAAAGACTTCCAAAGAACATTCCGACTTCGCCTTCCAGTGTATATAAACATTTGGGATGGCTTAGCTGGGGCGACTGGCTCGGTACGAAGCCCCAAAGATAATCAAGACAGGACATTAGATACACCTCACCAATACGGTAAAACCATCGAAGTTGCGTCCAATCCTCAAATAGTGAAATCAAATCATGACCAGCATCTTCTCAACCTACTCCACCGGCGAAAACCGAGTCACCGCATCCTTCCTGGCAGTCCTCCGCTGCCTATCCCTGGATCGAATGTCGCGATTGCTTGGGAGCCTCCTGGAACAGTCCGAATTCGAATTAATCCATTTTGAGAATCAGCCGTCCAAGGGTGGTACTGGAGTCCCTGATGCTATTATCCAAAGTAGCGTCCGATTGCTTTTGGAGACAAACGAAATGCGGTTTGGGCAATGAAGCAAAACTAAAGATTGCGACTATTGTGACCGGATTTGTCTCTGGGCTACTCTATTATCATCGCTTGGCGTCGGGAATGGCAATTTAGTAGCCGACAATTGAGTGCGATACGAATCTAATAAACTACAACTTAGCAAAGCAATTTTTGATGGAACCACCAACCAGTTCAAGCTATTGGGTTAAGCCAGGACTATTACTCGCGGGCGCGTATCCCGGCGATGCAGAGCCTGAGGCACACCGTGTGAAAATCAAGGCACTTTTGAACGCAAACGTTCGAGTATTTCTAAGTCTCATGGAAGCAGACGAAACCATTCACAATGACGCTCCATTCGCTCCCTATGACACGGTTGTCGAATCTGAACAGCCTGAAGCCGTATGCGTGCGATTTCCAATCAAGGATATGTCCGTTCCAACCCAAAAGGAAATGGCGGCAACGCTGGATGCGATCGATGGCTTTCACAGAGACGGAAAGACCGTCTACGTGCATTGCTGGGGAGGAGTAGGGCGAACAGGCACTGTGATTGCATGCTGGCTGCTTAGGCACCAACTTGCAGCTAAAGTCAGTGTCCTTGCAGTATTGCAGGAACTACGAAAAGCCGACAAAGAGCGTAGTGATCGTGAATCGCCCGAAAGTGAAAGGCAAAAAAACTTCGTTGCGTCTTGGAACGAACCCCTCAATTAAGCATATCTTCGTATCGAAGAGGGGGAAACCAAACTTATCGCCGATTACTGCTCGCAGATCCCGTCGTCCGTCCAGCGCCATCCCGAAATGTTGTTCGATTCCCGCTGCCGCGAGTTGTTATGATACAAGCCGACACTTTACCCGTTTCAACACGATTCTTAAAGCCTACTGCGCGAGTGTCTAGGCTAAACTTTCGTAGATCGATAAGCATCGAATCAATTTGGAGTTGCGAGTCCCATGCTCGATACGGATCCCGTTTTGCGATTTTGCCCGAAGTGTGGGGCGAAAGTTAAAGGCCCCTCTGAGACGTTTCTCACCCCCCAAACATGCCCAGGATGCAAATCGGTTGTTCTCTTTTGGGACGTAACGAAAGAGCCTGTTGGCGATTTAGTGGAAGCTTTAGAGATCAGACCGCTAATACCACGCAACGCACTGTTAGTCGGCATTTGCGCAATTGCGGGATGCATTTTCTTAACTCTATTGCTGTTCATAATCGGATTTGTTGGTGTGCCATTTGCGATCGCCATGCTACTCATGATCGTTGGCGGGTACTGCATTGCGATATTCTTTGGTCAGCAATACAAAGTCCAGGTTCAAGCTCAACAGTTAAGGGAGGCCGTAGAGAGGTTGGAGTCTGCGAGGTCCCAGCAAGTTGCCCTGGCTCAAAAGTACAATTCTTTGCAGTCAAATATCGACCAACTAACGGAAGCCGCAACCAATTCTTTGACCGTATCAAAGAACGAATACGAATTGAAGCGGGATCGCCTAGACGCGGAATTTGCAATGCGAAATCGCGATGCGAGCGATCGTGTTAGCACGATAGAAAGAGAAGCCAAGGAGACGGTTCGTCGGCTCGCGATAAAGTACTTGGATGAGACAAAGAAAACGCTTGCCGCGAAACTCACACCTGACAATTTCATCCAGACGCGAGAGCGATTTCTGAAGGCTGTTGAGTTTTGTTCGAAGGTCGGCTTTCAAGTTCCGAGGCTCGATACCGAGCTATTCGTGGACGAATTGAAGTCGGAGTTCGAGTCAGTAGTCAGAAAGCAATTAGCACGGGAAGAACAGGCCAGAATCAAAGAGCGACTTCGCGAGGAACAGAAAGTCGAGCAAGACTTCGAACGCGAGCGAAAGCGATTGGAGAGCGAAGAAAAGCTTCTGGAACGCTTACTTGCGGAAGCTCGCGCAAAGGCAACGGATGAGTCCGCGACGCAAATTGCCGATCTAGAGCGTCGCATTCAGGAGGCGGAAGAAAAGAAGCGGGCGCTTTCTATGGCCCAGCAAACCCGGGCTGGCAATGTTTATGTAATTTCCAACATCGGAAGCTTTGGGAATGAAGTGTTCAAAATCGGCATGACGCGACGACTCGACCCATTGGACCGGGTAAGAGAGCTTGGGGATGCATCGGTGCCCTTTCCTTTCGACGTTCACATGATGATCGGTTGCCAAAACGCGCCCACGCTAGAATCGCAATTGCACAAGCGTTTTTCAAAGCAACGCCTCAACAAAGTGAACTTTCGCAAAGAATTCTTTCGCCTTTCAATCGGCGAGATCCAACAAGCCGTTGTCGAGCTTCATGGAACTGTCGAATACATTGCCGAGCCCGAAGCTCTCCAGTACAACGAATCCATCCGCATGACCGACGCCGACTTTGATTTCGTGCAGGACGCAATTGGCGAGTCAAACGAAGACCTTGACGACTGAGTTCGACGGCAGGCTACGGCATTCGCCAAAGCACGAAGAGAATTCTAGGGACGGTCACTTTAACCCTACCGCCGATTACTACTCGCCGATCCCGTCATCCGCCCCGAGCTATCCCGAAATGTAGTTCGACTTCCACTGCTACTTGCCGATCCAATCGAACGCCCACTAGCATCTCGAAACGTCGTCTGATTTTTCGACTGACTTGCGGAGCCTTTGCTGCTGCCACTCGACGATCGAAACGTGGTGCGATCGCGATTGGTGCTTGCCAGAACCTCTGGTTTGCTGGGAAGCCTAATTACGGCAACTGTGGGAGCCATCGTGCTGATTGCTGGATTGCGAGCTTTGCGACGCGAGCGAATCTATTTCTATCGACTCATTCCCAGTTTGAGCGAAATACGGAACGGTCACGTATGGAAGGCTTGGCGAAAAGCATCGCTTATGGCTTCCCCCAGTTCATCCAAGTAATCGACAATTGCAAAACGGTCGCCAGCGACACCCAAATGAAATACCGCCCCTGAGCTACCGCAACCCATTTGAAGTGCGGCCAAACAGCATCACGCACCAGATGATAGTCGCCCAAACGATCAAGATATACGTTTGCACCGGAGTTCCTTGATCTGCCATAGTCAAGGTCGCTTTGACCAGACGTGTTAACTAGGTCCTTAAAACGTTTAAAGAAGGGGGATCATAGTGGACCACTTTGAAATTAAAGTTACCGGAGCAAAAACTGGACGATGAGATATTTGCGATGCTTCTAGACCTTAGGGCGTTGCAAGACAGGATTCGCGTTTTGAAGTATCTTGTAAGCGACGAACTCTTTGGCATCAGCAATGGCGATTGGCAAATGGGTTGGACGACCGCCGTAGCGGAACTAGAATTGACGATTCGATTGCAACTACCATCCACATGAATCCAGGAATTCATCATGATACAGATACTATTGAGCTACGAATGGACATTGAAAGGGGAGCTGCAAGATCGATTTTGGAAAATCGTGCGCATGCCTGCTCTACCAACGACTGGGATGGAAATCTTCCTGCGATTCGAGAATGATCTTTGGGACAGTACGGTCGAAGACGTTTCTTGGGACGAGGCGTATCCGGAGTTCTTTGAAGTCCGGCTCGTGTCCTATGGTTGCGAACTTGACCCGAAACCGTATTTGAAGGATGCCGGCTGGAATCACGAACCCGAAAAGCCAGCTAGTGAACATATGCGATCGATGTAGTGCGGAGAGACCTGACGAATTTCCCTGCTTGCAAGTGAACCGCTTGGCGGATCGCCGATGAACCTCCACATCGGTTGTGCGATGCTGTAGTAGGTTATCGCATCACTGCTCGACGAATGAAACGTTGTTTGATCGCGACTTGTCGTCAGGGTCTCAATCGTTCTACCGCTTGCGTCACGGAAGGTTGTTCTATCGCCAGTAGTATTCGCCGAACCAACAGTTCTCCCAGAGCTATCGCGGAATGTGGTTCGACTTCCTGAATGCGTCGCTGAGCCTTGGTTCCGACCGGATGCATCACGGAAGGTTGTTCTGTCGCCATCGTGGCCACCAATTGCAATCTGATTGGGCAGCAATTTCCTAGCAGGTGTTATCGGTCATAACTTAGCATTTGGTGGCGTGTTTTACCACGAGATATCCCTCTCATGCGTTTTTGACGATTCTCACGTCAGGTGGATCAAGCCGGTATCAGTTGTTTAGTGCCGAACACTTGATAGCTCGACTGCTAAGACGGAAACATCATCTTGAGGTTTTTCCTCTCCATACCAAAGCGCGAGCTCGTGGATCAGGGTTGCCACACTGTCCTGCAGTGACTGAGACCTGCCTATCCTGATAGCCTCCAGAAGTCGGTCGTTTCCAAATTGCATGCCACCGGCATCCATCGCTTCTGGAACGCCATCAGAATAAATATACAATCGATCGCCAGCTCCTAACTGCACCGATCGCTCTTCATACACCTGATCCGTCAATCCGATCGGGTACCCGTCACTCTCCAAAATCACTGGCTCGGCACCGTTAGGTAGATGCACCGGGCCGGGATGCCCAGCGGAAACGTAGCGGAACAATCCATTTGGGATATCGAAGATACCATAGACCATCGTCGTCAACTGTTCAGTCTTCGGGTCAAATGGGAAAAGGCGATTGAGGTTGGCAGCAACTTCGGCTGGCGGAATGATGATTTGAGGATTACCAAGTTTTACAGTCCGAATCAGTATGGAAGATGGGTCTAATGGCGGCGAGAGCATACGGCTAATTGTCACAGATAGTAGCGCTGATGCAACGCCATGGCCGCTAACGTCCAGTACGTAGAGCCCGATCTTGCCATTGTCAAAAGGGATGACATTAAGGCCATCGCCGGCCAACTCGTCACAGGGACGATAGATCCAGGCAACGTCCAAGCCCGGGATGGGCGGTATGTGGCGAGGCAACAGCGTCTCTTGGATCCGGGCCGCGGATTGTAAATCGCGCAACATACGACGGTTGACGTTCGCCAAAGTCGAATTGGCCTCCTCCAAATCGATTTGCAGGCGCCGTAGCTTGAGATGGGTTTCGACGCGCGCATGCAATTCTTCCATTTGAAATGGCTTGGTGATGTAATCCACACCACCAGTAGCAAACGCCTTTACCTTATCTAGCTGCTCGGTGAGAGCGCTAATGAAGATAACCGGAATTTTTTGGAGAGTGATATCTGCTTTTAGGCGTTCGCAAACCTCATATCGTACGGCGTGCCAGGAGTTTGTAAGGCAATATGGCCGCTCCAGTAGCAATGACGTTCAAATGCGACTGCTGACAGCCTGTTGCCTTTCCCCTCGTCCCGCCATGGATCCGGCTGACCTATCGCGCCGCGCAGACAATCTATATGAAGCCAGCGACAAACCTTGGCATCGAACCGCAACTGTGTTGGCCTATCTGCGGGCCGGAAACCATCGAAAGGCGTTCGACGTATGTGATCAGTTGGTTGCCTCGGCTTCTAAATCTCCAGGCCAAATTCATCGGGCCAATTATGTGTACCAGGCGATTGCCCTTCAGGCTCTCAGGCGCAGTGATGAAGCTCGGAATTCCCTCGCCAAGTTTGAAGTTGCTCGCGAGCAGTGGATCAAGGAAATGGTCGATGGGCCAGTTGGGACAATGCCAATTGATTGGTCCGACTGGCTGCAAGTCACCCTTTTGTATCGCGAGGCAAAAAACATCATCGGCAGTGCGTTGGCAGGAGACGATCAGCGTCTGGCTACCCTTCGAAAGCGGGCTTTGGAGATTACCCAAGGGGACGTCTTCACCTTCATGAAAGCCGGACGCAAGGCGGTCGAGAGCCAGGCTTGGGATGACGCCGCCGCCAGTTTTGCAACGGCGATCTACAAACTGCCGCTGGCCGCCCGGCAGTCGCCGCAGCAGTTTTCATTCTACTTGGATATGGTCCAACAACCGGAAGTCTTTGAGCGAGTGAGCCAGCGGCGGCCAGACCAATTCGCGCTCTGGGTGGCACGCGGCCAAATGTTCGCAAACCGGCGCGAATGGTCCCAAACAGCCGACGATCATGCCACAAGCCTTGCGATGTTGGACGAGAACGGACATCAGGGTCCCGGTCCGGCCGCGTATGTTATCTGTTCGCTCGCTGCCCTCCGCTTGCTTGCTGGTGACGAAGCG
>JANLRK010000377.1:0-4516 GCA_031361585.1 Pirellula sp. | reverse complement strand
TGACCAGTATGCCTGCAGATCAGATGGGTAAAGTGATGAACATCATTTCGGCATCGCTTGGCGTTAATTGCAACTATTGTCATGAAGGAACGAACTTCTCCAAAGAGAATGTTGGCCATAAAGAGACCGCGAGGAAAATGCTTTCGATGACATTGAGTTTGAACCAAAGTGCCTTCGGAGGAAAAGCAGAGGTTACATGCAATACATGTCATCGCGGGCAATCGAGACCATCGGACGCGATTCAACTTGATTCGGTGCGCCAAAGTGTTGTCCCAAGTAAGCTCGAACGAAAACTAACCGCCGACGAGATCTTGTCTAAGTTCTACGTGGCCTTGGGTGGCAAAGATAAATTGGACGCAATCAAAAGACGTCACGTTACTGCTGAGCGAATTGAACCAACAGGCAAGAGAGAACCCGAAGAACTCTGGCAAACCGCCGCTGGCTTATCGCGAATGACTACTCAGTATGGAAAGTTTGTTGTAGTCGAAGGCTTCGACGGACAGAATGCTTGGAAACACGCCAACGGAAAAGCAATTGAACTGAAATCGGACGAAGCGGAGCAGATTCGTATAGAGGCTGTAATTGCTTTCGGTTTGGGTGTTCCAATAAATTACACATCTCTTTCATTTATAACGACCGACAGGATTGATGACCGCGAGGTCTATCTAGTGGCAGCATCGAATGGTAGCCGCTTGACGAATCACTTGTACTTTGATGTTGAAAGCGGGTTGTTGACGAGACGAACATCTTCGATGCCCACCATCCTGGGCGCCTTTACGTACCAGGTCGACTACCAGGACTACCACGCGTTCGGCGATGTGATGCAGCCAACCAGAATTCGATTCTCGGTACCGAACATCACTTGGACTCGACAAGTTATTTCAATCGAAACAAATGTAGACATGGACGATTCCATGTTTCGTAGGCCTGAGTAGCTTGTGCTTTGGTCCCGAGTTCTTTGCTTGGGATTGCGATGCCCTGCAATTCTAAGTCGCACCTGGCAGATGCGTCCTTACGGCAATCGCAAGGAACTCACTCCGTTGGGTGCTATCACAACAGGTCGCTCCAAGTCCATCCCTGCCCCATCAAAAATTCGAATGTTCATTAGGTTTGGCAACTCCCAAAAAGAATCAAACTCTTTGGCGGAGGGGCAATGGTCTGGAGTTAGATCTTCATCTTTAAGCAACACTGGAATCGATCCGTCTCGGTCGGAAACAACCGATTTGATCCCGCGAAGGTACAAGGATTCGCACTGAAACAAAGCGGCTAGCCTTTTGCACTCGGATGTAGAAATCGAAGAATTGGCAATCGAAAGATATCGCATTTTCGGAAAGCTCTGCAACTCGATTTCCGAAGCTGTGGGCACAGATCCAATGTGTTCCAAGTAGAGCCAATTGAGTCCAAGCTTGGCGAATGCAACGATGCCCTCAGAGCCTAAACTGGTCTGCGAGCCCATACCTAAATGAACGGAAACATTGCCCAGATATCCTTGCAATTCAGAAACAGCAGTGTGTGGGATCTGGTGGAATTCAAGTCTCAACCACGATGCCTCAACCCGACAGAGTTGGCGAGCGATTGGCTCAGTGAGTTCAGTGCCAATGAGATGCAGCGACGAGCTCGCTCCCATTCGCAGTTCACCAAGCGACTTCAAGTCGACGACGGATTCGCAATTGCGTATCGTAATTTGCTTCCGTTTGTGCGTAAGTCTGGATAAAGACTCTCCATCCTCCACCGAGAAATAACTGAAGTCAAAAGCCACTGCGTCAAGTTCGGGACAACCATTTAACAAATCGACCAGATCATTGCTAAGATGACTTTTGTTTGAAGATTGCTTGAATTTGACATCGATGAGTTTTGACACGTCGAGTTGACGATAATTGATGGATTGAAATGCTTCCAGTTCACTATCGATGCCGCGAATCTCGGACATGCAATCGCTGCCAATCGTCGTCGCTAGCCAAACAGGCAACATGGTTCCAGTTCTGTTGCGAAGCCACTCGCCGGATTGATCAGCTGGACGTGCTCGGAAGCCAACGCCAGCAGACCGGAACTCCTCGATAATGCGCTGATGATTCACGAACGGTTTCAAACGTAGATAGATAGCACAACTGCCAGCCATCAAGACTGGCAGTACGAAAATCATTGCGGCCAAGGAAACTTGTCCGCGTCTTTGAATCGTTTCGCATAGCAAGAATGCGGAAATGACCCCTAGTACAGCCGCGCTAACCGCAAGCATCTGCTGGCCCGACAAGAACAGAACACTCAAGTAACAAATCGGAATCGCAACAATTGAACATACGTATGGCAAATAGGCTTTCAACTTGGGCTGGGGAGGTTTTTCCATGCCCTAATTGTACTGTGTAGCTTAGGTTCGAACCACAAAGGCAAATGATGCGCCGAGAATTAGTCGACTTTTGGTTATCACACGCATAGATTCTCTACCGCAACTTCACCGATGCAGTCGTTGAGGATTGCCAGGGCTTGATCCATCTCGGCTTGCGTGAGCGTTAATGCTGGCGTTAAGGTGAGGATGTTGCCCATGGTCACCTTGAAATTAAGCCCCCGTTTGAGAGAGCCATACATTACTCTTTCGGCTTCGTCGGTAGCGGGCACATAGCCCACCACCGGTGGAGGATTGGTTGCTCCGTTCGATGGAGCCTTTCTCAGTACGTCGGCGGCTACGTCACGGACTAATTCGATGCCGAGCAAAAGACCTTTCCCTCGCACATCACCGATCAGGCGATGGCGGGACTTCATTTCACTCATTTTCGCTAACGCGTATTCGCCGAGTTGGGCGGCATGTTCCACTAGCTTTTCATCGCGAATCACGTCCAACGTGGCAAGGCCGGCAGCGCAGCCAACAGGATTTTTCTCATGCGTGTAGTGGCCTAGAGCTGTATGCGTCGCAACATTGAGGCCGTCCCGCGCCAATAAGGCTGCAATTGGGAATACGCCGCCACCCAGCCCTTTGCCCAACACCAGCATGTCCGGCACGACATCGTAATGTTCGCACGCGAACATACGCCCAGTGCGACCGAGACCGATGGGTATCTCGTCGAGAATCAACAACGCGCCATGTTTGTCGCAGGCTGCACGAACCCGTTTCCAATAATCCAACGGAGGAATAAAAGGCGTACAGCGAACCGTCTCACCGATGACGGCGGCTACGTCGCCTTCTTTCTCCAACACATATTCAATGTAGTCAGCGCAGGATAGGTTGCAGGCAGCCCCACACTTGAACGGACAACGCATCGGCTCCGGTGGCGGCACATGTTCGACACCAGGCAACAGCGGTCCGATGCCTTTGCGAAACACGGCTTCACCGCCTATCGAAATCGCATCTAGCGAAGCACCATGGAATGAATCCCACATCGAAACGAACTTGAACCGACCGGTAGCAATGCGCGCAAGCTTGAGAGCCATGCCGATCGCGGACGTGCCTCCGGGCGCGAATAGCACGCGATTCAAATCGCCGGGCGCAATTTCACCGAGGCGTCGGGCCAGCTCAACCGCCGGCGCGCAAGTATAACGGCGAGTGCAAAAGCTGAGTTCATCAAGCTGCTGTTTGATCGCCGCAATGACACGGGGATGTGCAAAGCCGACCTGATGTACATTGTTACCGTGGAAGTCGAGGTAGCGTCGGCCCTCGATATCCTCAATCCACGCCCCCTCTGCCTTGGTCAGCACGTTGAGGCACGGCGTCGAAAGGGATTGATGCAGGAAATGGCGACCGTCAGTTTCCAACAACGCTTGCGTCTCGGGAGCGATATGTTCGGCAGACCACGCTC
Source organism: Pirellula sp. (assembly GCA_031361585.1). Lineage (GTDB taxonomy): Bacteria > Planctomycetota > Planctomycetia > Pirellulales > Pirellulaceae > JBKCUI01. The sequence goes on along the minus strand of JANLRK010000377.1, from coordinate 728 downwards.
GTCGCTGAGGCGAAAGATTAATATCGCCTTCGGAGCGGAGGTCATTGAGGTCGTTGCTTGTAAGCGGATTCAAAGAGGAGTCCATGAACATAGGTCCGGGTGGCAATCAGGCTATCAATTTCGCTACTCAGGATCATCCATACTCAAAGTGTGGCGTCCAGCCCAATTTCACGCCTAGAAACCCCACGGAGGGAATCCCGTTATCCTTGAAACTGAATCCCGAAGATAGCGTTATGAACCAGGTAGTAATGCGAGCCGAGAAGTACGCCATCGCCGTTAGCAAATTAGGCAAAGGCCGAATCGTCAAACTGAGTTCAACGCCGAATCTCGCTTGACAATTACAACGCCCTTAAAGCATAATTCGTTTATGATCGTCAGTTCAAGCTGGCAATCGATTTGGCTGACCGTCAAGTTGCATTGCATCGTATGGGATACCCATGCGGAGAAAATTACTTGGACATTGCCATGGTGGGGGTAAGTGCTTCTACCGGAGCACCCTCCCCAACCGCACACGCCGTTCGGTTGAACTGACGATCTGTTTTCAAGCTGTAGTAGTTCAATGTCACTCTTAGCAAGAGTGACCCACGGTGGGTCGCACCCGCCGAGTGCGATCATTTTTCAATGGAACAGTCAGCCGATGGATCGCTTGCAAATTTTGGCTGAGACTGTACTCGATTGCGAATGGACGCTAACTGCAATTGAAGATCGCATTCGACGATTTACAAGAC
>JANLRK010000371.1:0-3274 GCA_031361585.1 Pirellula sp. | reverse complement strand
TGGCCAAACACTTGCAATTACCGCCGACAGCAATCGCCTGGTTACTACCGGCGCAAGCGGTTTGCGAATGTGGAACCTTGATTCTGAAAACCCTGGTTCGTCGATGGTATTGCGGAGTCATTCGCAAAGTGTCGGGCCAGTCGCGGTCAGCCCCGATGGTCGCTGGTTGGCAACTGGAAGTGACGATAAAACGGTCCGACTATGGGATCTTCGAGCCGAGGATCCATCAGCAAGGTCTATAGTTTTAGAGGGGCACACGGAGGAGCTACGGCAGATTGCGATTAGTCCCGATAGCCGTTGGTTGGTCACTTGCACGGGATTATGGCGAGAGCGATTCGCCGGTAAAGAAACGACGTTGCGTGTCTGGGATTTGAAGGCCCCAGATCCTCGTAAACGTGTCCGGGTCCTGGAAGGGCATGACGGTCCAATAACGTCCATCAGCATCAGTCCGGATAGCACGATGCTGGTCACGGGCAGTGTAGATGCCACTGCCCGGATATGGAGTCTCGTAGGTGACGCAAGTCCTTCGCGAGTATTGCAAGGGCGGACGGGTCGCATTAAATCCGTCGCATTCGGTTCGGATAGTCACTCGGTTATTACGGGAGGTGCAGGTGACGACGGAATCGCTTGCAACGTACACATTTGGAAATTGAATGCAGAGGATCCACTTACTTCAACGGAACTGAGTGGGGAAAACAATAGGGAGATGATTACCGCGATCGCCGTGAGCCCAAATGGCGAATGGATGGTGACGGGTTCCTCATTCAAGCCGGCTCGTCTATGGAACATGAAAGATCCCGCCAATCCAATCTCGCAAGACATCCCAAACTCTTCGAACTTTCTAACAGTGGTTGCTTTTAGTCCAGACGGCCGTTGGCTGGCGACTAGTAGCTGGAGCGGCAACGCCTCTGTTTGGGACCTTTCGGCAAAGAGTCCGTTGCCTTTTCCTTACTTGGCTCCAGGGGGCAATGTTCCAGTTGCCTTTAGCCAAGACAGTCGCTGGTTTGTCGCAGGTACTCGTGTCACTGACTTGCGAGCTGACGATCCGAAATCGACAACGATGGAACTTCGAGGACATACCCTCGGTGTAAATTCGGTTGCGATAACACCGGACAATCGCTGGGTCGTGACTGGAGGATCTGACGGAACATCGCGACTCTGGGAATTGAATGTCGACAAGCTCATTGCCCGCACACGAAGGATTGTTGGTCGTGAACTCAGTGATGACGAACGAGAGCAATATTCGATTCCGAAAAGAGATGTGGAGGCAAATGTTCCCTAAACTATTCAACATATTCAGAGATAGCACGACGCGCAAGCTAGTGATTTGTAATAGCACGACGCGCAAGCTAGTGATTTGTTTGAGGTCCGGAGGACCGACAGATCTTAGCCGGTGGTGAAACCACCGGAATCGAACAACCAAACCACCATGAAGTCCCGGAGGGACGGCAGCGCAATCCATCTGCCGTGGTATTAAAGCTTTCGGGCCTGAGTTTTACTGGCCCCCAACGAGCTCGTCTTGTTGGAGCCAAAGCTTTGTGGCTAGAGGCGTGTGGCACGCGAACGTCGCTTCTAGCCAAAAGTCTTTTCGTCCAATGGGCAAGCCCATTGTGGCGTTCTAAGGCTGTGTAACCTCCGTCCCTCCGGGACTCAACACAAATATTTTCGTCAGGACCGGTGGTTTCACCGGTTTCACCACCGGCTAGATTCTGTCGAGCCTCCGGCTCTGATGAATCGACAATTGCAAAGTGAACGTGCAACCAACGGATCGAATACTCGCACTTCACATAAAAGACTTTCGAATTGCTGACAAAAGCAATTGGGACAATTGCTCTACTCTGAAGGATTCGCGTTGTATTCAGTTCTTCTTACAGTTCCTTTTTTGATTCAGGTGTTCTATGTCAAAACGTTTTATTCGAACCGGTTTCACGCTGGTGGAACTACTGGTTGTTATTGCCATCATCGGCATTCTGGTTGGGCTGTTACTCCCGGCAGTTCAAGCAGCACGCGAAGCCGCTAGACGCATGCAATGCTCTAACAATTTGAAGCAACTGGCGCTAGGTGCACTCAACTACGAGAGTGCTTACAAAAAGTTTCCGTACCGCCAAGGGGGAACAAACGATGTTGGAATAGATACCGCCCATCTGAATAACAAGTCGCGCCGGAGCGGATTCATTTCAGTGCTGCCCTATTTGGAAGGTGTCAATCAGTTTGCGCAAATCGAAGCCGGTGATCCAACGCGCAATATCCCGCCTGGGGGGCCAGAGGGATGGAACTACGATTACTTTTGGCGTGTATCACCTAGCTTCATGAGATGTCCATCGGATCCCTCGAGTTCAGGGACATGGGGTGGCGTGAATTCCTATTCGATGAGCATGGGCGATTCGATTGGACGCGTGCGTACCGAATTCAATGTTGTCCCCAATAGCCGTGGAGTGTTTGCGAAATATGGGCATACTACGATGGGATCTATAACCGACGGTACCAGCAATACACTGTGCTATAGCGAACGGATCATTGCAACATCCGATTACGCATCACAGTCAGGAAACGCGGGAGCACTTGCGAAATCCATTCAGCACAAGAACACAATTGCTCTATCGCCAAACTTGCAAAATAATCCGCATCTATGCCGATTGGTTTCCGATGGAAAGTATTTGATTGCAGGGACCAGACATCAAGGAGGGGGTGGATCGTTCTGGCATGACGGGCATCCATGCTTTGTCGCGTTTACAACCGTCCTTCCTCCAAATGCTCCCTCATGCGTTGAAGTGATCTCTTGGGGGGACGGAAATCCAGCGATTTTACCTCCATCAAGCAATCACACGGGTGGTGTCAACGCATCGCGATGCGATGGCTCGGTTTCTTTCATTAGCCAAAGTATCGATACCGGTGATTTGTCGATACGGGCTGACGTTTTTGATTTCACTGGCTCACTGAGTCCGTATGGAGTCTGGGGTGCGTTGGGTTCTAAGTCTGGCGGTGAAGTTGGGCTAGAACAGTGAGTCGGCTCTCGAAGGCACTAGATGGCTAGGTCGCGCAAGAAAAAACTCAGCAATGTAGAATCGAAATCATTGAGGGTGGCGTGCTTTTGTGCTCCAGAGTCGCACCCGGCAGGTGCGACCTACCTTTCGTCACTCTTGCCGAGAGTGACTGTCGTGGCCGACGCTGCTAGCGTCGGCGCGGATGTTGGCAGCATCTGCCACGATACAAACTAAGCTTCGACGTAGTTGTTCAGTTGGCTGGCCGTAATGGAAATCAACTCGCTGCGATT
>JANLRK010000320.1:0-7468 GCA_031361585.1 Pirellula sp. | reverse complement strand
TTTTGAGAAACACACGTTCTCTAGAAAAGATTATTTAAAATGCTTTGCAATAAGAAGTCTGATCGGATAGTTCCATGTTTCTTTTTCGTCGCATCGACGATTTTGTTCGATTGCTTTGGAAACTCTATCGCTGCATTCTCGCAAGATCTTGGTATTAGCTCCCCAATTCTGCGGCCCGGCGAAAACTTGAAAACTGAGGGGATCCCGAACATCCCTATTTCGCTGGCCGACAAAGTTCGCAAGTATACCGAAGCTCGCGGTGCAAGCGTCCTCGATTGGCATCCACTCCAACGCACCATGCTCATCTCAACTCGATTTGCTAATTCGAATCAAGTCCACCGTGTTTCAGCACCAGGCGGATCGAGATATCAGCTCACTTTTTTCAACGAGCCCGTTGGTAACGCTTCCTTTGAACCTACGACCGGAAAATACTTTCTGTTCACCAAAGATGTCGGCGGCAACGAGTTTGGACAAATCTATCGACAGGATGTCGCAACAGGCGAGTCGACTCTCTTAACCGATAGTGGACGAACTCAAAATGGAGGTTGGTCTTGGAACAACAAACAAAACTTCATTTGCTATGGATCGACTCGACGCAATGGTGCCGACCGTGACCTTTGGATAATGGATCCAATGAACCCGAAAGCGGATCGATTGGCAGTCCAGTTAGCGGGTGGCGGATGGGCCGTTCAGGATTGGTCTCCCGATGATTCCAAATTATTGGTAATGGAAATGATCTCGATCAACAAAACCAATCTCTATGAGGCAGATGTCGCGACCGGCTTGCTAACAACGATAACCGATCCTAAAAAAGATGTTGCTTACGGTAACGCGGTTTATACCAGGGATGGCAAAGGAATCTATTTCACGAGCGATGAAGAAGGCGAATTCCAACAACTCGCGATCATGTCCCTGGCAGACAAAAAAGTAACTTCGCTCTCGGACGATATTCCATGGGACGTTGAGAGTTTCGAACTATCCCACGACGGCACTCAAATTGCATTGACAGCAAATGTGCGTGGCGCGTCCGTGCTCTATTTTCTTGACACAACGACTCGAGTTAAGAAGCCAGTTGCAAATTTACCCGTCGGTGTCATTTCCCTTGGTAGTTATCGCAAGGACGATTCTGAAATAGCCGTTACAGTTATTTCGGCACAAAGTTCATCTGACGCATATAGCATAAACGCTAAAACCAAGGAATTGACTCGATGGACCGAAAGTGAATTGGGCGGATTGGTTCCGTCGGATCTGAGTACGGCCAAGTTGGTTGAATGGAAATCTTTCGACGGAAAAATGATTAGCGGTTTTTTGTACGAGCCACCCAAGAGTTTTGAAGGCAAGAGGCCTCTAATCATCAACATTCATGGCGGCCCTGAAGGGCAGTCGCGACCTGTATTCCTTGGTCGCAATAATTATTTCCTCAACGAGCTGGGCTGTGCCATTCTCTTTCCAAATGTACGCGGTAGCGCTGGATTCGGAAAGTCTTTTGTCAAACTCGACAATGGGATGCTGCGACTTGATTCGGTCAAGGACATAGGTTCACTGTTAGACTGGATTGCGGCTTCACCCAACCTAGATCCGAATCGTATTATGGTCACCGGAGGCAGCTACGGTGGATACATGACGCTAGCCTGCGCAGTGGAATACAACGAACGCATCGCATGCTCGCTAGATGTCGTTGGAATTTCCCATTTTGGTACTTTTCTGAAGAACACGGAGAGCTACCGTCGCGACCTTCGTCGAGTGGAATATGGCGATGAACGTGAACCGGCCATGGCCGCATTTTTTGAACGAACCGCACCGTTGAACAATTCAGGGAAGATTACCAAACCTCTCTTTGTCGTCCAAGGAGGAAACGACCCGCGCGTGCCGCTCAGCGAAGCGGACCAAATGGTGGCAAAAGTAAAAGCAAATAAAAGTCCCGTCTGGTACTTGATGGCGACCGACGAGGGACACGGATTTCGCAAGAAAAACAACGCAGATTACCAGTTTTATGCGACCGTTACGTTTGTCGAACAGTATCTGCTACAACAACATTCGGGAAAATGACCAAACGAGCTGTTGGCTCAGGACCCTGGCTAACTTACTGTAGTTTCCAAGGCTAGTGTAGCACGGCACTCCGTGCCGAGAATGACGGCACGGAGTGCCGTGCTACACTGGACGCAGTGCCGAGCTACACTGGTCGTACAGCCCTAAGTTTCTTTACAAATGCTGAATACTGAATCACACACTTTGGACAACCCAACCGAACCGGCTAACAACACGGACGCGTTAACTTCTGCAGGAATGACGTCGGACTGGATTCCAGAGCGATTGGCTCCGCGGATCGAGGAGCAACGTCTTTGGGAAATAGTAAGAGAGCTCGATTTAACTCCATTTCAGAAAATCGCTTCCGGCACGGAGGCAAAAAATCTTAAGGTTGCAAGCATCTCATCAGGTCGCTCGCAAGCAGCTGAGTGGTTTGCCAAAATGATTCCAGACGCACACGTAACCTGCTGGTACTTGGATCAATTCCAAGCGTTCCGCGCGACCGAGCACATGGCGTTGCCGGACGATAAATCGCAACCCGCTAAAACATTGCCGATCAATCTCGAAATAGCTTGCACTGCCGACTTGCCACGCATGGAGTATCAGCTTGCGTTTATTCCATTGGTATCGTCGGGCGAAGCTGAACTTTCTCGCGATTTCCTGCAGCAAATGTTTCATCAGCTTTCGATGGGTGGTCGGTTGGTGGTTTCCGTCGACAATCCCGACGATCGATGGGTCCATGATCAAATGAAGGGATTCGAAAAGAGCGTCAAGGTGCGGAAGTTTTCCGATGCCGTGGTCTACATGATTGACAAAAAGACGCCCCTCAAAAAGTTGAAAGACTTCTCCTGCGAGCTTGCCTTCCGCGATTGCGAGGAGTTGATTCAACTGATTACGCGTCCCGGTGTGTTTTCGCATCGACAACTTGACAACGGTGCCCGGCAATTGCTGGACGCGGTCGATGTTTACCCCGGAGCTAAGCTATTGGACATCGGATGCGGCAGTGGTTCGGTAACCCTCGGGATTGCCAAACGCGATCCGAGCGCGAGGGTACATGCGGTTGACTCCAACGCCCGATCATTATCGTGCTTGTCTCATTCGCTGAAGCTAAATGGGATCAACAACGTATCCACGGAACTCAATCATACGGGAGTCTATGGTGAGCCAGATCAGTTCGACATGGCGTTGGCCAATCCTCCGTATTTTGGGGACTTCCGCATTGCAGAAAAGTTTATTGCAGCTGCGCATCGCTCAATGCGGCCGGGCGGACGGTTGGTACTCGTGACCAAGCAACCGAATTGGTACCGAGAGAATTTAGAACGTTGGTTGATCGAATGCGACGTATTCGAATCGCGCCGGTATCATATTGTTTCCGGCGTAAAGCCAGTGGGACAGGCTTCCAGCCTGTCCATTCCGTTATGACAGGCTGGAAGCCGCTGGAGGCCTATCCCATTATTTCCCACAGCTTTGTTTTTGAACCTCGGCTGCTTGGAGGTTGTTCAGTATTCGAACGCCCCAATGGGCTTGCCCATTGGACGTAAAGTTTCCTGGCTAGAGGCGATCGCATCAACCATTACTCGCCTCGCCTCCCAGTCCAACGCCCGTGGCGTTGAACTGGGAGGCGAGGCGGGCGTTCGCGTGGCACACGCCTCTAGCCGATAAGCGTTGGCTCCAACGAGACGAGGAGGCTTTCCCACTTTTCACTCCGCTTTTTCCTTTGTTCGTCGAAGGTTAAAGAGCGTTTTCACGTTCAATACGAGTACGTGTAGTAGTGTAATGGCTTTGGCACGGGCCGGCGTTCTGCATCCAATTTTCCGAAGACCGTCATTTTCCTTAGCGTACGCGAATGCTATTGGTAATTGCCTTCGGTTGCTGACCAAAGGCAGGGGAGCCCAAAAAAAGAATGACGCATAAAACTATCAAGTCAAGGCTTATTAACTATTTTGCAAGGCACATCTGCAATAGGTGTTCCCATAGTATTAAAGGATAATCGACACTCCCCGATTTTGGTGTCGTCCGGGATCCTGAATTGGACCGTTAGCTTTGAACTCTTTCCTGATTTCGTGATTGAACCCGATGCGCTTTGAACAATGACGGGGCCAACGCCATCGTAGATTTTGATAATTTTGGCCAAACCAGATTCACGCGGTTCCTTGTTGGTCAGCGATCGATATTTTGCAATTACCTTCAAGTCCACCGATTTCGGAATTGAGAGAAATTCCAATTTGTCGGCTTGGTATTCGACGCCATTCATAGTCAAGCTTTCCAAGGCAAATTCCGCCTTCGAAACTTCTTTCTCGGCTGGACGAGTTGGTGAATCAGAAGAGAAAAAACGAAAAAATCCTGCAAGGATGAAAAGGCACGAGATCGCACCTATGAGAATTTTCCATTTTGCCCGCATTAGAACCACCTTGGACCTTGTGTGTTTATAACGACACTTGTAACCGGTAACCAGCAACGCAAAAACATTACCTGACTGAAGGATCACGCCCGAAAAACAGGTAATGTTAGTCCGCTTAGGGAGCTCTACTTCCCCCGCAATTGATCCTTAATCCTTAAGCAAAATAATTGCCTCATCGTCCTTCAAGCTTCCACCACTCCAAAGTTGAAGAGTTGCATTTCGTTGGGTCATACCAGGTCCCGACATTGGCCATCCTCCGGCGGGCTCTGGGACAGTTAATGTCCATGCGCATTGGGTTGAGGTACCTGACTGAGACGTAATAATCGTTGAGCCACCGACTACTTTAACATTGTAAATTGCCGAGGTTGCCGCTTCTCCCTCGCAAGCAATGTTTCCACCATAGGTTAGATTTGACCCCGCGGCTGGATCTAAAAATGTCCAACCTAACGGAGTAGGAGGGCAGGCGATCGTCGGTGATGCGAATACTAACGATAAGACGACGCAGGACTTTAGAAATCGCTTCATTTCATTTCTCCAAACAAAGGGGATCGTACGAACCAAAAGACACTTATCTCGTACCGAAACTTCGCCAGACAAGGTTATCCACGCCGTCAGACATGAACTCGACTCGTCCGTCAGCAAACAAAACATTCACTCCACCAGAGTGCATGCTCGTTGCGGTGTATAGGGAAAATTGAATTAGTCCTCCATTCGCACAAGACTTGAAATTAGGACTAAAAATATGAAAGTAGTTTGCGACTCCGCCGCCATACCAATACCTTCCATTGTCAACATGACTTAGCTCGCCGTTAGAGGCAACTCCTGAGCATTCTGACTCGAACTCATCGGAGTCCTGTTTATTAAGAATATGGCGCTTTCGAAGCTTGAACATCGCGCCTTTCGAAACCGATTCAACCCGTGGACAGATTTCAGAGAACAGCGCAGTTCCACCTAATCCTTTGGAGAAGTGGTGCGTTCTCGGAAAAAACTTCTCATCGAAGAACCATGGGTCCTTGCGTACCATGGCGAGCGTATCACCACGATTGAGGGCGTAGTCCGTACGTGCACTCCGTTCCTGCGCTAGAGTTGATGGACAGCGATATAGATCGATACGTGTGTCCCTCGCAGTCATGTTCTCGTCCACGTCGACATTAAAATCGATAGTTGCGAAAAGTTCGCCTCGCTCGATATAGGGCAAAATGCATACAAGCGGTCCGTGACCTTGTTGTCCTGAACCCCTTGGAAAGACCTTGTACGCGGACTCGTAGTTGAGCAACGCCAACCCGATCTGCTTCAAGTTGCTTGTGCATTTTGTACGCCGAGCAGAATCTCGAACAGCGTTGATTCCCACTAGCAGCAGACCAACGAGGATTCCAATTACGGAAACGACGATCGCCAACTCCAAGACCGTAAATCCGGAGTACTTTCGAATAACAATTGGATTGCTCACGATTTGCAAACTCCGTTTGAATTACAATCCGAAAAACGATTTGATTTAGGACACGCTCAACCCAAGATTTTCATAAATCATTCGACTTCCTAACGAATCCGCAGAACAACCCTTTGCGATTCACACATGGGTGACTCAACTATTAGTTGAGCAATGAATCAATTGCAGTCGCTCTACTTAATAAGCCGACAAATGCATCGCGTATGTCCACTTAAAATAGAAAGATTTCATAAATAGTTTTGCGAAGCCGCAAAAGCCTCCCATTCGCCTCGGATAATTCCTAATTTTCGCCGCACGCTCTTCGGAACGCTTTCTAATTTGGTCGCAATCTCGTTCACCTTCATCCCGTCCATTCTCTTCCGAGCGATTTCGCGATACTCGTCATTGGGAAGGGTCGTTGTAAACTTCTCCCAAACTTCTAAGAACTCAAATTCATCAGAGGGCAGACGAAAATCGACACGGCCTTGGAAAAATGTTGCCAGCTGGCCTGGGATACCAAACAACCGCTTTTTGCGGTGAAGAAATTTCCGACGATCCAACGCACGAGACTTGGCAATACTCATCATCGTAAACCACAGCTCGTCGCGATTGCTGACGTTGCCAAAACGTCCTTGCGTTATTCCTAGCCAAACATTTGTCATGGTTTCGCTGGCCAAGTCCTCGTCAAAACCATCGGCTCGATCTTGTTTCGTCGGAGATCTCCTGACGTAAAGTTGCAAGCGACCAATGTAACAATCGAACAACTTCGCAAAAGCTTCCTCATCGCCATGGCGTGCTCGCGACCACCAGTGAGTAATATCAGGATCGTTGGATCCCACACCCCTGTTCAATACCGTCACATTTACGGAGGTGTTATTCATCGTTCCCCTCACGAACTACGTGCCAGGGAATGGCGACCTGATACCTGATACCTGATACCTGATACCTGATACCTGATACCAAAGAATTGAACTGGAATCCAAATGGGTCAACATTGGAAAAGCCTCACAGATTCCAAGGTAAGAAATCGGTTTCTTAATGCATTGCATGTTATAGCGTCTGAATAACACAGTGTCAATTTTTTCGACCTGTACGATCCATTTTAAGTCGTCGTGAGTTGCCAAAAAGCCCGAACGATCCACCGGTCAAGGAGGTTGTACAGCTTTAGAACGCCCCAATGGGCTTGCCCATTGGACGTAAAGTTTCCTGGCTAGAAGCGATCGCATCAATCAATTCCCGCGTCCTCTCTCAGTTCAACGCCTGTAGCGTTGAACTGAGAGGGGACGCGAGCGTTCGCGTAGCACACGCCTTTAGCTAATAAGCTTTGGCTCCAACGAGTCAAGCTCGTTGGGGGCCTGCAAATACAAGACCCGAAAGCTGTACAACCTCTTCGGGTTCTGGAATTGCATTCGCACTCACTGGTAATTTCAATTCCTCCACTGCCCACTGCCAACTGCCCACTGCCTACAGCCCACTGTCCCAACCCTACCCCCACTGCCTAAAACATGACGAATGACTCCCATCGAATCCCGCCTTGGGAAACCGCGGATTTGCCTGAGCCCAAGCCACTTTCATGGCGGAACTGGGCGAGTTTCATCGGTCCTGGCATC
>JANLRK010000309.1:0-7436 GCA_031361585.1 Pirellula sp. | reverse complement strand
CAATCCACAATTCCTGAAAGAGATCGTATACACCATGCGATACGATTCAGCGAGCGCTCGCTTTGGCCAGTTCGGAACTTTTTTCACGGGCTATCTAGCGACGGGACCGGCGATCCTAGATCACTGCATGTTGTAGAGCCCAGTTTCGTTTGATGGTCCTAGCTCTGGAAATGACACATTGCGATAAATTTCAGCCAAGGGAATTAAAATCCCAATCGGTTCGATTGCGGTAGAATCCGTGAGTTCGGTTGCGTCCGACAGTATCCAGTTGCCATCCGATTGCCGGCGGTATACCTCCACTGCTGGGGATTCTTGCTCGATAAAAATCAACGCTTGAAGCGATTCGACCTTTCGAAAGTGTTTCGATTTTGGTCCTCGATCGTACGAAGCGGTTGATTTCGAGAGAACTTCAACGATAACGCTTGGATTGACAAGCGTATCACGTAGCTCGTCGTCAAAAAGCTGTTCTCTGCAAACGATCGTTACGTCTGGATAGGTGTAAAGGCCTGAGGGATTTACTTTGACCCGTAGATCACTCGTGTAGACAACGCACGGGCGACCTTTGAGAGCATTGCCTGCTTCGCGTATGAAATTGGAAGCGATCAAGCTGTGGGCTGGTGTTCCACTTGTCATCGCAAAAACATCGCCATCGTAGTATTCGTGCTTGGATTCCGATGCACGTTCGAATGCAAGGTATTCTTCAACAGTGAGCTTTGTTTTTGCGGCGGAAGACATGTCGATCACCAAGTTAGTAAAGGTTTTAAGGCGATCGGCAGTTTCAAATTACCGTATTTGAAAATTTGAGCCTGAGGCGATTGCCGATTTCTGGGGCATTGATCGGCTCGTAGCGCCTCAGGCTCAATTGGTAGGTTTCAGCCTGCCGCTCGCCTGATTGCATTGTCTCCTAGCTGAGAATTTTATGCTACACGGATAGAGACGTGCAAGCGTTTTCCATCCTTTGCTGGAACGCCTTCCCGTGCAAAACAAGGTCCGTGCGGGCTACATATGGATTAGGCAAGCCATTGCGTCAAAATTTTCCCTCCGACATCCGTCAATCGAAAATCTCTTCCTTGATTCCGATGCGTAAGCTTCAAATGATCTAAACCGAAGAGATGAAGCATCGTCGCATGCAGGTCATTGATATGGACCGGGTCCTTCGTAACCCCCCAGCCAAGTTCATCGGTCTCACCATAAACTTGGCCACCCTTAATCCCGCCACCTGCCATCCATAGCGTGAAAGCGAAGGGGTGGTGATCTCGACCGGTATTGGCATCGCGCCCATTGCGATTTTCTCCCAGCGGAGTACGGCCAAACTCGGAGCCCCAAACGACCAGCGTACTATCGAGTAGTCCACGTTGCTTGAGGTCTTTCAAAAGTGCAGCAATCGGTTGATCGACCACCCAAGTGTTGTACTGCAGGTCCTGGTTCAAATCGCTATGCTGGTCCCAGGCTTCGTAGATTATATTCACGAAACGAACCCCTCGTTCGACCATACGTCGCGAAAGCAAACAATTGCGTGCGAAGCTCAAATGAGCGTTGGCAACATTGCCGCGACCTGTAGCTTGCGGGTGCTGAGCTCGTTCCACACCATAGTCAGACAAGGTCGAAGCCGATTCACCACTCAAATCGATCAATTCTGGGGCTGAGGACTGCATTCGAAATGCCAACTCGTAGCTTGCGATGCGACTTGCAATCTCTGGATCATGCACTTCGTTGTAGCGGTTTTCGTTCAATGATTTTATCGCATCCAAACCACGCCGCTGCAATTCCGGTGGAAGACCGATGGGATTCGTGAGATTCAAGATAGGTTCGCCCTCATTGCGAAACACCACACCTGCATAGTGGGATGCTAGGAAACCGCTAGAGAAAAGAGACGAACCACCGCTTGACCCGCGACCGCTGGTGAGCACCACATACCCAGGTAGATTTTGAGACTCCGTACCCAATCCGTAGGTCAACCAGCTGCCAATGGTCGGCAGCCCAAAGGTCGATCGGCCACAGCTCAGGAGCAACTGGCCAGGATGATGATTGAATTGCTCGGAGAACATGGAACGCACCATGAGAATGTCGTCCGCGCACGTTGCAATGTTCGGAAGGAAATCGGAAAAATCCATTCCGCACTGGCCATGCTTGGACCACTTCCGCGAAGACCCCATTAGCACTGCGGACTCCTTCTTGATGAAAGCAAACCTCACCTTGTCCAACAATTCGTTTGGAAGAGGCATGCCGTGCAACTCGTTTAGTTTTGGCTTCGGGTCGAATAGATCCAATTGCGATGGAGCGCCGGCCTGCAAAAGGAAGATGCAGTTTTTTGCTTTGGGCGCGAAGTGCGGTGGCTTCATTGCCAGAGGATTGGTAGCCTCGTCTGCATGGAGCATAGCTCCCAATGCGGCAAGCCCCAATCCGCTGGCCGAAGTGGTCAGAAAGCTCCGGCGAAGTTGTTCAAGGTGATGTTCAAGGGGTGACATGCTGGTATCTATTCGCGTGTAATGAACTCGTCCAAATTGATCAAGACGCGAGTGGTTGCAATCCAAGACGCGTTTTCTTGAATGGAATAATTTGGAACTGCATAGTTACCTACCAAAGCCTTGGCATCCTCCAAATGCTCTTCATACCATCGTCGCGAGGATTCAAGCAAATCAACGAGTTCGTCAATATCCGGCTGGCTAGGTGGACGCGCAAGGCAAATGCGGAAGGCGTTTTCCATTCGGGTCTTTGCCTCAACTTTTTCGCCAGATATGAGAATACGCTTGGCCAAAGCTTGCGCTGATTCAGCAAAGGACTCGTTGTTTAAGGCAACCAAGGCTTGCAAGGGAGTATTCGATTTGTTGCGATCCAAACAAGTAAGATTGGCATCAGGGCAATCAAATGTGATCAAGTTGGGATGGGGTGCCGTTCGCTTAAAAAACGTATACATGCCTCTTCGATAGCGATCTGCTTCCTTGGAAACCGTCCACTTAAAATTCCCGGCGTAGCTCAACTCTGCTATACCAGGTGGCAACACAGGAAAGACACTCGGGCCGCCAATCTTGCGAGCCAACAGCCCGGCCGCATCCAAACTGATGTCGCGAACAATCTCCCCCTCGACCCGCAGCCGATTTTGGTATGCAAGAAGTTGATTTTGCGGATCGATTTCCAATACCTCCAGGCGCCGCTTGGAGGATTGTCGATACGTAGCCGACATCACTATTTGCTTAATCAATGCCTTCCGTGACCAAGCGGACTTTGGTTTGGAACTCCCGACTTCATCGTCTACGTCCATGCCGATGAATTGTCGAGCGAGCCAATCCAGGAGTTCCGGATGTGACGGAGCGTCCCCGCGAATGCCAAAGTCGTTGGCTGTCTTGACAATGCCGGTTCCGAAGAGCGTTCGCCAGACGTGGTTCACGGTGACTCGCGGTGTGAGAGGATTGTCCTTGGAAACGAGCCAGCGGGCTAAATCCAATCGGTCACCGAGTTCGTCAGCGTTGCGTGGAGTAAGAGGCCCCAAAGAGCCAAGACCGTTCGGTTTGACTTCGGCGTCCGATACCGGCTCCAAGAACTCACCACGTCGCAAGACGAAAGTCTTTCGAGGTTCCTTGGTTCTTTGCCCGATAACCCGAACGGCAAGCTCTGGCATTGCAGGCTCCTTTTTTCGAAGGGCAACGAGCTTTTCAACGAGTGGTTTGGTAGTTGGTTCGATGCCGCTGAAATGATCGAGCAACTCCTGACGCTGCGCTTCACTTCGTTTTTCGTCCGCGATGTTTAGTATCTTGACGATGTTCTCGGGAATGCCGTGTTGTTTAGGAACATCGGACGCATCTGATTGCGATTGTCGAGAGATCCGACTTTGAACCTCCTGCTCCCACTTGGCAATCGCATGGCCAATTCCGTTTTGCGCATCGCGAAGTGCATTCTGTGCAGCGGCAATTGCAGCTTCATGTGACGCGAGGAACTTTTGATATTGTCTAATCTCATCCTCGGATTTGGGAGCCACGAAGGATTGTTCGTCGCCGTTGTTGTAGAAGGCGAACAATTGGTAATACTCTCGCTGGCTGATCGCGTCGTATTTGTGCGAATGGCATCGAGCGCATCCAACGGTCAATCCGAGCCAAACGGCACCTGTGGTTTCAGTCCGATCGAAGCAGGCCTCCACTCGAAATTGCTCTTGATCGGCCCCACCCTCGGTGTTGGTTAACGTTTGGCGATGGAATGCAGTTGCCAAGCGTTGACTCTGTGTCGCATCGGACAGCAAATCGCCCGCGAGCTGTTCGATGGTAAATCGGTCGAATGGCATGTCGAAGTTGATCGCATTGATGACCCAGTCTCGCCATAGATAAGCGTCTGGCCGTGGGTTGTCTTTTTCGTAACCATCGGAATCTGCGTACCGGGCCATATCGAGCCAATGCCTGCTCCATCGTTCTCCGAAGTGCTTCGAATCAAGCAATCGGTCCACAAGGCTTTCGTAAGCATGCGGCGTGGAGTCAGACACGAACGCATCGACTTCCGCGATCGATGGTAGGAGACCGATCACGTCCAAGCTGAGTCTTCGAATCAGCGTATACCGATCGGCTTCGGAGGATGGAGCTATACCTCGACTTTCTAATTTGGCGAGAATGAATTGATCGATTGGGTTGATGGCCCAATTCGGGGTGATGACTTGTGGTGGCACATGTGGACCTAGTGGTTGATACGCCCAATGGCCTATCTTGTGCACATTCGTGGAATCAACATCAAGCCATTCAGCGCCTTGATCGATCCATGCTCGAAGTATTCCGATTTCAGCTGGCGACAATCGGGCGCCCTCGGGTGGCATGACTTTTTCAGAATCGGTGGAGGCAACGTATTGAATCAACCTGCTTTGAGCGCTCTCGCCTGGTGCAATGGCTTTGCCCGAATCGCCGCCTTGCATGGCAAGTTCACGGCCATCGAGTCGAAATCCGCCTTCTTGTTTCTGTACGCAGTGGCAGGACAAGCAATGCTTTGCGAAGATGGGCTGCACATCGCGCGCGAACTCGATTTCTCGAACGGCGTGAATGGGCAAATCATCCGCGAAAAGGAGTCCGAGGTTTGTCATTGCGACGGCAACAACAAGGAGATGGGTCCGCATAAATTAGTCGAAGCCGCAGTAAAAGGGTGGAGGGAAGGATTTGGCGGGAGATTCTCAGATTTGCAGACTCTCATTATACAGCGCCGCCTGTATGCCGGTTCAACAAATTGCACCCATGTTGGTCCAATCGACCCTCCCAAGCCTCGATCGCGGCGGACTGTCGGGTAGAATACAGAATAGTTAGTTTGATGTACAAAACCGACCTAAAAAGCGCCAAACGATGAAGAGTCCTTTTCCAGGAGTTGATCCTTACCTCGAACAACACTGGGGCGACGTACATACTAGCTTAATGGTCTATATTCGCGATCAGATCACAGACCAATTGCCGAGCGACTTACAAGCGCGCGTCGAGGAAAGTGTGTGCGTCGATCTGGATGAGTCGTCGCGCTGGATCTATCCGGACGTTAAAGTTGTCGAATGTCCGGAGGCATTGTCATCAGCAGCAGTTGCCGTGGCCGACGCGATCATCGCAGAGCCGACCATTATCCCGCTACCGAGCGAACAATCGACTCAGCGACATATCGAAATCGTCGACTTGAATAGCGGCAATCGGGTTGTCACTGCCATAGAGTTATTAAGCCCCGCCAACAAACAAGAAGAGTCAGGTCGCAGTGCTTATCGTCGCAAGCAACGCGAGTACATCCAAGCCGGCGTCAATCTTGTAGAGATCGATTTCATTCGTACAGGCACGTTTATTGTCGCCGCTCCTGAAGGACGTATACCGTGGGACATGCGCACGCCCTACATCGTATGCATTCGTCGAGCCTATCGACCTGAGCAAGCGGAAATCATCTCAATAGCACTAGACCAGCCCGTTCCCAACTTCCGCATTCCGCTACGACAGACCGACGCCGATATCGTATTGAAATTGCAGCCGTTGTTGGACGATTGCTATCGGCGTGGCCGCTACGCTTCGATCGACTACAGCCAACCGCCTCGTCCAAAACTCGACGACAAGGCAACTTCCTGGGCTGTTGGCTTGCTAAGAACGAGGAAGCAATAGTCCGGGCCTATTACTTGGGACTGAGATCAATCGTGCCGACACGAACCGTTTGGCCGTCCGCCGTTTCTGAACGCAAATAGAAATAATTGCATGCGAGGCTCAGGCAGTCTACAGTGTTATCCATAATCGCCTGCCGAATCGCGGCGAGGGGTTCCGAAGGGGGCAACCAAATGCCAGCTGCAATAAAACATGCGTCGGGCTCAAGATGAACATAAAGGCCAGGCGCATGTACGTCGCCGCCGATAGAGTGGCGGAAGTGGAAGCTTTTTTCATTCGTCGCTTGTACTTCGAAACAATCGAATAAACAAATCAATGATGGGGGACATGGCAATTGCCATGAACGCCAGGAGGAATACCATGTTGGCCGCCAGCCACTGTTCTTCCGGTAAGATCACAACTGCTCCAAGCAAGCCAAGTGCAGCGATAAAGAACATCTCAAATCGATACGGGCGTTGCCAAACGGAGTACCAGAGCAACAATGTCCAAAAGGCGAGAAGCAGGCCTACCATATTCATTCCAAGCCAACCGAACAAGGCAAGCAAACAGGCAAGTACCCAATAGTATGGTCTAATCTGCGATAACCGCAGTCGAACACGACGGATGATTCGAGTGATTGGATTGGTCATACTGAAAGGAGCCACATTACCATTCTGATTGCCAAGGTTTGGTGATGTTTAGAATGGCTCCCAAAATGGCGCAGCAGACGCAAGCAGCCAAAAAGACCCGAAACCAAGAGTTGGTCAATCGGCCGAACACGATGTCAATCACGCAAACGAACGAGGGAAGAAATAGGACCGATCCCAGGAGCCAATTGGGAAGGGGCTTCGCTTCAAAAAAACTGCCAACGGCCAAGCAGGCAACAGCCATGATTCCGAGTGGAATAACCACGGTCGAAAGCTGCCATCCATAATGCAGTTTCGCGGTACTTTTTGCGAAGGCCCCTACCAAAGATGCGCCGGCGGCCACTCCGATTCCCGCGAGTGCCCATTCGGCGAGGCCAGCATAATACTGAATTACAATTGCCGTGACGCATCCTAGTTGACCAAGTACGGTCAACGAAACCCATCGAGAACCATCCGATTTGGCAATTGAATTCAATGACGATATGTTCCACATCGCGGCCAAGCAGCTTACCGCCATCCATGGAAGCAGTTTGGCCGATTGATCCGCCCAAGCGACACCCTCATTGAGGCACACGAATAATATACCAATGGCAATGGATGCGACCGCGACACCAGCCATAGCGGTGTAATGAATCGGAACGGCAAAAATCGATCTAGCCAAAGCCAAGACCAGCATGCTGCCTGGAATCATCCAAACCATCCACTGCCATTGATAGGACGC
>JANLRK010000304.1:0-4397 GCA_031361585.1 Pirellula sp. | reverse complement strand
TGCTTCAGATCCCAACCGGAATTCATGAGATCGATTGCGAGCATATCGAGCAACTCAGGATGAGTCGGCCAATCCCCCTGAGCCCCCAAGTCGTCCAGTTTTCTGGACAAACCAAAACCAAAGAAAAGCTTCCACAGTCGGTTGACGGCTACCCGCGAAGTCAACGGATTGTCGGGCGAAACGATCCACTTTGCGAGGTCCATCCTCGTCAGTCTTCCGTCAACCTGGGTTCGTTTGCCCAATATCGCCGGTATTCCCGGCTCGACCACTTCACCCGACTCGTCCATCCAGTTGCCGCGTGTGAGCACTCGGATCGGTCGTGGCTCTACGCGCTTGGTGATCAGCGTACGAGGAACCTTCTTGTCCAATAGATCGAGCTCTTTCGTAAGTTGCTCTACCTGATTGCGTTCAGCTTGAAGCTCGGGTGCGATGGTTCGATAATGCTTTGCGACTTGCTCACGTTGTGTGTCCGTACGATCTGATGGAGCGACCTGAAAGATACTTTCGGTCTCCAACGGCACACCCATTGATGCGGTAACTGGGCGCGAGGCGATGGTAGCCGCGATACGAAATCTCCCGATGTTATGCTTAACGTTGTCCAAGTTCTGCTTAAGCACCAGTTTCAACTGTCTGTTTAGACTCCGTGGTGTGTCAAGTGCGAGT
This sequence comes from Pirellula sp., assembly GCA_031361585.1. Lineage (GTDB taxonomy): Bacteria > Planctomycetota > Planctomycetia > Pirellulales > Pirellulaceae > JBKCUI01. Next base: position 3,734 of record JANLRK010000304.1, on the reverse strand, counting down.
TCAAACACAGCGTAGTTGGTGCGTCCGACCTGTTCCATGATTCCCCAACCCCAAGCTGGCCCCTTCGCATCGCGATCGATGGCTGCAGCGATTGCCCATTTGCCATAAGGGTTGCCGTCGGATGCTCCGATTTGCTCGTAGGTTGCCGTCGCGTTCTGAAGTGGAATCGATTCCTCAACTGAAGTTTCCGAAATCAACGTATTTTCCGCGCCCAATTTCGGTTGCCAATACGCTTCGAACTCGCTGAGAACAAAGTTGCCGTTGCCCGCGCGGCCAGGTCCCTTTTTTGGTAGGGAATCGTGTGGCAGTACTTCAATTCGAATAGCAGTAAACTCTGGGACATCGCTAAATGTCAACTCGTACGTATCCGTGGGTGGATTCGTACCGCTTGCGAGAATCGATGCATCGTCCTGGATCGTAAGAGTCGCACCGCTGATTGACTTTACCGTCGATGGCTTGAGTGTTGTCCATGCCACATATTCCTTTTCCCACTGTGTTTGCGATGCTGCTAACGCCTCGGAGGGAGTGTCTATAAACTTCTTAAGTTCTGCGATCTTGGTCGAAAGCGCATCCATGCTTGTCCGCTGCTCTAAACTTGGGACCGCCATTTCAGGTCCCCATGGATCCGTTTTGTTTCCCGCGTCGTAAAGACCCTTTTCCTGGATGTCTGCGAAGAACGCTTCGAGCTGGTAAAACTCCTTGGTTGGAAAGGGATCGAATTTGTGATCGTGGCATTCGCAGCAACCAAACGTTACTCCGAGCCAAGCACCACTTACATTCCTTACTCGCTCCGAGATGTACTTGGACAAATACTCTTTGGGTTGTGCCCCGCCCTCGGCGCTCATCATCCCTAATCGGTTGTACCCGGAAGCGATGAGTTGTTCGCTAGTCGGCTCAGGAAACAAATCGCCCGCAAGCTGTTCCATCGTAAAACGGTCGAACGGTTTGTTGCTGTTGAATGAGGCGATCACGTAGTCGCGGTAGGGAGTTACGGGCATAGGTTGATCGCCATGGTAACCAACACTGTCCGCGTAGCGAACAAGATCCAACCACCATACGGCCATGCGTTCGCCAAACGGCGGAGAAGCTATCAACGCATCGACCAGTTTTTCGTAGGCCACATCGTTCGGATCGATGGAAAAGCGTTCGACCGATTCTGGTTTAGGGGGAAGCCCGGTTAGGTCGAAGGAAAGTCGACGGACGAGCGTGCGCGGATCAGCCCTCGGCGAGCGCTCTAGGTTTGCCTGCCGAAGCCCTGCAAGGATATGGCTATCAATAGTGCTCGGCTTATCGGTTCGCCGAATAGGTTGAAAGGCCCAATGGCCCTCCCATTTGGCCCCTTGCTCAATCCACCGCCGAAGCAGCGCCCGTTCATATTCCGAAAGGTCTTTTCCTAGCACGCGTGGTGGCATTCGCTCGTCGTTGTCGGATGATTCGATGCGGCGAATCATTTCGCTTGCATCAGGATTGCCCGGGACGAGTGGCCCGGCTTTATCGGTATTTCCGTGCAGTCCCTCTAGTGTGTCGAGCCGAGTTTCCGCTTCTCTCTTGTTCTTGTCTGGGCCATGGCAGGAAAAGCAGCGATCCGAAAGAATGGGTCGGATGTCGCGATTGAATTCAACGTGGTCTGGCAAAGGGGTGAGATCCGCAGCAACGACCCACAGTAGCGACAACAAGGTAATCGAGTTCATCATTTGGATGTCACAGAATGCAGCCTAGGATGGGTAAGGTCGCAATTGCAACCAAAATAGTCAAGCGTCGATTATCGTTCAGATGACACATCGAAACAAGCCGCAGGTTCCGTTTCCACAATCCCCTATTTTTCCAATCGCAACCTCGGTCGCTTGTTGAGTATCAGCGAGCGTAATTGAATCAAAAGAACGGTCTTGCCTACGCCCCGCAACCCATACATCACTAAACTAAGAGCCGATAGCCCATTGCCGATCCGATCCAACGCGACCGCAGCTGATTCGATAAGACTATCACGGCCAGCCATTTCAGGAGGCGGTGTGCCTGCTCCTGGCGCATACGGGTTGGTTCTTGGGTCCATTTATAGAGATCTTACCTAAGTTTAGTTGTTTTAGATAAACCATAGTAAGATGCCTCATTTTCGGATCTGAGCCAAGTTCGCGGGAAAAACAGAAGCCGTAAATCTTCATTGTCTAAACACGGATTGCGGACTTTTCGCGAGCGTTTTCAGGTTGTTTTTTCAATTGCAGCGGTTCATCGATCCGAACACAGTCGACATAATACCGGCGCTTTCCACCCTCCAACTCCTCTTCGACCAAACCGTGAATGTCGGTGTCAAAGCCCGGGAACTTTTCGTTGAACATGCTTGCAAATTGTAGATACTCGACGATGGTCTTGTTAAAGCGTTCGCCAGGAATCAAAAGCGGTATGCCCGGGGGATAGGGCGTTAACAGAACCGCAGTCGCTCTCCCCTCCAAGTCGTCGATTTCCACTCGGTCGATTTCGTCGTGGGCCATCATCGCGAACGCATCCGATGGTTTCATGGCCGGTTGCATCGGCGACAGGTACATTTCGGTGGTCACACGCGCGACGTCGTGCTTCTTGTAGGTCTCATGGATCTGCCGGCACAGTTCTCTTAGCCCTATCTTTTCGTAACGTGGATAGTGTTGACAGAACTCAGGCAAAATCTTCCACATGGGTTGATTCTTGTCATAGTCGTCCTTGAATTGTTGCAGTGAACTCAAGAGCGTGTTCCAGCGACCTTTAGTAATACCAATCGTAAACATGATGAAGAACGAGTAGAGTCCCGTTTTCTCAACAATCACACCGTGTTCAACTAGGTAACGAGTCACAATGGAAGCCGGAATCCCGGTTTCTGCAAAATGACCAGATACGTCTAGGCCCGGCGTAATCACCGTGGCCTTGATCGGATCGAGCATATTGAAACCCGAAGCAAGGTTGCCGAAACCGTGCCAGTTGTCATCGGGCTTGAGCATCCAATCCTCTCGTTCGCCAATTCCTTCTTCAGCCAATTGATCTGGCCCCCAAACCTTAAACCACCAATCGCTACCCCACTCGTCGTCAACTTTTCGCATCGCTCGTCGGAAGTCGATCGCCTCCATGATAGATTCCTCAACGAGCGCGGTTCCGCCCGGTGGCTCCATCATGGCAGCGGCTACATCACAGGATGCAATGATTGCATACTGAGGTGATGTTGAGACGTGCATCAAGTAGGCTTCGTTGAATGTGTTTCGATCGAGCTTCTTGTTGGTTGGCTCGCGTACGAGGATTTGCGACGCTTGTGAGATCCCAGCTAGCAGTTTGTGCGTCGAATGGGTCGCAAAGATCATGGAATCGGACGGTGCCGGACGATTCGGACCAATTGCGTGCATGTCCTTGTAGAATTCATGAAACACCGCGTGAGGCAGCCAAGCTTCGTCAAAATGAAGCGTCCCGATTTGGCCATCAAGCAATTTGCGCAAGGTCTCAACGTTGTAGATAATTCCATCGTAGGTGCTTTGCGTGATCGTTAAGATTCGCGGCTTTCGGTCAGGGTGCTTGGCTTGTGCTTCCCGTGCGAACGGATTGGCTTCGATCTTCTTTTGAATGTTTTCGAGCCGGAACTCGTCGAGCGGAATCGGGCCGATGATCCCCAAGTTGTTTCGAGTAGGTGTCAAAAATACGGGGACTGCACCCGTCATAATGATTGAATGCAGAATCGACTTATGGCAATTGCGATCCACCACCACAATGTCGCCGCTGGC
>JANLRK010000250.1:0-28260 GCA_031361585.1 Pirellula sp. | reverse complement strand
TTCCGGCCAGCCTGGCATCATTCCGAACCTTGGAACACAGCATGCTACCATCCATTTCAGGCATGTTGTAGTCGGTAACAAGTACGGGCAAGGGTTGCGAAGGGGATTTCTCAATCAAAGATTGAAGGTATTCCATCGCTTCCTTGCCCGTTTCCACCGAGTGCACTGCAAGCCCCCATGCGCCAAGCACCTCGACAAGTATTCTCCGATTGGTGGCATTGTCATCAACCACAAGAATGGAAGTATCTTGAAACTGTGCGGTATCCAAGACTGCTTCAACGGAATGACTCTCATCTGCACCAAACGCAGCTTGAAACCGAAAGGTACTTCCCTTTCCGAGTTCGCTCTCTACTTTGATTTCCCCGCCCATTAACTGGATCAGCCGACGGGAAATTGCCAAACCTAGGCCAGTACCGCCATATCTCCGGGTGGTGGACATGTCAGCCTGCTGAAATGCATCAAAAATTTTCTCTTGATTCTCTTGGGCGATCCCAATTCCACTATCCAAAACAGAGAACTCGAGTTCCATCCTCGTTTCGTTATTTGAAACCTTGCGAACACTTAGCAATACCTCGCCTTCATTGGTGAACTTGATCGCATTGCCGACGAGATTAAAGAGGATCTGTCTTAACCGAGTCGCATCACCAACAATCCAGGCAGGCACATCTTCTTGGCATTGCCAAATCAACTCGATCCCTTTGCTATAAGCTCTAACTCCCAGCGATTTCAAAGTGACCCCTAACATCTCACGCAGCTCAAATGGATTGGACTCCAACTGCATTTTCCCCGCTTCGATCTTCGAAAAATCTAGGATTTCATTGATAATAGTCAGTAAGGATTCACCTGCGTCCATCACGTTAACAAGATACTCTCGCTGGTCTGGCGTAAGTTGCGTTTCTAGGACCAACTCGGTCATTCCGATGATGGCATTCATCGGTGTGCGTATTTCGTGACTCATGTTTGCCAAGAACTCGCTTTTAGCAATGTTGGCCTGTTCGGCGGCAATCTTTGCTTCACGCAGCGCGATCTCGGCGATTTTACGGTCAGTAACATCCCAAAAAATGGCTTGGGTTCCAATCACAGATCCAAGGGCATCGATTACCTGAGTCTTCAAGACTTCAAAATAGTGTTTTCCATTGCTATCAACATTTTCCTCAACGTCCTCGAACAACTCTCCCGTCTCAATAACGTGGACATCATCGCGTTGGTATTTTTCGGCGAGCTCCCTCGGATAGTGATCGAAGTCCGTGCTACCTCGAATCTCTTCAAGCGACATACCCAACAGCCCACAAAAGGCTTGATTGGCAAACGTGAATCGCCCAGCAGTGTCCTTGCGCATGAGGTAAACGGGTAAGTTGTCAACCAACGAAAGATAGAGAAGCTGAGAACTTTCGCGGGCGTGTTCCGCTTCAATTTGTTCGGAGATGTCCATGATGGATCCGGCCATTCGCGTAGCGTTGCCCGAATGGTCCCATACCGCCTGACCGCTTGCATGAAACCATCGATATTCACCCTGCTTGCAACGCAAGCGGTATCTGTGACTGAAGGGACGCTTGTGTTTTAGGTGGTCATTCACCGCCGTCATGGTGGCTGAGGAATCTTCGGGATGCAGCCTAGTCTGCCACGCTTCAAACGTGTTCTCCATTTCGGATGCGACAAAGCCCAACAATTCTTGAAATCGAGGCGAATAGTAGACTGTACCAGTCCTAACATCCCAGTCCCAAAGGCCGTTCAAGGAACCCGCTACGGCCAACGCGAATCTCGCTTCGCTTGCTTTTAACGCTTCCTCGGCGATCAACAGTTTGGAAGCGTTTTGAGAGGTTCTTCGCTTGCGATCCAAAATGAACTTGGCGATCGCGACCGTTCCTAAACACGCGAGGACGACTATAACCACGCCTACGATTACGAGAATGAATAACAGAAACTTGGATGAACTAAGCTCCAGTGCCATCGCATGGGTCTCCAAACCGAGTTGCGCACGCCACGAAGATCGTATGGGAATGCAGGTAGTTTACTGCACTGTAGGGAGTTTTGTTTGCCAAATATTAAACCCCGAGCCATAGGCGACACGTGAGACAGCAAAGCCGTCGCCTATGGATCGGGGTTAAGAGCTAAAGAGCTAAACGTAAACGGGTTAACGCAATTGCTACTTTGGGTCGCCGAATGGATCGCTGGCATCGTCGGGCGTTGGCAACGGCTCGGTTGGCATAGCGGGGGTTTCTGGCGCAAATTCGTCTGCTGCGCCTGCTTCTTTGGGCATCGTTTTAGGATCGCCCTTGGTCATGCCCTCGTTGAATGGATCGTTCGGAGCGAATACGTTCGGAGCAGGAGCGGCATCCATTCTCGGTGGCACAATGATTCCACCCTGTGGTGCCCCTCCTCGCTGCATTTCTTCGTATCGAGTTCGTTGGATTTCCAGCAGTCGAGCCCGCGACGCCAATCTAGCCTTGGACCTAGCTTTCTCGATTGCAACCCTATTTTGTCCTTGAATTCGTTCCAGTGCTTTGCCAATATTGACCACCTTTTTGCCTTCTATTTCGAGCTGAGCTCCTCGTTCGAAATCAGGATTGCTCAGATCCGCTCTGCCGCCATACGACTGACATAATCCACGGAAGAAAAATGCTCGCGGATCTTGGCTTCCGGCATCAATGACTTCGGTGAGAAGTTCCGCAGCATGCATAGAATCGCCACGGAAGTAGGAGTGGACGGCTTGTCCATACATCTCATCCAATGGATTCTGCGCACTCGCAAAGTTAGCGAAGGAAAGTGAGACAAGTATAAAGAGAAAAGCAAAACGTTGCGTTCGCATAAATCAGGCCCAATTTGTTAAGCGAAAATCGTCAAAACCATCCAGCAGGCTCATGACGATAGCGGGCGGGATGGCGATTCCTTGGTTGAGAACCCCTTAAATAGTACTTCCCCTCCTGCCGACTGCAAACAAATAGTCAGAATCTCGATGTACGTAGCTTGGCAAAAAACTCGATTTCAACGTTTCCAATATCACCCTTTTCCATTCGAATAGAGTGTTAGCACTGGAGAAATTGCTTCATTTTGCTTGGGGCTGCGTTTTTCAACCGTTCTGACTAGCACGGTGTCTAAACCCCGGTTTATGGAATCCGATTTGACATGTTTAACTGGATTCGTTTGACTTCCTCCTTTCTGTGGAGGACCTGTAGTTTCGTCGTGCTCTTAAGCATCGTAGCGACGATCCCGATTCTTCAGTTTGCCAGTTTTGGATACATGTTGGAGGTTGCATCCCGAATTTCGAAGGGACATCCGGCAAAAAGCTGTTTTCCTGGTTCCGATATCGCAGGACGACTTCTAATCATTCTTTCTTGCGTGTTTTTGTCTTGGCTGCCAGTATGGTTTATTGCTGATCTTGCCTACACGGCCGAACTTGTCGAACAGGGGGGGGCTGTCGCCCGTCGGCTTCGATTCGCCGCGAGACTGGTATCGATAGTCTGGATTTTGTGGGTTTTGTGGGCCGTCTTTCGTGGCGGTAAGTTCCGACATTTTTTTTGGCCCGCCCCACTGTTGGCGCTGCGCAGTGTTTTTAGACCGCATGTCTGGCGAGAAGCGGAAGACCGCCTATGGGATTTTATTCTAGTACTTCATTTGCCAAGGCTACTTTGGCTCGGTTTCATGGCGTCCCTGGGGGCTTTGATTTGGCTGGTCTTGCCTAGCAGCTTCATTGCGATTGGACTTATTGGAAATGGAAACGCTGGAACGGGATTGCTAGGTTTGATCGGGGCATTCAGCATGTGGTGGGTGCTGCTACATCTCCCTTTTTTGCAAATCCAAATGGCTAGGGAAGGCCGGCTGCTTTCGATATTCGATGTTCGGTCCGCGAGAAGATCGTTTCGTCGTGCTCCATGGTCCTTTTGTTTGGCTACGTGGGCCACCTTTGTCTTGGCTGTTCCTCTGTACTTGCTAAGAATCGAACTGATCCCAGCGGAGCTTTGGTGGATTCTTTCATTCTTTTTTGTGATACTGATGTTTCCCGCCAAGCTATGTACTGGCTGGGCACTGAGGCGCAGCAGTTTTCATGATCCGTCGAATCCTGCAAGTGTTGTGCATTGGTTCTGGAGATACTGTGCTTGGATCCCGCAAATTTCAGTTGTACTTGTTTATCTTGGCGTTTTGTATTTGGCGAAATTCGCACTTTGGGAAGGAACGGCTAGTATCTATCTTCAGCACGCATTTTTGCCACCGGTGCCATTTTTTGTGCGGTAATCTGTTAAGCTGTCGGGTTCAATTCACCCTGATCTTTGCTCATTGTAAAAAATGCCTTCCAATCCCTATTCCGACACGTATCAGCAGATCCCGGATGATTTGCCAAGGCGAGATGCAACAGATCGCGACGATCCTTACGTCAAACAAATTGGGCTGTTAGGTAGTCTCAACATTGTTCAAGCAATCTTAGAACTCATTTCAAGCTTCTTCTTGGTGGGAATGGCAATCACGTTCACTGCCATCCAGAATAGCCCTAAGATTCAAAAATTGCCAAATGCTCCGCCAACGCAAGCAATGGCGATTATTTATGGTGTTTTAGGGGTGGTTGTTGGCATTGTGGCAATATCTCGATTGGTCACTGGGATCATGATTTTGCGAAGACGAGGCAGGCTGTTTTCGATCGTGTCGAGCGTCATTGGGCTGGCTACTGTCATGACGGGTTGCTGCGCGCTGACCTCCTTGGGCCTATGTATTTACACGTTGGTTGTCCTGGTACAACCGTCCGTTATGGAGGAATTTGATCGGCCTCGGGCTTGAGTGGTAGACGCCTGCGTGGGTGGATTCGAATGGTATGGCTAGTTCCTTCTTTTTGGTCGGCTTTCATTCTTTAATTGAGCGGTCATACTATCGTTTTGTGTAAATCAATTGTTTACCAGAGTAGGGTTTGACACATGGTCATCGTACCAATCATCGTGTTGGTATTGCTATTCGGCATGTTGACGGGTTCCAATTTGTTTGCATTGGGTGCCTGTTCCCTACTAATCGTTTTTCGACTGTCACGTTTTTACGCGGATCGCTGGGCGGAGAGTGTCACTGTTGAACGACAAGTTACTAGCAGCGAACTGGAAATCGGCGAAAGCATTGCCGTCGGTATCAAGCTCAGCAATAACACAGGCTATTTCATTCCATGGCTTTTCGTCGAAGACCTTCTCTCGACGCGAGTCACTTCGCAACCCAATCGCGCCTTGGAGATATCCGGTTATCCTGCCAAACTCTATTTCTTTCGATCCAAGCAAACTGCATTGATGACATACAAAATCAAAGCGATGCGCCGGGGTTACTTCCAACTGGGGCCAACCATTCTTGAAACCGGAGACCTGCTTGGACTACATCGCAACTATCGGGTGGCTTCCGAGCCGCATTACATTCTCGTGCTCCCGAAGTTGATACCGCTGCAAGGGATGAATATCTCTAGTCGACGCCCGATGGGAGATCTGCACGTCAATGACAGAGTGATGGAGGACCCGACGCAAATGGTTGGCATTCGCGAGTATCGAGCCGGTGATTCCCTAAATCGAATTCATTGGCGGGCAACCGCGCGAACAGGCAAGTTGCATACTCGCATTTTTCAGCCCACCTGCATTCAGGGTGCGATGCTCGTCCTGGACATGCACAGCGCAACCAACCCAGACCGAAATGAGCCGGTTCGTACCGATTTGGCGGTGACCATGGCAGCCTCTTTGGCCCACACTCTTTACTTAATGAACCAGCCATTCGGTTTGATTAGCAACGGGCGCGATGCTGCAGATCGCGTCCGACAAGTGCGATTGGAACGGGAATATTCAGATCGCAGCTCCGTTCGAGCCGGAGTGGAGATGAACGCCAAAAGCGATCGACTAAGTCCTGTCGTCGTGGATGCGAGAAGTGGGCCAGAGCAATTTTCCGAAGTTCATCGAACACTGGCCAGGCTAGAACGTACAGATGGTCTTCGGTTTGGGGAATTGTTGATGGAAACGCAAAACCGTTTGTCGCGTCAACTGTCTGTATTGGTATTCCTGCAACAAGTAGATGATTCCATGGCCTTGACATTGGGGCTGCTTCGACGCCGAGGCTTCGCCGTTTCCGCGATCTTGAACCAACATGACGAAGATGGTCTTCAGGATTCTGCAGCCAGGCTCGTTGCGTACCATATCCCCGTTTTTACATTACCCGACGAAGAATCTATTCCGATCGTCTGCCGGGATATGCTGCTTGCGCGTTGATCATCTATGATTGAATCACTGGTTTGCGCCAGGCTACGAAATCAACGCGCTGCGAACAAGTAATGAAACCATAAAGAAAAAGGAAAATAGACTTCAAGTGAAAGAACCAAAAACCTGCGGCCCGTCCGAAATCATCACGACCATTCCCGGTGGGCTGTATCGGCCACTCAAGATCGGAGCGGTCGACGTTGGCTTCCCCGTTGTTCAAGCTGCGCTTAGCGGCTACAGCGACTGGCCGATGAGGGTCATAGCGCGGCGTCATGGTGCTTCGTATAGTTTGTGTGAAGTCATGCTCGATAAGTTTCTTGTTGAATTGAAGGATCGAAAACGGACGCAACACTTCCTGCACAACACACCCGAGGAGCAGCCTGTCGCCGGTCAACTCATGGGTGCCGAACCGGAGCAGTTTGCATTGGGAGCCTTGAAGCTAGTCGAAGCGGGCTTCGCGGTAATCGATATCAATTTTGGCTGCCCCGTAAAAAAAGTACTAGGTCGATGCCGCGGCGGATTTCATCTGAGCCAGCCCAAAGTGGCACTTGAAATTGTGCGTCAAACACGGGATATCGTCCCACCTCATATCCCAGTAACCATCAAGATGCGACGAGGGCTGGATGACACTCAAGAGAGCCGTGATCGTTTCTTCGAAATACTCGACGGGTCGTTTGACTCTGGAATCGACGCCATCACGGTACATGGCCGCACGGTCGTACAACGCTATGTCGGACCAAGCCAATGGAATTTTTTGCGAGAGGTCAAACAGCATGTCGGACCCAATCGAGTCATTCTTGGTAGCGGTGACCTATTCAGTGCCCACGATTGCTTGCGAATGATGCGTGAAACGGGTATCGACGGCGTAACGGTGGCTCGCGGTTGCATCGGCAATCCATGGATTTTTGAGCAGTGCAGGGCGATTTTCCATGGACAACCATTGCCGCCGCCACCCACCCTTTTTCAGCAGCGCGCCGTCATCTTGGAGCACTTCCAATTGGCCGAAGAGCTATATGGACAAGACAAAGCAGGTGTTCCAATGCGCAAGTTTGGGATCAAGTATTCGGCCCTCCACCCCCAATCCTTGGATGTTCGAGAGAGCTTTGCTCGCGTAAAGAATCTAAGCGAATGGTCGGCAGCGCTAGATCGCTGGTACGTTGTCGACGGTCCGGGAATTTACCCAAGCCACGAGCTCAGCGAGCAGGAATGTGAATAGTCCCTACCGAATTTCCTTAAAAAACCAATGGAAAGTTGAAATCCTCGTCGACCCGGAGGATCCGACTATCGTGATGATTCGGTCCGTTAGGTCATTTCACCGTCCGTCTGGACTGGCGGCGAATCAGGTCCTTCGCTTCTGTTTCGAACCGGCAGCTGCCGACGTTCAGTTTTTGATCAATGGACTGCTCCAGCCGTGGACTACGATAATGGGTTTGGCGAGCGTTCCGATCACCGGTATGATGGAGCCGATCAATCGCATAGAACTTCGATGGCGCAGCAGTCCATTGGAGAGCCCTCAACTACCTGAGCATTTCGCAGCATGGCTAGAAATTTCGGACGACCACTCTCAAGAGCATTGACGATCATGCATTTCCTCTTTTTCGGATGGATAATCGCATTCGAAGTAGGCTGCGACAAGACCCCCGATGGTAAAAACGGGAATGATCCCGCAAACACCGAAAACCAACAACGTGTGGTAGTTGCGAAAACGGATCCCAAGAGTGGTGATGCACAAATTACAAAAACGAATGATGTGGCTCCGCCGCAACCGATAGCCCCGCAAGCCGATGCCAAACCCGCAGACCCGCCACTCGATCCGTCTGTGGATGTAGCGAGGTTGTTGGCGGCTCGCTTGCCGGCTGAAGAATTAAGTGTAGGGTGGATTAGGCTTTTCGATGGGCAATCGTTGACCGGATGGCGCAACTCTGGAAATGCAAATTGGAAAGTCGAAGACGGTGTATTGGTTGCCACCACAGGTGAACCGGGCCTGTTGTGTACGTCTGTCCGGTTCTCAGATTTCGAATTGGTTTTGGAATACAAAGGCACAGACAAAACCAACAGCGGGGTCTTTCTACGCACACCGTCCGCACCAACGGATCCGGCCAAAGACTGCTTCGAACTCAACATCGCGCCACATGACAATCCGTTTCCTACAGGTTCCCTCGTTGGCCGAGTCAAGGTCAATGAACAAGTCGGTGAACCGGAGGCTGGCGAGTGGCACACATTGCATGCCATGGTGGATCGCGAGCATGTGCAGGCCTGGGTAAACGGGCAGCTCTCTGCAGACTATACTGATACAACCGGATTGACTGCGGGATTCATTGGCCTGCAGTTTAGAGAGGGCACGATTCGTTTTCGCAACGTCAAGGTGCGTCCCATATCGTATGCAATTCTGCCAGCCAAAGACTTGAAGGAATTCAATACTCCGAGTGGAAGCGTGAAAGCAGAACTTTCCGATCAGGGATCATTGACTTTGAGCGGAGGAAAGGGACACGTTGAATTGCTCCAGCCTCATGCCAATGGTTGCCTGCAGTTTTCCGTCCGGACACTAGCGGAAAACGTCAACTCTGGACTTTTTTTTCGTTGTATTCCCGGCGAAGACATGAACGGCTACGAATGTCAAGTTCATCATGGATTCAAAGAGGATCGCCGTCGGCCAGTGGATGCGGGAATGGGTGCACTATTCAGGCGACAGAATGCCAAGGCAGTGCTATCAGATGAAGCCGACACTACGTTTCTCACGGTCGTAGCTGACGGACCCTTAATAAGCACTTGGGTAAATGGCGTTCAAGTGGTGGATTGGCAAGACAAGCGAGAGCCAAACGAGAACCCACGCAAGGGGCTCCGAACCGAGGCCGGAACAATCATGTTGCAAGCGCACGATGCGGACTGCAAAGTTCGATTCGATAGTTTGAGCATCTGCCCGTTACCATAGCCTTCGCACCTAACCAAGAGATGCGCCAGAGTGTTCCGACGATCTTCTAGGCCGGAATTTAGCAGCATCCGGTGGCGGACTAAACGAAGGCCTTCGCGAGGATGATCCTAACACCGATGATCCTAACTTCTCCGTCGCACAATCGATAGGTTCTGACGAAGGTGATACCGTGGGACTAGCATCCACGGTTGTGCCTGTGGTTGAGCTGCCTTGACGGCGTAGTTGCAATACCTGCACATACTCTGCCCCAAAGAACAAGATAGAGATTCCGTAGTAGCACCACAGCAGGATGGCAATGAATGAGCCGACTGCTCCATAAGCTGACGAGTATCGCATGCCGATCAAAAAAACGCCGAGGATCCCACGTCCGAACTCCCAGATGCAGGCGGCAAGCACTCCACCGCGAATCGCATCTTTCCAGCACACATACCGCTTAGGCAACCAACGGTAGACCAACGAAAACAACAAGCCATTGCCAAGCACCGTGGTTCCAAGTTCGAAAAATCCAAACAAGTAATTCATGCTTGGAACGGTCGATCTAGTTAACGATCGAAATTGGGCCATCACCATTCCTGTAGCGAACATCACCAGTATACAACCGCCAAGCCCGGCCAGCATGAGGAAGGCGAGGAAGCGGCTTTTCATCACTCGATAGATTGTACGCCGCACATCTGAATCTTTTTGAACCGGGATTCGAAAAATGCGGTCGAATCCACGATCGATTTGGGCAAAGATACCTATAGCGGCCAAGGTTGCCGCAATGAATCCGAACGGGCCGCTTACGACGGAGTGGTTCTGCAATTGAGTCAGAACCTGCTCGATCTGCTTCTTAATGATCGGCGAAGCATGTGTTTCAACCATGTTCAAGATTTGTTCCTCCGCCTTCTTGCCTGTCTTGGAAAACTGCAAAAAGATCCCGAAGCATGACGTTAGCAACAGCATCATTGGGAACAGGGAAAGAGCGAGATAATAAGCGACCGATGCAGCCAGAGAGCTGGCATCGTCTTCGCTCCAACGAATGCCTGCATCTCGCAAATTTGGAAAGAAATTTCTAATCCAATGTTTGCCCGATTGGATGACAACGGACTGGACTTCGACAATGCGTTCAAATTCTGGGCTGTTGGTTGAGTTGGACATCCCTGCAGTCTAGGAATTTTGGTCGCTGCCTACCATAGAAATTTGAATGCAAGCATTAGTGGCACGGCGGTCCCCGCCGTGAATTATTGCAAAACAAGGCGGTCCCCGCCGTGCCACCTTCCAAGAGCTCATTGGGTCCCCAAATAGGCATGAAGGTCAGCGACTTCGGTTGGCGTTTTGTCGTCGAGAAGCCCCGATGGCATTAGCGATTCCGTTGAGTACCCTTTGAATTCAATACTCTCTTGATTGACACGAATGATGGCGCCGGTTGCCGTTTGGAGCGTTGTTCCGTCCGAAGCGGTATAAACAAGCATTCCGGTAAAAATCTCACCGTCGACTGTCAGAACCCGAATCGATTTATATCGGTCTGAAATGTCGCGACTGGGCTCGAAAATGGCTTTTGAAAGATCGTCGCGGGAAAATCTTTTTGTGACTCCGACCAAACTTGGTCCGAGCGAACTTTGGCCACCGTGGCAGAGTGCGCATTTTTCTTGGAATAGAATGCTCCCTCGTTTTGAATCTCCATTCACGGCGTTTGCCGCAACAATTAGCGTCTGCCAATCGAACGTAGTGCTTGGCCGCGTTAACATTGAAAACGAATCGGCATCGAGCGTTTCATGGAAGAAGGGCTCCCAATCCTTCCATTGTTCACTAGAGGCTGGAGCATTGAACTTTAGCCTTTCAGCAACTGTCCGTGCACGCGCTAGAATTGCCGTACGAGGCAATTGGGACGATGTATTTATCGTTACGGCGACCACCGGAGCCAACGCTCTCCATTCACGTTGTGCATCGGTAATGGAAAGCGCATTGAGCCCCTTCCAACCGGCAGGCCATGCATTTCGGTCGCTGCCTTCAAGCACAGTCAAGAACAGATCGTAGTCGGATTGGACTGGGTTCGCGGAAAGCAAATCGGCGGCAACCGGTCGAAGCATGGAGATGAAAGAACTCGCACGGATCGATTTTGCAAAATCGCTATCGATGCCATTTTCCGATGCAAACCGCAAGATGGGAACGGACCATGTTGACGGTTCCGAGGTGAGAAGGTGCTCTCGCATCCTTCTCCTTGAAGCTGCTTGGACATCTGCTGGGAACGAGGTGAGTAGAATCAAATCTTCTGGACAACAGGGAACAGGTAATTCCACGAAAGCCGCTCCCAGTGCGGGATCCCGCTTTGCAAGCGCTGTGACCAACTGCTGGAGCCTAATGGGCCACTGGTTGTCCGTGTAGAGTCCGCGAGTCTTGACCTTGCGGACGATTCCAGCCAAGGCAGAGGCCGATTGGTTTGTCATCTCCCGGGTGCGTGGGTGTTGGCAATTGGCTGAACAGCAGAGCGCATGGATATCCGACGTGGGGTGGCTCTTTTCGTCGATTTGACTCAAGCAATAGGCCAGCGACTCGTTATCTTTTGGCTCGAGCATGGAAAGAGTGCGCATCGCTTCGGAATGAACGAGCTGTCGGCCTGATTCACTTGCCTGCTTGGCTAAAAACAGCGCCCATCCGATCCACGCGGTTCGAACATTTTCCGGGAGCTTCGATGAACTGAGTGCTTTGAAGCCATCTAGAACATCTGGCTGTGGAGGGTCTTGCTGTTGAGGCAATGAAAATCGACGTTCGCCTAAAGCCGATTGCAGAACAGTGAGGAATTCCAAAACATCACGTGTCGACCAATGCGGTTGGTGCTTGGGTACCCAGCTCGCCAACACATCGAGCAACGGCGCGTCGATCGAGGTTGTTGAATTGGCAAAGAGCTGTTTGGCGGTCACGAAATCCATGGAATTGTTATCCGTTTTTTTGGCTAACGGCATACCGGATCTGGCCAACGCCCAAAGCCATGTGCGACGCAGAGCATTTCCCGATTCACTGTCCTCTACTTGCAAGCTGTTCGCCGAACTGAAGGATATTTTCCGAACTCCGAAAGCCTCCCAACGGAGTCGTTCGTCAGCACGTCCAACATGCTGTTCCCAATTCGATTGATCTTCGACAACTGAGTTGAAAGGTGCGGAGGCAAAGTCCATCGCCGACACCGCATTCATGAACTTGTTGTCGTTAGTAGCAATCCCGACGTTGCCCCTGCCGACCAACCACCACGCCGCTGCTCGCGTTGACCGCGACGGAGAGCTAATGAAATTTTGTATCCTCGAAAATGGAATCGCGACGTTCCATCTTGTTAAGATTTGTGCACATCGCAATTTTGCCGCAGCAACTTTGTCCGGTTCAGCTGATATTGGAATCTCCCCTGACATTGTTCCAAGGATCGCTTTGATTCCAGCCTTGTCGACTTCGGGGAACCATTGTGTTTCGGACCAACTGTCGGTTGGGCTATTTGCGGTCACCAAGCGTTGCAACGAACCAGCTTGTTCCGCAGATAGTTGGCCCTTGGAAACGGACTCAGAAAACCACTTGGTGGATTGAGACGGGCAATCTTCTTTTGCAGAAACGCGAAAGATAGCGCCAGTGGTTCCGCGACCGCCGACGCATATCAGAAGGCTTCCGTCAGCACCAACACAAATATCCGTTGGCGCGAAGCCAATTGTTCCGCTCGGTTGCATGAACACTTCTGCTGGCACTTTATTTGGAATGCGCTTGCTGTCCACCAAATTACTCGAGGGATAGATTGCAATCACTCGGCCAAAGGTCCAATCCAATACGAATACCGCGTCATGGTATTTCTTGGGAAATGCTCGATGTTGGTACACCGCGACCCCCGTTGGTGATCCACGTCCTAACTGAGCTAGAACAAGTGGCATAGTAATGCGATGATCTTCGTCTTTCCATGATTGCCCGCACCAACCCGCATCGCAGCCTGGCCCCAAAACCATCACGCGAGTCGGGCGATACCATGGCAACGTCGCCTCGCGTTCGCAATCACTATCGAATGTGACAATTTGGCCATCTGGCATGAAATCAAAGTCATAGCAGTTTCGCATGCCGTGCGCCCACACACCTCGCTTTGAAAAGTCGGGACTAATTCGCCAAATCGTTCCACTCCGAGCTCGCGCCACCGGGCTGAAGGGGTCGTTTTGAAGCTTAGCAATGTCGCGTGCAAAATTGCCAGCAATCAAATACCAATAACCATCGGGTCCGCGTCGGATTGCGTGAGCGTTATGCTCTCCTCCGGTTGGGAGCTCCAACACTTTTTTTGGATTGGGGTCTGCCGACAAGTCGCCATCGGTATCCTCACTGAGCCACAACCCTCCGTCGCTGACATAATACAGTTGGTTGCCCTCAGACCATAAGCCTTGGGCTCCTTGTTTTGGGAGATTGGACCAAAGAAAACTCTTGTCGAATTTCCCGTCCCCATCTTCGTCTACTAGCGTTCGAATGTAACCTGGCCCAGAAACGACAGGACGTCCAAGACGGTCAAGCGTCATGCAGAAACAGTCATGCGCCATCGAATCATCGGCAACCTTTTGCACGGAAAACCCATCGGGAACCATAAACGGAGGATCATCGTCTGCTCTAGCTCTGTTTGCGATTCCCTGGATGCAAATGATGTACAGCATCGAAACACACAAGAAACAGGTGATCCAACCCCGTAGAATTAACACGACCCGAGCTCCATTACAGCGTATCATGAAGAAATTGAGGTAGACTCCATTATGAATCCTCAGCAGTGTAGTATTAACGGTTTTGTACAATTTAAAAGCCCGAATCAACCCTTCCTTGGCGAAATACTCGCTAATGTTCCTTTATGTGACAAACCACCATTCGCTCGAGGCAATGCATTGTCTGACACAAATCCTTTACTTCTAAATTTTGCATGCCCGAAGTGCCAAAAGAAACTTCGGGCACCTTCAAACCTGGCTGGGCAGAAATTGGTCTGTCCTAAATGCTCATCTCCCATCCGCGTTCCTGGGGTCGTTGAAATCAAAAACGACGATGACGATTGGCTTTCGCTGAATGAACCAGCTGGGCCGATAAATGCATCCTCACCTCAGAAAATAAAGGGGGTTAAGAAGACCTCGACAACTCAAGGCACGTCCCCATCCAAAACGATATCGCCCCCGGCGGCACCGCAATCTCCGAAGACGGATTCCAACGATTTTTTGCTGGCACCTCCGGAAACCATCGATTCAAAACGTTCGCCTGTTCAGCCACCAAAACAAACATCGAAAGAATCGACAACTCGCAAAAGTATTTTCGATGACGATTTGCCTGAGCTGGCCCCTTTCGACGTTGACCCAACGCCAATCACACCTGCTGAGACGAAATTGTCGAATTCTGTCGTGGCGAAACCATCGGTAAAACCAACTTTAAAACCCACATTGGCTTTGCCTGATATTCCGCTGCCTGGACTCGACCTATCGGATATTCCTCTGGCTCCGCTAGAAGCGACTAAGCCAAACCTTGTCGGCTCTTTAGACGACATCTCGTTAGAAGGCCCCGCCTTGATTGGCCCCATGGCTTCACTGGTCGACGAAGAGTTCAATTTCCATTGCAAGCTATGTGGTAGTCTGCTCAGTTCCAGTCGTTCTCGCATTGGCACAATGACGAGTTGCCCGGACTGCTTTTCTCAAGTGAGCGTCCCTAGCCCGCCTGCAAAAAAGAAACTGGCGGATGTGAAAATGGATGAAGAGGTCGCACGTGTCACCTTTGCGCCTATCGACTCACTCAGCGTTCGCGGCACCAACAGCTCTAGCGAGAAGACTAAGGAGATTCTTGATAGGGCGGAACAGACGCTCGAAGACGAACGCGACGAGTTCCTGGATGGAACCTTCGACACGAAGCGCTGGATGGGCTTCTTATTTGGTTTTCTTCGTGACCCGCTCGTCATCGCTGCGGCTGTCAGCCTTGGATTCGTTACCGGCTTCTGGCTATTTGCCATCGCCGCTGTGGGCACTTGGATCGAGCTCCAAGGAGCGCAGTTATTTATTGCGAGACTGGCAATACTGGGCGTGTTTTGCATTCCAATCGTTGGCGCCATCTGCATGTGCGGAATCGCCATATTGACCATGGCGGCCAACCGTGCCAGTCGAGTTGTTGAATGGCCATTCATGAGACTCTCAGAATCCATCGGTGAATGCGCCATGGTCATGGTATCGGTTTTGGTGTCAAGTATCCCGGGTGGAATGATCGGCGTCGTTTTCAATTCACTCAACGCGCACCCAATGGTATCCCTGGCTTTCGTTTTATTAGGAGTTTGGGGACTAACACCCATTTTGCTTCTGTGCATGATCGCCAATAGTTCGATCCTTGAGCCGTACTCCAAAGCGGTTATCAACTCGATCAAAAGTCGACCGGAAGCATGGGGTGCTATGTACATGCAAACAGCGATGGGCATGGTAGCGTTCTTTTTGTTCATGTTGCTGACCAGTGCGCAGAGTCCGGTTGGCGACTTCATCTTAGGGTTCACTGCGCCGCTATTTTGTTTCTTTATCATCAATCAGTATGGAGTTCTCGCGGGCCGAATCAGCCAAGTTACCGACATGGGATTCGACGGAGATTTTTCGGAGGACTAAGAATGGACTGCGGCGCCGAAGCACGCAATTTCAGCCAAATGTTGGACGCTTCTAAAGTCCAGCTCCCGCGCAAAAAAAATCGCGAAGGCGGATCGTCTCATCGACAACAACCTTCGCGGACAATGCGTTTGATGGAACTTGCTTCAGGCTACGCTGAAGTTTCACCCAAAATATAATGTACGAACTTGTTGATTTCCAAACCATTGGTTTTGGCATATTGGCCAACGCTTTGCTTGTCGTCTTTCACGAACGGTTGGTCCAACAAAACGCGTTCCGCAAAGAACTGCTTCAATCGTCCCTCGACCATCTTGTCGACGATTGCCTCTGGCTTGCCTTCCTTGAGTGCAAGATCTCGGAGAGCAACGCGTTCGGCAGCCACGATCGATGGATCGAGTTCGCTAGAGGACAATGCCGCTGGGCGCATTGCAGCAATATGCATCGCAATGTCTTTGGCCGCTGAATCGTTGTTGCCCTTGAGGGACAGCAAGACGCCAGCAACGGTCGTAGCGTTGTGACTATAGCCGCCGCTAGCACCATCGATTCTCGCCATTCGGCCTAAATCGAATCGTTCTCGAATGCGATTGAAAAGCTCATCGCGTTGTTCGCCAACCGTCATTCCCGGTTTGGACGGTGAAGGTTGCTTAAGCAATTCATCGTGAGTTTTTGCGTCGCTATTGGCAAGTGCCTCCGCAAAATCATTTGCCAACTGGATAAACTCAGCATGACCGGCAACCGGTGCGCTTTCGCACTTCAGTTCGACCATGGCGCCGGCACTTTTGTCGCTGCCGGTGAACAAACCAAATCGCCCAAATGCCGTTTCGCGATCAGCTCGCTTTTCACCAAGCTTGATCCCCTTTTCGCGCAAGATCGCGATCGCCTTTTCTTCATCGCCGTCGCCTTCCTTGAGCGCGGCTTTGCAATCCATCAGGGGCAAACCAGTTCTTTGTCGCAGTGCTTTGACTGCTTCAGCAGAGATTTCTGCCATTTCTAAAACTCTCCTAAAACAATAGTCACCGAAAAAAATAGGTCTTGAAATTTAGCTGCATTCGAACACAACGGGTTGTTCGAATGCAGGTGTACTTGCTGTCGCAAATTCGATTTGGGGTATTTGCCTGAGGACACGGCCCGAGGGGCCATGCTACATTCGCACGGCCCGGGGGGCTTTGCTGCTTTCGCACGGCCCGGGGGCTTAGCTGCTTTCACACGGCCCGGGGGGCTTTGCTGCTTACACACGGCCCGGGGGGCCATGCTACTACTAGGCCATGTCTTCCGCTTTAGCGACCATTTCACTTGTCGGATCCGGCGCGTTGCCCATCGTCTTGAGAAGTTCTGGGTTCTCGGCTTTTCCAGCCAACACTGCGTCCGCCAACTGCTTCATGATCAAATCGATCGATCGAATGCCGTCATCGTTACCCGGAATTGGCAAATCGATCTGCGTCGGATCGCAGTCGGTATCGATTAACGCAACGGTAGTAATGCCTAACGATTTGGCTTCTCGAACCGCGTTCTTTTCCTTCTTCGGATCGACGATCACCAAGCACTCCGGCAGTCGATTCAACGATCGCAGTCCGTTCAAGTTTCGGTAGATCTTGCGATACTCACGATTCAACGAGGATTGCATCTTCTTCGAGTATTCGTTGATCTTCTCGCTATTCATGATGACCTCGAGTTCTTCGAGCCGAGCCATTCGATCGCGAACGGTTCGGAAGTTCGTCAAAGCGCCTCCCAGCCAGCGCTCGCTAACAAAGGGCATACCGCATCGGGTCGCTTCCCGCTGAATGACCTCTGAGGCTTGCCTCTTGGTACCAACGAATAGAACGAGCGATCCACCGTTGGCTACCTGATTGAGGTATTTCTTAGCCCGTAACATTCCGCGAAGCGTTTCGCGAATGTCGATAATGTGAATCAGATTTTTTCGCCCATAGATGTACGGTTCCATCTTGGGATTCCATCGGCTCACTCGGTGTCCGAAGTGCGCACCCGCTTCAATCAACTTTTGTACGATCTCGTTGGCCATAGGTTCTCCTCAGTTTCAATGCGTCCAAAGCAATGCTATCAATCGATTGGCCGTCGATTATGCACAGGAATCAAGGCGGCTTTTCAGCCTTGCTTGAAATCCTTCTGCTTATTCAGGAACGCGAATTCCCAAAGCAATACCGTTGGTGCGGCCTCACTGGCCACTAAAATCCAAACAAGTGCTTCTCTGGGACGAGACAGGGTACCGGCAAAGGGTGTTGCTCGTCAATCGAAAACCCGAAATTAACGATGTTTAGACGCTGCAAACACGGCGGGGAGCGCCGTGCCACATTAGGTCACGTAGTACCCTAGAGCCGTTAGTTTCTCAGACAATGCAGCTTTGGCGGCAACTTCGCCGTGAACAAGTCGAATTTCGCGAGGTTTCTTGGGAATTCCTTCGACGAATCGGATAAGGTCCGATTGGTCCGCATGGGCAGAATAGCCGCTTAGCGTGTAGGTTTTTGCTTTGACCTCAAACTCTTGATGGTCGATCCATACTTTGCCTTGGCCACCTTGGCAGTTTTGAATCTCACGACCAAGGGTACCTGCTCCTTGGTAACCGACGAATACGACATCGGTGTTTTCCCGTCCCAAAAATGCTTTGAGGTAGTCGACGACTCGGCCTCCGGTGCACATACCACTGCCTGCAATAACGATCGCTGGCTTGCCTGACTTTTGCAGGTAATTCAACGTCTGACGATGATCGTTACCACGATCGATTTCAATGAGGTTTTTGAAAACCAGCGGTTGCTTGTCGATCGTCAAAACTTCGCGCGCTTCCTCGTCCCAAAATTCTCGCATCTGCTCATAGATATCCGTCAACTTGATCGACAACGGCGAGTCAACGATGACGTCGATTTGCTTTAGGAGCGTGCATTGCGTTTTGTGTCCGATCTCTTCCATGATCAAGTTCATTTCGTAGAGCAGTTCCTGGGTGCGGCCCAGACTGAACGCCGGAATGATGGTGATGCCACGATTCTCGATCGTTTCGCACAAGATCGATTCGAGCCTATGCAATCGCGTTTCACGTCCCTCGTGGATGCGATCGCCGTAGGTGCTTTCAAGAACCAGTAGATCCGCACGTTCAGGACTAATCGGATCGTTCAGAATAGGGGTGCAGCGTGAACCAAGGTCGCCGCTAAAGACGTAACGTTCATCCCCATGGGCCGTTTCAACATAGGACGAACCGAGAATATGGCCGGCAGGTTGAAATCGAAACTCCAGGCCATGTTTGGCGGAATCCGAGATGCTAGATTGCGAATTGTGAAATTTGCCGGTGTGCAGATTCGTCCACTTGCCATACGGGATCGGCCGAATGAGTTGTCTCAATTCGTTTAGGAACTCCTTGATAACGCGACGGTTCCTTGTTATCCCCAGTCGCATCGCATCCTCGAGCATGATCGGCAACAGCATTGCCGTGGGCTTCGTGCAGTAAATAGGCTTGTGGAATCCGGCATCAAATAGATATGGGATGCGTCCAATGTGGTCGATATGGACATGCGTTAGAATGAGCGCTTGCACTGCGTCCAATGGAAAATCGATATCCATTCCATCGCGGCCGCGCGCGTCCTGTCCTTGAAACATGCCACAGTCAATCAAGACGGATTGAGCATCCGTAAAGTGCAGTTCATGACAAGAGCCGGTGACACCCAAATGGCCGCCATGATGTGTGATTTGCATAGAAGTCGGTTTCAATAGGTGAAAGGAATTGGCAATTAGATTAGTCGCTTCAAGAGCACTTATTCGGAGGTTCAGGTGGGACTAAACCGAGCATTCTTTAGCAATTCGTCGCAGCGATCTAGTGAGTTGCTCTCGAACCTCTTTGGTTCTTTGGTGGAGCCAAGTGTTTTTATTCGGTTGGGGCATTGCCTTTGAATTGATTTGGGAATGGCTCCCAGGTATTGGAGTCCGTTGTCAACAAGCGTATGAAGCGTGGGTGTGCAAACAATTTTTCTCGACCAAGATTGTGTTCTATAAGTACGTCCATTCGGACAAGCTCTTTGAGATAGGTCGACGCTGTTTGTCTCGCTGCGATATTCCGATCCGTAATGTTATTGATCCTACAGTAAGGGAGTTCAAAGATGAGATTCGCCAGTTCATGCGAATAGATTTTCGGCAAAAATTTTTTGATGTGATCGGAAGTGGCCATCTGAAGTGATCGGATGGCTGCAATTTTCTCGACAGTCCATCGCGCCGTTTGCTCCACACCCGTCACGATAAACAGAACCCAATCTTGCCACGCTTGTTTCGAGGTAACCTCCAGCAACAGTCGGTAGTAGTCCGCTTTGTTTTGAATGATGTAACGACTCAGATACAGCGTAGGAAGTGTCAGTAGGTTTTGGCTTATCAAGAACAGGCTGTTGAGTATCCGCCCCGTTCGACCATTGCCATCCGTAAACGGATGGATCGCTTCGAATTGATAGTGACCGACTGCCATCCGAATCAACGGATCGATCTCTTCTCGCTCATGCATGAATCGCTCCCAATTTGCCAGCATCGTTCGAAGCCCTTGCTCGCCTACTGGCGGCGAATAGATGATCTCGCCAGAAGGTTCGCGAGCCAATGCCGTACCGGGAACGCGTCGAACCTGCATCTCCATCCCTTTGACTCGGCTGCATATTTCCTCGGCCGTACGTGTCGTCAAAGGGCGATCACTGAGAGAACGATACCCTTCGAGCAACGCATGACTGTAACGAAGAGCTTCCTTGGTAGCCGGATCGGCTGCTTGCCAGGATTTGGAATCAGTCCACCCGCAACCTTGAGTTCGGCGAGGGCTTTGTGTGCCGCAATGCACCGCTTCAGGATTTCTTTGGTTTCCAGTTCGCAATGCGGCGGCAGCTCCGGCAATTCGTTAAACGGGAACTTTGGGTTCCAAGCGTCAACAAGGGAAGGATCGGATTCGCTCATTGAAGTAGCCTATGTACACGAGCTCGACACGTCAATAAAACATGTCGAAAAGACTTCATTTTTTCGACACGACCTCCAGCTAAGGGATATAGCTGGCAAACGCCAGCGAAGCCGGTGGGGTGTGGGCTGACGAATCTCGTCTACGATAATACTTGTGTGCAAAGTGCTTGTTAAACTGAAGTGCTTGCCGGCTGCCTAACAAAGCTCCAAACACAAAGTGCCTATATGACCAATCCCTACGAACCGACAAGTTTGGAAACAGCAGCAATTCCAAAGGGTGAGAACCGTAGCTTCTATGCAGGTGGTTTCATTCCCATTGGGACGGTCAGCATCGTAATTGGGGGAGTCGTTGGGGCAGCTCTCTTTGCGTATACTTGGTCTTGGATCCCAATTTTTGGTATTCCGGCTATCGGATTGCTGTGTGCGACCGCCCTACTCGCCTATTTGATTCAAAGCGAGAATTGTACCGTCTTCGGCCGTGTGGTATTGGCATTTCTTCTGCCAATACCGGCATATATTTTGTATGTGCCGGTTTGTGTCGTTAGTTCTATGCTCACAACTCCAGTGCTAGGCGGAAGAGACTATGGTCCAAACACAGCCGGGGCGACCATTGGATCGGCCTTTGCTTTTTTCCTAACCCTGATGTCGATTGCAGTTGCAGTTCGCGCTGGGTTTCGAGTTCGAAAAAGTCCTTCGCCGCCCCACATCGATGAGCAATCCTGATGCTCGGATCCCGCACAGCATATTTTCTGTGCATGGTGGCTGCCACGATTGTCGCTGCCCTTTTGCTGAGACGGAGACAGCAGCGACTTGCGATTGGCTCTGTGCAAAAATTAGGAATTGCAATCGGTGGATTGATCGGCGCCACGTTTGCTGCAAAACTTCCGTTCATTCTTAGTGCAGACCCCCATGCCGGTGTCCTCGCTGCGTGGCTCAGCGATGGAAAGACAATTCTTTGGGGACTTGCCGGAGGCTACATCGGAGTTGAGATCGCGAAGTGGGCGTTTCATGTCAAAGCATCGACTGGCGACACGTTTGTTGTACCGGTAGCAATAACGGTTGCAATTGGTCGTCTCGGCTGTTTTCTCTATGGTTGTTGCTACGGAGTTGCCACAAATCAAACGTGGGGAATCCGTTTCCCGTTGGCTCCAGACGCGGGCTCGCTATTGCGACATCCAACCCAATTGTATGAGTTGCTGTTCCATCTCAGTTTCGCAACAATCGCCTCGGTCGTATTGTCTCGAACGGCGGGCAATAGCTATCTCCAACCATTCCAAGGCAACTGGATGCCAATCTATTTGATTGTCTATGCGGCGTACAGATTCGTTAGCGAATTCTGGCGACCGGAGGAGCATATTGCGATCGGACTGACTTTTTACCAATGGAGTTCGATCGTGATCGCCATTTCATTTGTTGCACTCTTGGTGGCTCGCTGTAGGTCCTCAATCAAGTGCAGATCGAAGGTCAGATCCAGTTGATTCGAACACTTCCGGGGCCCGTTTTGCATTGAGCCATCCAGATGTCGAGCAAACCGTTACTTGGATGCGTTGCTAGTTCGGGCCGTCCAGACTGGCTGACCATTGGTTGGAATGCGGAGATGAACTTCGCGCTGATTGACCAACGTCCGTCCGTTTTCGATCGAGTATCGAAGATAGACGGTAACGACTTTGCTGCTCGGCCGTTTGTCTTGCCAGGGCAAGCGTAGATGAAAGCCTTGTGCGGTCCCGATGGGTTCAAGTGTTTCTGTCAACTGCTCCGGTGTGAATTCCCATGCGGCGATGCGACCATTATCTTTGGTCTCGGCTCGATCCTCGACGACGACGGTTAGGGTTCCGGGTTGATTCAGGATTTGCCCTGCAGCGTTGATCGGAGTCACGACCAAATAGAGACCGTCATCGCCGGACCTGTCGTCAAAATTGTGTCCATGGCACATGGTGGAATGGAAGCCGATTTCCACGATCTTTTTGTCTACAACTTCCGTTGGCTTGCTGTTTGCGATCGGCTCGTTGGCGGACGCAAATTGAACGTTAGATCCTTCGGGCAATCGAATCCTTCCAGATTGGCTCGCGCCCTGCGGATTTTTAGGAAACAGCTTTTGCAAAAGTGACGGCGCAATGTCCGACTGCGAAGGATTCGTGGTTGTTGGATTCGAGCTGGGTGATGGTGTGACCATGAGCTTGGGTTGCTGTGCCGATCGGACCATCGATTCGGGCATACTCACCTGTTCGGTCAAACTTTCGGCGGTTGGCAAAACCGAATCCCGTTTGGGGAACCGAATACCTTTGGATGCTTGAGGTTCAACTGCGTTCTTTGGGGCACTTGGAAGAGCATGTGGAGGGTTGGAAGAGTTGGAGCCGGGCGGCATTAGTTCGCCTGCCTCGGTCGGTCGCGACTGGATATTGGGGGGCACTACAGGAGCTTTGCGTACGACGGGTGGATTTTCAAGGTACTCGGAATTGGGCATCAGTACAGAAGGCACTTCGTAGTCATTGCTTGGGATCGATTCGAACGAAAGACCCGGTTGAACCTCGATGGTTTCGTACGGTTCAGGCTTTCCGTTGAGTCTCGGCGAGATGACTTTGCGAGTCGAACTTTCAGGCAACGGTTGTAGGCCATTTTTGCGTTGAAGTTCCGCATTGATTTTTTTCAAACGCTCAACTTCGTTCACTAAGGACTCGTAACCAGCATCTTTTTCATTGTAAGCCGCGTCGTATTCGTAGATTCGGTCCTCGAGCATACGAATTTCGCTAGCCATATTCTCAACATAGAGCTCCGTGTAGGCGCGCTGCCTGCAGCCCGTCCAAAACAAACACCCTATCGCGCAGCAGAATAGCCGCAGGTTCAACCAACGACTGATCTTTTTGGTGTTTTTCGTTTTTATGGATAGCATTGTGGCGACAAGGCGAGTTCAAAAAGGACTCCAAGCCATTTGGATTAAGAAAATTCGAACTTTGAGTCAAGATTGCTTCGTCCGCGTTTCTGGACCTTTGCCCGCGAAAACCGATAGAGTGGTGCTCGATTCATGCAAAGCCCAATCATGTATCGGATTTCGCAGGTTTTTTGTAAATTTAAGGTGTTACTCAAAAAACAGAAAAACTTCCAATATTCCTTCGCCAACCTCGAATCTCTTCTTGTCCGTGCCCCTCATATTCGGTCGGTTTTACAAGGTTTGCTGGTTTGCAAAGGGCAAACTAGCCTTGAAAGCGGCTTGATGAATGGGAGCGGCAGAGCGGGGGTCTCCCGACTCTGTTTCATCAGCTTTTGGGGGAAATACCATGCTTAAGAAAGTTTTGTTGGGATCTGCAATTCTTGTTGGTTCAGGCGCTCTCTTGTTTGGCACGTCAGGTGTCAGCTACATCAAAACCGGCTACCACAACCTTCGAGACACGATCAAGGAACAGATTCCGCTCGATGTCGAAATTAGCCGCGTAAGGGATATGATCCGTGAATTGAAGCCAGAAATTGCGGGCAACCTTAAGGTAATCGCACGCGAAGAGGTCGAAGTTGCCAGGTTGCAACGCGAGGTGCAGGCAAAGAGTGAATCGCTCGTCAAATCAAAACAAGCCATTTTGAAGCTCAAGGAAGATGTTCAAAGCGGGGTGAAATTTGTGAACTATGGCGGCAAGTCCTGGGACATGGATCTAGTCAAAAAGGACTTGGCGAACCGGTTCAAGAACTATCAAACACAGGAAGCGACTGCTGAAAAGGTCGAGAAAATTCTGTCTGCAAGGGAAAGAAATCTTGAAGGCGCTCGCCGCAAATTGGACGAGATGCTGGCTGCTAAGCGAGAGATGGAAGTCGCCGTCGAGAACCTGCAAGCTCGGTTGACGATGGTGGAAGTCGCCAAAACGAGCAGCAAGTTTACGGTAAACGATAGCCATGTGAGCTCCGTTCGCCAAGCGGTTGCAGATATCGGTACCCGAATCGATGTCGAAGAGAGAATGGCGGACACGTTCGATATGACCGTGGGAATACCAGTCTCCGACGATGAAACACCGTCAGACCTAGTCGACCAAATTTCGGTTTACTTCAATCGCACTGGCGCAGAAGCAAAATCGTTAGTTGAAAATCGATAGTCATGGTTCTGGCGAGATTGCGATCTCACGTTTAACCAGCGCAGCCGTGAGCACTGAGTGCAGCGACAGCTAACTATGCCCACCGCTACGCGGGTTAAACGAGTCGCAGCCGCTACGCGAAGAGGCGTCCAGCCTTGCATTTTCATTTATCACGGTCGAAACGAGAGGATGATAGTATGATGAGCCATCTCGCACGACCTGTTTCTTCCTCTGCCCCGACGATCGCCATGGCTCAACCGAAAATCCTGTGGATCGATGGCGTTGGAAGCTACGCGATTTGCGATCAGAACGAAGTCACGATTGGCCAAGCGTTTCCGGGAAACCAAGTTGATCTGGCGATACGAGGCGATCTCAGTCGCAGAGCGGCTGTCATTCGGCGGCACGGTGAAGACCATTTGATTCAGCCCTTGCAACTCGTTCAGGTGAACGGATTGGAAATTGATCGGGCCGTTTTGTTGGGTGATGGTTCTGTTATTACCCTTGGCTCCCGGATTGAGTTGCGTTATGTCAAGCCAACACAGTTGAGCGGTACAGCTAGACTAGAATTGGTCGGTCATACCCGTTGGCAGCCTCTCCTCTCTGCGGCTTTGCTGATGGGTGAATCCTGCGTTTTGGGACCCGAAGCCAATTCGCACGTGATTTGTCCCGACTGGACAACCAAAGTTGTGTTGTTCCGAAATGGCAAAGAGTGGATGTGCCGAGTCAGCGAACAGGCCAACATACAAATCGATGGAAAGCCAGTTCGCGCCCCTTTTCCTTTGGTTCAGGGCCAAAGGATTCGTGGAGACGAAATTTCAATGACGCTCGAATAATGCTACCAAGCTTTTATCGACAAAAACGAAATTCATCCCAGCGTAAACCAAACGTAGTACGAGATTCACACGAGATTAAAACAACTGCATTTGCAGAAAAGGTGACGGAGAGAACATAATGTTTACGATGCTTCGACGCCGACCAAGAGAAATACTAGCTATTGATTCCGCTGAGGGCACGTCTCTTGGCAACCAGTCCAAAGAATTCAGCAGATCAGAACCCATCGGTGTTTCGATGAAATTCCAATACGGCAGCGGCGACACTCCCCTTGATGGATACAAAATCAAACGTGGCGTCGGCTCGGGGGGCTTCGGCGAAGTCTACTTCGCCGAAAGCGATTCCGGAAAAGAAGTGGCGCTCAAGCGCATTCAAAAAAACCTTGAAGTCGAGGTCCGTGGCGTCCGTCATTGCCTCAATCTACGTCATCCTAATCTAGTTGCGATCTACGACATCAAGTTCGATAAGATCGAACAGGGTTGGATTGTGATGGAGTATATCGACGGCGATTCGCTCCGAGACTTGATGGACAAAGCGCCCCAAGGAATGCCGCCAAACGAAACGATGCAATGGTTTGCCCAGCTTGCGGCAGGCGTTGCGTATCTACATGATCAAGGGATCGTCCATCGGGATCTAAAACCAGCCAACGTCTTTACCGATGGCGGGTTGATCAAAATTGGTGACTACGGCCTTTCCAAATACATCAGTGCTTCGCGACGCGGTGGACAAACGGAGAGCGTTGGAACATTTCATTACATGGCCCCCGAGATAGGCAAAGGCGAGTATGGCAAAGAGATTGACATCTACTCGATGGGAATCATCCTCTATGAACTGTTGACCGGCACCGTCCCTTTTGATGGTGAGAGCAGCCAAGAGATCATATTGAAACACTTGACTGCCGATCCAGATTTGTCACAGGTTCCACAACCCTTCGCGTATGTCATTCAAAAGTCGCTTGCAAAGAATCCCACTTCGCGTTTTCGAGATTGTAGGGAAATGTTAAGCGCTCTTGGATGGGGACTCGATGGTAGTGGCCTTGCAATCAAGCTTGCAAATCCGAACGAAGTCAAAGTGCCGCCGGTCATGCAACCTGTCCGCGTCGCGGCGCACGCCAACCAGATTCCAATTGCTAGGCCAATCGGCAGCTTTGATGCAACGGTCGCTGGTGCTCAAGCAGCTGGCAGCTCGGATCCCTGGCGATATCGAAACGGTGGAAACCGAGCGACGATGGCCGAGAATCTTTATCGCGAACCTGTCGCCCGAGCGGTACATCAAGCCGTGGGCGAAGCACAAACATTCTTCCGGAATTTGCCACCGGGAGGCAGGGGTGTTGCGATTGTTCTAACCATTATTTTCCTGGTGATGAATTCTGCCTTGATCGCGCCGCTGATGTTCGTATTGCTCGGAATGTACGTATGCTACTACGTCGTCTGGTACTTAATCGGCGGAGCCAATAAACCGATTCCGATGCCAACGGGTGGGGCTCAGCCACATTTTGCACGTAACGTTCAGCCAATTCGATCGTCGCCGGCTGCAGTTCAACCAACGGCCCATTACCAGAATGTTCCGCCCGCACCCGCTAAACCCGCGCGTGTTCCTTATCGAATTGCACTTCGAACTTGGCAAACCGAGAAGCGAAACACGTTGAAGCAACAAGGCTTCTGGACACGCAGCCATGAATACACTCGTAGCTGGGCTTTGTCCGGCCTTGTTACCGCAGTCATCGCAGTTAGTGCTGGCATGTTGACCATGGCTAAGAACCAGGGGAATGCGACCTCGCTGGTCACCGGCATTGCCTGGACTGGAATCATGTCCCTTGCCATGACTTGGACAACGTTGTTCTTGTCCCGACGTTGGGAGTCAAAAACTGAGGATTCGATAGTATTCCGTTTCGTACAACTAACGGCGGGGGTGTTGCTTGGTGTCTTGAGCTATAAGTTGAGCGAGTTTCTTTTGGTTCCCTGGAATGAAATCACAACCAGCCAAGATTTTGTCGTAATCAACACCGGAGAGAGAAACTGGAACAAGAGCTGGCAAGGATTTTACGACCAAAACTCCATGCCATTGCTCGCCGGACACATTGCTTACTTCGGGGGATTGATGTGGATGGTACGATGGTGGCGACAGTCCGATGTGCTTCGCAAGAGCCGATTCAGTGTTTGGGCGATAGCGTGGAGTGTCGCCATGGCAGCTTTGGTACAAGGAATGTTCTACTTCCCAGCCCCATGGTGTTTTATCGTCGCCGGAGTCACCTCGTTTTCAGTACAGATGGCTTCACCCTGGATGGACTTCAAAGAGAACTCTCAGCTTGCATAATCATCGAGAGACTGGCTCGGTTGTCTACACCGAGAATTACGTTACCGAAAATCACGTTGCCGAAAATCACGGCGGAGACCGCCGTGCCACACTGAAACACAAACTCATTACCGCTTCGGATGTTGGAAATATAATGCGATCAACCATCTCGCTTTTAGTCTTGCAACTCGCCTGCGTGGCCGGTCTCACGGCCATCGCATTGGCGCAATCGGATGAGCCATCGACCCCTCCGGAATCAAGCGTTCGGACCAACAGTTCCTCGACAGGCATAATCAAGAAGCTCGAAGACTTGGTCGGACTGACTGACAGCAGACTTGAAGAACTTGCCGCCAAGACAGAGCGATTGATGGCTGAGATTGCGAGAATGAAATCGCAAAATTCGGACGCAAAGCGTGCGATTCCAA
>JANLRK010000247.1:0-3749 GCA_031361585.1 Pirellula sp. | reverse complement strand
ATTTGAGCATTTGGAACCGGCGTGCCGTCGACGGTTAGGATTCGCCCTGAGAGTGGTTGGTCATCTGAAACCAATCGAAGCGTTCGATCGTTACCAAACATTCCCAAAAGGCGCTGGGCAATCCCCTCTACGGACTCCTTGACCAGCCTACCGGTGGTCTCAAACAAAACTGCCGGCTTACCGCTGGTTATTCCGAAGCCCGGTTTAGAAGCAACCAATTCCATAAATTGCGGTTGGGAGTCGGAAACTACACGAATCTCGAAAGCTCCATTGGCATCCGTCGTCGCTACTGGTGGGATCGAACTTTCGGGAAGTCGGCCCTGCTCGAAGTAAACTAAGTGCAGGGATGCCCCCGCAGCTGGCGTTCCATCTGGATGGACGACAGTTCCTTTAAACAAATAGGCTTCGTCCGCTTTCGGACTGACTTTCTTTGTTTGAGTCACGACCGGCTCTTTGGCGTCTGCCTTTATGGCTTTAGTCAGCGATGGTTCAACTTTGGCAACAGGCAAATTGTTTGACGCGACGGTCACATCGATGGTGCCTAAGTTGATGGTACCCAAGTCAATCGTCTGCCCGGGCAGAAATTCCCGATCGCGGAAGAGTATGGCATTATATTGGCCTCCAAGGATGACTAGCGAATAGCCTTTGCCTGGCGGCACCACCATCTCAAAGTTGCCTGCCTCGTCAAGTGACCCATGGCCGAGAGATTCGTATTTTGGATGCGACGAAGTTGTGTATGCGTTGCCACCATTACCAGTTGGAAACATACCATGGAATTCGGTCAGGCCAATACCGGCTTTGACATAGCCTTGCGTGAAGGCTTTGCCGTTTGCATCGAGGAGTTTTCCCTTGAGCTTGACGGTTGGATGAAGGGTGACGCAAGCGATCTCATCGCTATCATCCACGACAGACTTAACCGGAACCACGGCACCGAGCTTGCGTTCTGCATCAAGGAACATGAGCGGCCTCTCCCTCTCCGGCCCGTCTCCAGGGAAAAAATTTGCAAACGCAGTATCCATCGATTTCTGGCCCCAGTAACCAACGCCGCGTCCGGCAATGGTCGGTCTCCCGGCAGGTAGCCTGCCAGCCATTTGGTAACCGACAACATCGTTTCCAGTTGAGTCCACGACGTGGATCGACCGCATTTTCAGCGGATTGACTGCAACGTTAATTTGATGCGACGATTCGTTGAGGGGGATTTCCAACTCCGCCATTGCGTTACCTGCACTATCGCAGTGATAGTATTTTTGCGGCGGCCGCTGCACATTTGGCAAGTTGCCTTCAGCTAGTTCATATTCCATGTCGTTTGCTGCAACGACCCGAAGCACGCCAGGTCCCGCTAAGCCAGGGACTCGGAATCGTCCACTGCCGTCCGTTGGCAGCAAATCCTCGTATCCCGTTGAAAATAAGTCCAACCGCCATTTCTCGTGGTTCTCCGCGTTTCGGTTTTCGCGACTTGGATAGTAAGCGACCATGGCTGCCAACGGAGCCTTCGTCTTCGCGTCGGTAACTTGCCCTTCAATCCAAATGGCTTGAGACAGAGCCATATCGAGTTCAATGGGGTCAAGACCTACGGATTTAGGGACCCGTTTTTCACTTCGGAAGTAGGGCTGGTCTTGGCTGGGCAGCATTCTTAGGTTCACTCCATTCGAACCTTCTGGCGGTTTGGGAATGCCTTTTAATACGTATCGCCCGTTTGCATCGGTAGTGCTTTGAATGAAGTTCTCGATCGACAGCGTACTATCTCCAAATTGGTGGAGCGTTACGACAATCCCAGGTAGTGGTGTTCCGGACTTCTTGTCGCGGACGACACCTTGAATCCACTGGGATGGTTCGACCGAGTAATCAAACTGTGCACCAAACGTTCGCCCGATTCGGAAACGAGGATCCATGCTAGGCATGTTCACGGAGGGCATGTCGTAGGTCACGCAGTGTAGCCAAGCGGTTGCGATGGACGGCGACTCGATTTGCAACGTCGCTTGCCGATCATCGCCGACGCCGGACATCGTAAAGGTGCCAGTCGAGTCCGAAACCGCTTCGATTGCCCCATGAACATCGAGTGCCGCGATCTCACCCCGCGATGGAAAAAAAGCTGGCCTCGGCCAGTTGGTCGCTCCAATGGGCTGGGCCATCATCATTCGCGGATCGCTCAATGCTGCCGGATTGTTTTTGGCCTGCTCTCGCCATATGGAGATTGGCGTGCCCGCTTTTTCGATCTTGATTAGTTTGACTTTGACGCCTTGCATCGGTTTGCCTTCTAGGTCCAGAAACCGACCTTGGATCGTCTTGCTGGCGGTAGCCAGTTGCAAGTTGGGCGAACCCTTCGATGCATCGACGTCTACTTCATCCGCACCGTAGCCCTCTTTAGATGCATGAACAATCGTTCGCTGTTCTTCAAAATGATAACCATTCGAAAAGCGTTCGGATGTTGCCGGTACGTCTGCCTGATAACGTCCCTCCGTATCCGTTGTCGTTTCCAAAAGCTTTTCGTGATGAACTTCCCAAGAAGTGTTCGCAACAAACCTTCTCAACAAGGTCACTCGCGCACCAACAATGGCTTGGTTGTCTGCCGAGGTGACGAGCCCCGAGATACGCATCTGCTCGACTTCCGGCTTTTGGGCGACAATTTTCACATCGTCCGTTGAGTCTGTATCTACTATGAACGGTGCGATCGCTCCTAGTCGAATGGGTGCTAGCAGAAAGAGTACAACAATCGCAGCAACCAACATCCCGCTAGCTACCAACGGAGTTAGTGGTACGTGTGAGCGAGCTTGATCGAGCATGGCACGTACGCGATTCTCCAAACCGCTCCGTTGAGCCATAGCGACTGCCGGTGGCATTTCCATCGATTGATATTCTCGGGCGATGGTCAACAATTGCTCCGCATAGTGGCTTGGTCGCTCGCCAGCCATCAACACGCAATCGTCACAAGCGAGTTCGCGTTCGATGCGCAGACGTTTGAGCGCGTACCAAGCCAATGGATGAAACCAATAAAGTGAGCATGCAACACGAGCCATCGACTGATAGACCGCGTCGAGTCGCTTCACGTGCGCTAGCTCGTGCAATAGCACCACCCGTCGTCGCTCGATAGCCCAATCACGCCAAGCGGATGGAACCAATACGATTGGACTCAACAGTCCCCAAGTCATCGGAACAACCGACTGCTCTGTTTCCAATAAGCGGACAGGTCGACGGATACGAAGTCGGCGACACAACTCGGCCAACGTGTTTGTTGGTTCGGCATCGACGATGACTGGAGATTTGCGCTGCAAAAGCATGATTCGCCGCATTCCAAGAATCAGTGGACTGACCGTCACGAACCATCCCATAGTCCAGACCAATCCAACCACTCCAATCCCTGCAAACCATTCCGGTGCCATGCGGTATTCGCTCGAGGCCACGGTGAAAGGGGCAACGGTCGATTTCGATTCGGCAATGGGTTGGTATTCATCCAACTTCGGTACGCTAGACTGCAATTGAGCTACGGCCATCGAATCGGTGTTCTGGGCAAACGGCGTTATGCTATTGGATGGCGGATCGATCAACTCGGACGTGGAGGACGGCAAAATTTGATTCGCAGGAAGTTTCATTTCGTTCATTGCATTGAGCGGTTCGCCAGAAAACCAACCGGCCGGCAAAATGGCAAGTCGATACTCTGGTATTGCGATCGAAAGTACCGGCAGCAAGAGCAAGCCCACGAAAGCCGTGGCCCAAACTCGGTGCCGCAGGGCTGCCGATCCATGCCGTTG
>JANLRK010000236.1:0-6737 GCA_031361585.1 Pirellula sp. | reverse complement strand
GACTCGCCCGAACGCATGCTCTCGTGGGGAAGGCATGCGGACCGAAATGAAAAAGCCGCAGCCACCCTTAGACAATACATCTATATGCAGATGGCCGCTTCGGATTTGGTCCTGGATGAGGAAGCTCGTCTCAAAGTAGATTTACCCGAGGGACTATTAGCAAACCTCGAAGAAAAGAACCGGCTACTATCGTTGCTTAAAGCCCCAATCGATCAGCGAATCGAAGCGTTTCTTGCCAATCATTTCGCAGATCTCAAGCTGGACACTCCCTTGCAATTGCCGTCTATGACTTTGGTGTTAGACCATCATGGTCTTGCGAGGCAGCTTAGTCTCCCCGACGGTGGCGATCACTTTGAAAACGAATTGCTCAGCTCCTACCGCGTGGCAAATGGCGTCCTTCACAATCCTCGAGCTGACCGACGCACCACTCAAGGAACGTTTCATGTGACCGAAGGTGGGTTGCCTATTGCAGGTGACAAGAGAACTGTTCCAAAAAACGTTTTCGCAAAATTGTTTCAACATGCGGTCGCGCCCCCTGAGACGCTATTGGAACTGCCGTTCACGCAGTCCAACTCGATCCCTGCCACGACCTTTGTGTCGTTGCTTGTGCGTCCATTGGTATGTCCTGAGGTGCCTGGCTATTGCGAACACAAAACCATGGAGATCCGATTCTTTGCGCCAGGCGGACTGGTCAGCAATCTTGATTTCGTCGAATCCATCTTTGGCAACTCGGGTGACCCACTCGTCCCTGAAAACGACGCGGCCCTGGATTGCATGCACTGGACCGGACATACGGGCTGCGTCATCCTGGCACCGCATCTGATCCATCTAACCAAAGAATACGTAGGGCTACCTCACATCTCCAAGGCAACGGATCTGCAAATTCGCGATCGCATGTACTGGGAGGATCCCGCCGAAAAATACAACGACGGACAAGCCTTTAAGATCACCTGTCGCAACCAGGAAGGGGTCATCGTTACGATCATCGCCGACAACTATTACGGCTACTGCAAAAAAGAGGTCAAGACGCAAATCAGTTTCGCCGCAAACCTGTTAGGCAACGTCGAAGAAGAACACGCCGGCGGTACTCTCGCTTTTGTCTCACATAATTTGGGTGAAGAATTCCAATGGAATTCGCGTCGTTACAACGGTCGGGCATTCACCGATATCGAACGCGAATACGCGGACTTCATCGATATCAAGCCTGAAGGCTACGGGGTAGACAAGCATCATCCCAATTTGGTTTATGTACCAGAAGACGCACTCGCGTCGTTGTTCGATCGAACCATTCGTTGGACCCGAGCCAACCAAGTGGTTTCGATTCCATTGGAGCAAAACAAAATCTATATGGCGCCAAGCGGTTATAAAGTGCAAATGGAGAAGCATCCTTGCGCTCCGTCATGGCGATTGATCGGAACGACTGGCGAGGGAACCGTTTGCCACAAACCATGCACCGTCAGCGGCGGTGGCAAAAGTGAGATCAGCAAGTCGCTCCGTGACTACATGCAAGGGGGTCCCATTTTTGTCGCCGACATCGATAGCGATTTCAAGCGTTTGGAAGAGATCTTCGATCGCGATTTTTCCGATCGTTGGCGCGAGGATTCGAAAGAAAAGCCGAACTACGAAAATCGAGAAAGTCGCAAAGTTCTAGATCCAAGCAGAACACTAGGCAGCGTAATCAAATTGCTAACGCCCTCTAAGGAGTACACGGAAGAGTACAGCGAATGGCTTAAAGGGATACCTACGCATCTCTACGCTATGGCTTTCATCATCAAACGCTTTTGCAAACCGGAATGGAATGGAATTTGGCGAGATCATTTCGGCGTCGATGTGGTCAACGGCGACAACGGGCACGAACTCAAATACGATAACCGCAAGCTCGTTGGGATGTACCTTCGCGTCGGACTCGATCCTCTTGGACGCTGGCGGATGTACAAACTGCGACAAGACTTTGCGGCCGCTGAGAAAATTCAATTGGAGGACGATATCACCGCCAGCGTAGTCGTTCCTAAGCGATTCCTGCCAACACTACCTGAGACCGCAACGCACGCCAAGGAACGGAGCTACAAGTTTGTTGCCAACTGCGAATATCGCTTGTTTCAGCGTCCCGACGACGCAGTTCACCGAGGGCTCGACAAACAGACGGAGCTCGACATGGCGGACGTTGGGAATTTCTTCTGCAATTTCGAACCTCTCTCTCGCGAGACGATAAGCCAAGAGATCGCCAACATTATTGACTTCGAACAATACACTGCACCGATGCAGAATCGAATGAGCTCGTTCGTCGCGAGCAATCAATCCTATGTCGTCTCGTCGGCTCAGCCCCGGATCGTCGATGGAAAGCCCTCAAAAAACCCACGCTACTTGCAAGACCGGACAGACCTGATAGATCCATTCGATCGGTATGTTGCTTATCGCGGCATGCAGCTTTATCGAGCAACTCCGGCCGGTGAGAGCGTACCTGCTCCGGTGAATGCGATTTTATCTGGCCGTCGAAACAACCCACCCGACCTCAAGGCGGGTATTCGTTCGCTGGCCGTCTATAGCCCCATTCACTATCAGGAGCTTCCTGAACTCATCATGGATTACGTTTGTTCGTTGACGGGCAAGAGTCCGTCGACGACTGGCGCAGGAAGCGAGGGTGCACTCACGAAAGGGCCCTTCAATGCGCTCAACATGGTTTACGACTTGAACACAACCATTGTCAGCATGATTCTTACTGGCCTAGGTGGGTTTAGCACCGCAGCTGGCCACATTGGCCCCGAAATCGAAGTGGGACACGATATCAGCATGTTCGTTCCGGAAATCTGGTGCCGCCTGCGCCCGGAGGAACGCGAGCCAGAGTTCCTAATGAACGAAGGGTTGCTCGAAAAGATCGAAGACTTCTCCCACAACGGCATTGCCATTCCCGCCAGCCGACTTGGTTATCGTATCACGGCTAGGTTTGTTCGCCGCTATTTCGGTCGTGTCTTTGACAATCCCAGCAAAGTCTTCGACGATCGCATACTGTGCCCCGAAAGACAGGACATCGATTCGTTCGCCGACGGCATCTTGTACATTGCCGAAGCCCAAAAGCGAGTAGCCGAAGTCTACCTCCATGATGGTAGTTTCAAAATCGCTTGCCCACCATTGCAAGCGATACTGAAAATCATGGCCGAGGGGACTTGGAACGGGTTTGGACTCAATGCACCTGAGGTACGATCACTGTTCGCAAGGGAAAGTCTAGAATCGAGCAATTGGTATGCTGCGAGACTAGCTGCCAAACAACGCGTCGATCAAAGGTTGTGGCAAAGGCACGTCGAGTATTTGACGGAATATTGTAGCCGGCCAACGCACGCAGCGGTGACCAAGAGATTGCATTTGCTGGCTCGGCTCGAGCATGCAAAGTTTCGACTGGCGAAGTGCAGTCATCCGGACTACCAAGAAACACTCAAGGGAACACTGGGTGTCGATCCTTCCCTTTAATTCGTGAGTAGCATGGCCCCCTGGGCCGTGTGATCAGATACCAGATACCAGACACCAGACACTTGGAATATACTAAGCGGGCCCGCATGTGTGGGAGCTAAAACTCAAAATCCTTTCCGGCTGAGGACAGCCGGACCCTACGTGAACAAACGACAACCATATGCCTTTCCTATTGAATCTCCTCCGACTTCTCGCGATCGGGATGTTCGTTATTACTCTCGACAACGTTGAGTTAACTCACGCCCAAGATCCCTATGCAGTAGGCTGGGCTTGGTCCGCAAAAGAAATCGAATCCGCTAGCGGTGCGTTCTGGCCTCAGTTCCGAGGACCGACTGGCGATGGTCATGCGAATCAACGTGCAAACCCGCCCACGCATTGGAGCGAAACCGAAAACGTTCGCTGGCGAACTGAAATCCCGGGCAAAGCGTGGTCCTCTCCCGTGGCATGGGGAAACTCCATCTTCGTTACAACTGCCACGGAAAATGGGCTAAGTATGTCGGCTGTCGCTCTGGACCGCAATTCGGGCGCCATCCGCTGGAATAAAGAGGTGTTCGCTAATACCGAAACACAAAAGGACTTTCATGCATTCAATTCGTATGCCTCACCCACCCCCGTTCTTGACGGTCAGTATCTCTACGTTTCGTTTGGGGCTTACGGGACCGCAGCCCTCAAGCCGGATAGTGGCGAGATTGTTTGGCAGCGACGTGATCTGCAATGCAATCACTTTCGAGGTTCCGGCTCCTCGCCCATCTTGTTTCGCAATATGCTCATCTACCACATGGATGGCTATGACAAACAATTTGTCGTGGCCTTGAACAAAAAGACGGGTGAAACTGTCTGGAAAATCGACCGCGTCGTAGACTACGGTACGGAGGACGGAGACATTAAAAAAGCGTTTGGCACTCCCCAAATTATTGAAGTCGCGGTTCCCGGCAGTGCTGAAAAACAAATCCAAATGATCAGCACTACATCCAAGGCGGTACTTGCATACGACCCTAACGATGGCAAGGAGCTTTGGCGAGTGCGCTACTCCGAGTTTTCATCCGCCACGAGACCTTTGTTCGATGGCGAACATATCTTTTTGAACACGGGCTTTAGTAAAGGAAAACTGATCTCAATTGGCGCAGGCGGAAAGGGCGACATAACGCAAACACATGTTGCGTGGGAAGCTTCCAAAGCGATAGGAAGCAAGCCGTCGCCACTGCTCATTGGGAGCGACCTGATTTGTGCCTTGGATGACCGTGGTGTATTGACTGCCATGAATCGATCGTCGGGCGAGGTCGTATGGCAAGAACGACTCGGTGGCGATTTTAGCGCCTCACCGATTTTAGCTGGCAACCGCATCTATTGTCTCGACGAGAAAGGAAAAGGGCACGTCTATTCTATCGATGGAAAGCAGCTCGGAGTAAACACTCTCGATGCTGGCTGCCTTGCCTCACCTGCTGTTCTTGGCGACGACCTAATTGTACGAACGCGTACTTCGGTATACTGTATCGGGACTGTACCGTAGGTCACTCTTGCCGAGTGTGACTATGCGCTGGCGGCCGCCAATTTGCAATTCCTTCATCATCTTCGATAATGCCTAACACGGACGAACTACTTGCCCAAACCTGGCAAGTGCATCAACAAGGGAACGCAACTCATGCAGAACAAGTTTATCGCTCGGTTTTGCAACGTGAGCCAAATCACGTAAACGGTTGGTGCTATTTGGGCATCGCACTTCATGATTTGCGGAAATACACGCAATCGGTGGAAGCCTACCAACGGGCACTGGCCTTGCAACCCAAATTTCCAGTCGCCCTAAACAATATGGGTAATTCGCTTCGCTACCTAGGACGCGTCCAAGAAGCGGACGACGCTTTCCAAAGGGCAATCGACCTCTCTCCTGACTATTTCAATGCATACCGAAATAGAGGAACACTGCATGCGTGGACTGGTCGAGTAGATCTTGCATTCAAGTACTACCACCAAGCGATGCAACTAAATCCTGCCGATGCAGAACTTCATCGCAACCTAGGGGTCATTCATCTCTACCAAGGGAATTTCAAAGAAGGTTGGCGTGAATACGCATACCGTTGGCAATGTGCCGAAGCGATCAAACATCCTTACCAACAACCCAAGTGGCAAGGAGAAGCTCTCGATGGCAAAACCGTTTTGCTTTACTGCGAACAGGGACTCGGCGACACAATCCACTTTATTCGATTCGCCAAGGAACTGAAGGATCGGGGCGCGACAACCATTGCGCATATTCAGCCACCGCTCCTCGCATTGCTCCAAGGCTGCAAGGGCATCGATTACCTACTTCCCAATTCGCTGAAAATCGATCAGCCGTTTGATTACCACTGTTCTCTCTTGGATGTGGCTCAAGTATTGCAAATCGACGACACCAATATTCCAAACAATGTGCCCTATGTTGATACACCAAAAAACTTGATCGATTATTGGCGGGGGGTCCTCACTCGGGAGCTACCTCCGGCGAAACTGCGTGTTGGTATCGTATGGCAAGGCAATCCCGACCATCAAGCCGACATGTTTCGATCCGTGCCACTGAGTGCCCTGACGCCGTTGGCCGACATCGAAGGCATTCAATTGATCAGTCTGCAACAAGGTACTGGAACAGAGCAACTCAAAGAATGGCAGGGGAGCAAGATCATCTATTGCTTGCCACCAGAAATCGACAAGACTAGCGGTGCATTTATGGACACGAGTGCGATCCTTCAGTTCTTGGATTTAATCGTGACTAG
Source organism: Pirellula sp. (assembly GCA_031361585.1). GTDB lineage: Bacteria > Planctomycetota > Planctomycetia > Pirellulales > Pirellulaceae > JBKCUI01. Next base: position 528 of record JANLRK010000236.1, on the reverse strand, counting down.
CGATACTTCGATGGCGCATTTGGCCGGTGCTCTAGCCAGACCTACGTGTGTGATGTTGGGTTACACACCCGACTGGCGATGGCTTCAGAATCGACCGGATAGCCCATGGTATCCAACTTGCAAATTATTCCGCCAACCTAAGGTAGGCGATTGGGCGTCGGTTGTCAGTGAAGTCTGTCAACATATTGTGTTTGGGAGTCTCTAGCTAACGAACAATTCGTTCGTGTTCGACCTTGGGACTGTGGCCGAAATTGACAAGGAGCCCAAGAGCCTTCCGTAGTCACTTGCACAACAGCTTGGATCTCAATCCGATTTGGGCTGCCCTAGCCGAAACCATCGAGACAAGCGATTATACTTCGGCCCAACGACGTACGCCAACTATGCGCTCGAGAGGGGATTTGCTTTTCAACAGACGACTATCGCGCCGCAGTACTCCGAAGAATCGACATGCTCCCAAATGAAGCTCACGATTTGGCAATTTCCTATCGTCGTCTTGTCGAATTAGGGCGATGGTTTGAGGTATTTGAC
>JANLRK010000234.1:0-8879 GCA_031361585.1 Pirellula sp. | reverse complement strand
GACTCGCCCGAATACAACATGCTGGTTAAGGCTTGAGACTCAAGGCCTGCTGCTCCCGCTGCACCTACCCTTTGCGCCATTGCGTTATGGATGGCTATGAGTTCGCCGTAGGCAACGTACGTATAAGCTTGAGCGATGGCTCCCGCAGCGTCGAACAGGACTCGGACGGAGCCATGGGCGTCGTGGCCGAAGGTTAGGCTGGAAACCTCAACCCAACCTCCTCCCGTCGGAGTGGGAGCGTAAGCGGTTTGCGTTATCTCGTCGGTGCCGAACGAGTACGAAATCCGCTTCGTGCCCTGGCCAAACGCATTCTTGGTTGTCTCGACAATCGTCTGCGCGTAACCCGTGTGGTTCGCGTGATCGATCAAGTACTCCGTCGCTGCCGTACGCTCGTTCGGTTCAAACGAGGCGTTGCTATTGCTGTCTGAATACTCCGTCGCGCGAATGCGAATGCTCGAACTGTCATATTCGTAATCGACTCGCGTCTTGGTTCCTGTGCGAGGAATGGTTACTACCGATGCCAGTCGGCCTTGAAGATTGTATTCAAACGATTGCGAGGACACGGGTATCGTGCCAGTGGCTACATTCTTCGACGCTTGTTGGGTGCCGTTCCAAGTGTACGTCGTCGTCTTGTCGACTGAGCCGTTGTTGCCATTGTCGAGCAACTCGTCGAGGCTTCGATCGTTGATGTCGTAGTGATACGTAAACACTTCATCGACCAAGTTCGGGGTGGCTACCAAATTGACGGTCCGCTTGAGACGGTTACCGAAAAGGTCCAGCGTGAACGATTCCGTTCTATCCAATGAGTTATCGAAACTGTCGATCGTTTCGCCATACAGTCGCTTGTCGGCGTCGTAAGCCCAGTCGTAAATGGATTGTTGAGCAGTGTCTGGAGTAGCAACATTCTGATCGGCGTTCATCCAAAACTTTTCGATCATGCGAGTGCGCAAGCCGCTGCCGTTGTACGTATAAACGAACTCAGCTCGCTTTGGGTTATCGCCCAAATCATATGCCGTGGCGTCGGGGCCGTATTGCCGCATACGTGTGATCGCTCCCAACTCGTTTACCTCGGTCGTTTGAATTGCGCCGTCTGGTAAGTCGATGCGCAGCTGGCGGCCTTGCAGATCGTGTCGATAGGTGGTTTTTTCTTGTTGAGACGTTGTGAGGGGGGTGTCGTTCTTTTCAACGACCAATACGCCGATTAACCAGCCGAGTTCGCTGTAACTGTATCGCGTGTCTTCGATCGCGTCAGCTAAATTTGTGGCTGCGAAGCCGGGGGCTTTGGTCGTCCACATTCGAATCTTTTGGCCAGTGACGAGGTCGTAGGCGTAGTTGATCGTTCCCTCCGGACTGGATTGTTGGGTCAGACGGCCATCTGTGTCATAGAACCATTGCTCGGTTCGGGTTACGGTAAATGTACCTGCAACATTGGCGGAGCGAACAACGGCACTCTTGCGACCAAACGAATCGTAAGAGAATTGCAGCTTTTCCGAGGCGTTTCTCGAACCTGCAGCGAAGGCAGCGGCGTTGGAATAGAATCGCTGCTCCAATAGTCTGCCTGAACCGACCTTGTAGCTAGGGTCCGTTGCCTGCAAGTAGGTTGTGCCGTTGTCATAAACAAACTCGCTGACGATCCCTTCGAACGAAGTGTGAGTGACTTGTTGACCAATATCGTTGTAGGTGAAGGTCTCCACATTACCGGCAGGCAATGTGCGAGACACTTGTCGTCCGAGCTCATCAAACGAAAACGTGGTCCGCCGACCGAGCGCATCTTGGAGTACTGTTTGCTTGCCGGCCCAGTTGTAAGCGTATTCGAATCGAGGAGCGTCTAAGATTGAATTGCCATCGCTATCCAGCGGGTCCGCTACGGCAGGCAAGGTTACTGCAATGAGGCGCCCACTCGCGTCGTATTCATTGCGTTTGGTGTTGCCGCTCGCGTCTGTCTCGCTCGATATATTTCCCCAAACGTCGAAGTCCATCGACGTGAATGTACCATCGGCTGCGATCGACTTGTACGCGCGTCCCAAGTGGTCAAAAACCTGTGTCGAGGATTGGGCAAAACGCCTATCGATGAGCACTTCGCCACCCTGATCACGCCCGCGTATATTGTTCCACGATCGAAACGCCCGCCCTTTTTCGTCGTAATCCGTTTCGGTCACCATTCGAAGTGGATCAGGCGATTCAATGGTCGAAACCGGTGCTCCAATCTGGCGCACCGTTCGACCGCGCGCATCAAACTCATATCGACTTTCGACGCCAGCGTGTCCTGGGCCAATGCCCGTTACCGATTTGAATACACGTCCTTGTGAATCGTAATACGACAAGGAGCGACTAATAAGACTGATATTACCATTGCCGTCGACACCTTGATTGTCGATCTTGATCGAGTAGGGCCCCTGGGCATTGGATGGGTCCAGCACCACTGCCCGGAAGCGGTCGAGCAGGGTTAGTTTAATACCCGAGCGACGTTCCACTTTGAAGGACCGGCCAAGTTCATCGTAAAAGGTTCGGGTTCCTGTCGTACCATGTAGCGCCGCTGCCGACCCCTCGATAAAAGTGTCAGCGTTCACGATCGGGCGGCCAAGTTCGTCAACCGCAGATCGCGAAATCATCCAAATGATTTTGCCTTGTCCATCCAGTGATTGCGTTCGTGTCTGTACCACTTCGCCGGCGAAGCCAAAGTAAGTCTCCGACCAAAGTCCGTTAGCATCACGCATTCGAACGGCGCGGCCCAACGGGTCGTATATGGTTTCGGTGCTGCTTACGACTGAGCCATTGGACGCGATTGTAGATCGCAATCGATTGTAGTTACTGAAGTTTGCAGCAGGTGCGTCACCCGCGATGTCTGCAACTCGAACGACGACGTTTTTAAGTCGCTGAGTACCAACGATGCGGCCTGCTGCGTCATAGATGTTTTTGTTGGCACCCACGGGCTGGCTGTTTGCGGGCAACGCAGGGTTTTCGGGAATCGTATCGGTTGTTAGTAGCGTTCGGCCTTGTTCATCATAGACAGTCCATTGGCTAGTCCAGACCCGTTGCGAAGTAAATGTGCCATTGAGACCTGCGACTCGCGTTTCAACCTCACGACGTACTTGGATTTGGTTGCCTCGGCGATCATAGTAGAAGTCGGTTCGGAGCCCGTGTGGATCGATTTGCCTCTGAATTAGTCCCGTCGTCGGATCGTAGATAGCACTGTTAGACCATTGCTCGACAGCAACCCAATCACCGGCTGAATTCCTGGTGCGGTATACAAGGCGTGTTGAGATGACACGATCAGCGGCATCATAAGCTCGTTCATCGCGGATCTCCAAGGGGCCGCCGTTGGCATCCTTTTCATGTGAAATACGAATGGTTTGTCGACCATTCGCATCGTATTCGAATTCGCTAACGTGCCCATCAGCGTCCTTGGTTTCGGAAAGACTCCCATACCGGTCATAGTTGTTGTCGACAAGGAGCAGTCCATCTCCACTCTTAACCGCACCGAGTTGTCCTCTGACTAAATAGGAGAGCAGCGTCTTTTCGCCGCTGGTGTTCGTCGTCTTGAGCAAGTTGCCTTTGCTGTCGTATTGAAAGTTGGTTGAGAGCCCAGCGGCAGAGACCACCGACGTCACTTGATGAAGCTTGTCGTCATAAATGTACCGAGTAGCGCCGCCCCGAATGTCGGTAACGGATTCGGGCTGTCGGAATTCGTTGTAGATGTAATGAGTGACCAGATCGTCCTGGACACCCGTGTTACCATCCGCGTCACCGATGACTTGGCGTTGTTCTAGAAGGTTTCCTAGTTTGTCGTAGGATCGGAGTGTTTGGGCACCGCCAGCGTCGATGGATCTGACCGGATTGCCTCGGCGATCAAGGAGAATCTTGATGTCGTTGGCGGTTCCGTTTGAGCCGTAGTCGATCGATTGTTCGCGATTGCGGATGTCATAGCCGTAGCCGGTTGTCCAGTTCTCGACGTCCTTCAACGATGCGAGTCGACGTTCGTTCGTGTAGGTGGCAACGAGCTGCTCGCGCCCAGCAGCGTCAACGATCGATTTGAGCAAAAACTGCTTTCCGGTTACGTTGGTGTCGGCCGTATGGTAGGTAAGGTTGATGGTTTGGCCGAGTCGATCGGTGACGGCTATCAGGTTGCCGATGGCATCGTATCGATAGCTTATTGACTGGTTCATCGCATCGCGAATACTTGTGATTCGATTTTCATTCAGATTGTCGCGCACGATAGCGATTCGGCGCCCCGACCAATGTTCGATTCCGTCGGGCGTGATGGTGGTTCGGTTGCCGTTGCGGTCTTCGATCCAAGCCGTGTTCGCTACGCGAGCGTCGATGTGGATTTGCGTGCCGGTTTGCTGGTAGAGTTTCCAGAAACCGCCGAAGGCACGCGAGGCGGGATGGAACGAATCTGCTCCGGCGAACGAAACATATTCCCACGATGACTCACCGTTGGCGACCCGTAACATCGGGGTCTTTTCGACCTCGAGAAAAGACGTATTCCCCCGGTCCGGTGCGAAGTACGGCAGCCAGCTGATGTTGATGCCGAGCATGTTCGGGTGTTCAGGATATGGCTGGAATGTGAATCCCTCGCGAGTACCGTCGGAAAGCGTGACAATAACACGTGTGCCATCGAGCAGGACAGGATAACCGCCGGAACCGGGCGACGCATTCTCGGCGTATGCGATTTCGACTTTTGGTATGCCGAAATCCAGCGCCCATCCATGGCCGAAGTCAAGGACCTTGTTGGATCGACTGCTACTATAGGAACGCTGGACTTTGATTGGCACGTCCGGTGTGGCCAAATCAAGATCGGTAAAGGCGAGAGACAAAACGCCCGGTTTGTAGTTGCCCTCAAGTTGAATCGGGACCGATTTTTTCGCCACGTTTCCATGTGTGTCTTTGGCATAGACATTGAGAATCCACTGGCCATTGTCGAGCAAGGTCGTGTCGACGGTGGCAATGACACCATTTTTGGTTTCCTTGTTTGAGACAACGCGTTTGACCTCGATCGCTTGATTCGGTTTTTCATTGGGATGAATCGTTACCCAATACTCGGAAAGTTCATCGTGCGAGTCATTGATGGTGGCCAGGACATCAATGGGTTCGAGGATGGATTGATTGTAGGTCGGAGACTGAATGAAGATGTCGGGTGGTGTACCATCGAGTGCAACTTGAAGGATGACGACGTTGTTGACACCTGCGTACCCAATATTGTTCGAAGTATCTTTGGCTGTAACCTCGAGTTTGTAGTAGCCAATTTGGCTCGCTTGGCCGGTCACAGCCAATTGTGCGGAGTTGATGGTCGCTCGCCCTTGGTCATCGAGCGCAACGGATTGATTGCGAGTTGTCCAATTGGCTTTATCAAAGCTGTAGCCAACGAGTTTCACGGAAAGGCTGCCAGATAGAATGCCGACATCATCTTGTGCGGTTACAAAGATTCGAGCGTCGCGAGTCGCTTCGAGGACTCCAGGATCGGATAGGAACTGCACGGAGGGCGGAATCGCGTCGCGGGTAAGTGTCACCGTGAAGAGTGCAGAGTCTTCGCCACCGAGTCCGTCGCTTGCGAAAACACGCAGTGCGTAAGCAGTTGTCGTTGGAACTGCGTTGGATTTCCAATGGATCGTTCCTGTCTTGGAATCGATGGTGAGGCCTGCGGGAAGTGGCAGCCCTGACTGCATGGCTAAGGAAAATTCGAGAGTATCTTTGTCTGCGTCCGTTGCTCTGGCTTTCGTGGACCAATCCAGGCCCCCGGTGAAGCTGACATCATCGATATTCTCGAGGATTGGAGATACGTTCGTTCGGACTCGCATTTGTTTGGACTGAACCGAATAGAACTCGCCGTCGTCGACCCGAATGGTCACTGGATGAAGTCCGATCTGCGACTCGGTGGGCCGCCAGGTAATGACCCCAGTGAGCTCATCGATCGACATCCCAATAGGTGATTGGACTAGGCGGAACGAATGGGCGGTACTGCCAGGAGCCGAGTCCTCCACGTTCATTCGAACTTGAGTGCGACCGCCGATGATCCAAAGGTCAGGAAGCGCGTTTGCAAAGACGGGTGGTTTGTTTACCAGTGGGTCGTATACCGTTACGGTAACTTGTTGTTCGACTTGACCACCGCGCCCATCTCGAACTGCAATGGTTACAGACTGCTGAGAACCGTGGGGAAAAAGGGGCCGAAGCGTGAGTTGCCCGGTGGTGGCATTGATACTCCAGCCTTGAGCGGTTGCGAGAACAGAATCACCGGCTATCGAGTAAGCCAAGGTATCTTCGTCCAAGTCCGACGCATTGATGAAATAAGAATAGACCTGACCTAGCCTTGCGTACGGTGAAGGTGTGGATTGAATAATGGGTGGAGTATTCAAGCCACGCACTTCAATCGTGTAAGACTGTTTCGCGATTCCACCGTAGCCATCTGATGTCAGGAGCACAATGTCCTGCGGTCCGAGTTCCGCAATCGAGGGTATCCATGTCATTCTGCCAGTCGCAGCATCTACTCGGATTGTGCTCGGCCCTTTTTCAAGCTTCCAGTAGAGGACATCGTTGTCGCTATCCGAGGCATTCGGCAAATAGTCGTATTCGAATCCTACGATGGCAGCTTGGCGGGCAACGGAATGAATGGATGGCGGGATGTTTTCGACGGCTTTGGTAATGGTTATCAAACTCTGCTGATCAGTCGTCAAGAAATCCCGAGCCGACTTGGCTCGAAAGTGAATTGCAACGCGTGGCACAGTCGCAGAGGTAATGAGGCTCTTTGGCGGAGTCCATACAAAGACATTTCCGTTCTCCAATCGCATTCCCGGTAGTGGGTCCACAAGTTCGTAGGATACATCATCGCCATCCAAGTCGTTTGCTTTGAGCTCGAGCGCATAGACGACACCGGCTGGCAGAGTTGACCTCGGGCTTGATATGAAAACAGGAGCTGCGTTGGTTGTTCCGAGGACTTGGAGGGTAAAGGATTGCTCATCTGTTGCGCCGCTGGAATCGCTCACGCGAACCGTCATTGCATGTTTACCTCGTTGAGAAATGTCCGTTGTGGTGTAGGTGATCACACCGGATGTTTGAGAGATAGTTGCTCCTGAAATTGGATTCACCAAAGAATATCGAAGACCCGAGAGGTCTTCGGTATTGGGATCGGTCGCGATGACGGTGTAGCTAAATGCCCCGGATCCAATCGTGAAGATAGAATTTAACGGTGGGCTGCTGGTGATTCTTGGAGGAGCATTTTGAAGCACCGTGAGTACAAAAAATTGAAGGTCTTCAAACTCGTCGTTATCGATTGCCTTCACTTCCCGAACGCGGATTTTCACTGGGAATTGACCGGCCGACGTCGGAATGCCAGATATTCTTCCGGTGGTGGAATGGATCGACATCCATTCAGGATGTTCTAGCAGCGAGTACTCAAGGACATCGCCATTGGCATCGGTCGCTTTGACTTGATAGAGATAGTCTGCATCGCGAGCGGCTGGTCCGACGGGAGATGATACAATCTCCGGCGGCTCATTGAGCCGGTAGGGTTTGATCGCCGAAACTGAAAAGCGTTGGACGGTTGTCTGCTGGGAAGCATTGGTAACTTCGATCACAACCGGGAAGTTACCAAAACTGGTTGGATTCCAGGTGACTAAGCCCTTTGCATCTATGGCCATGCCTTGCGGACCCGTGGGCAATCGATAAGTCAATCGGGAGTCGAGCGAAGTAACTTGATAGCGATAGCCTGGGTCATCGTTCAATAAAGCCGCAACAGGTGGGTGGGACGTGATACGCGGGTAGCCGGCTGGGTGCTCGGTCGCGATGAGCATGTTGGCCTGCTGTCGACGGATGGGAACTCCGTCGATGGATAACGATCCGTCTGCAACATTGAGAACGAGCGGGTAAGCGTTACTCGATGTAGTAGTTGGCGGTAGGAAAGCGACGGTTCCGCCATTGGTCACTGCACCGACCGAATCGACCGATTTCGAAAATGTTATTGGGTTACCGTCTGGATCTTGTGCAGTCGAGACGAACGACCATGCTTGTCCGGCTACCAACTCGCCCGTGGGAGCATTGATAAACGTTGGCCAGTCGTTCTTTGTGCGGAATCGAGCCTGCATTTTGTATTCGCGAATCGAGCCTTCATCATCGGTAAGTTTTACTACGATTTCGTAACTTGGGTCGTCCAGAACGAGATTTGTTAGGGCTGTCGCATTGACCGAAATTAGCCCGGTCGATGAAACTTGGATCGCACCTCCATCCGATACTGGAGCTCCGTTCTTTCGAAGATTCAGGTAGTTGAAAATAATTTTGTCGGAATTGCCATCCGGATCAATTCCAATCAACTGATGCGTCCAGACGTGATTCAAAAATATTGGACCGGTAGAGTTATTGGCCACAAAGGGATGCTCACCATCATCGACTGAGGGGTTCACTTTGGTGAACACTTGTTCTATCGCTTCGCCACCGTGGCCATCCGTGACTCGGATTTTGACAACGGGATCTGTCGTTCGGGTGGCTCCGAATCGAACTTGATCGGCCAAGGTCGGCGTCCATCGAATGACTCCCCTGGAATCGATGGTCATTCCCAGTTGTTGAACAAGAAGCTCGTATGACAACGCGTCACCATCCGGATCGATAGCATCGAATGCATAGCTCCACGTTACTCCAACCATTGCATCGAAGGGAATAGAACGGATGACTGGCGGCTGGTTCTGCTGCGTGACCGGCAAGGTAAACTTTTGACTAGCACCATGTTTCGCCTGTGCATCGTCCGTCACCCAAATCTGAACGGGATAGTTGCCCGACAGGGATGCCGGTACCCATTGGAGTTCTGGTTTGCCACTCGTGCTTGTACCGATCTTCATTCCTGTGGGAGGATTGATAAGTTGGTATTGCAATGGATCGTTATCAGAATCTGT
>JANLRK010000202.1:0-17048 GCA_031361585.1 Pirellula sp. | reverse complement strand
AGGTGGCAGCGGAACGGCCGCGGCTTCCATGTCCCGATTTCGATCCGCTTCTGGCTTGCATCCAAAAACCGGAACAACGACGCACAAAAAAACAAGCAACGCATGCAATTTCCGCATGATTAACCTCAATGACAATTTTTGACAGAATATCTCGACTAACGTTCAACTCCAATAATAGCGTACGACGCCGTCCACTGGGAGTCTCTCCGAATTTAACGATTGAAGGGGATGAAAATTAGCAAACGGTGCGAGGAAGCATTATTATTGTACGCATCGACGTAAGAACATCCGAAGATGCGTGACAAGGAATCTCTTACACCATCCATACAATCATAGCTATGATCGACACAGACGCATTTCTTCGGCAGGAAGTAGAATCTGCATCACCCGCTCGATTGCGTTGGCTGCTGTTGCAAAAAGCCCACGGATTATCGATCCACGTCCGCGACCTTTGGCTTCAAGCGAAGTCGGAGGATGCCCAACAATGGTTCCTATTGATCCAAGATATTTTCACGGAGTTGTTGGAAGGAATCATCGATCCGAAACATGAGCTAGCAAAACAACAATCGGATTTGTACATATTCTTGATCCAATTGTTGGTTCAATCAGGCCAAACACATGACGTAAACTCCCTCGAGAGCTTGACGGAGATCCTGGAGATTGAAAAAGATACGTGGGAAATGCTAGTCCGCCGAGAGGTATCCGGATCCTCGTCGATTCAGCAGAAACGAGAGGATGAAGGAGTTTACTCCGGTTTTAACCTCGAGGCCTAGGAATTTGGTTTACGCGCTTGCGCGTAGTGCTAGGTATGTCACTAGCTTGCGCGCTCGCGCTTCGTTCCATCACACAACGATTTTAGCCATGTCGGTAACATAAAACTGCCTAAGCAGTTCGTAGACGTTGGGGTGGTATTGAGCCAATTCTTTTGGCAATTGAAAGTAGAGTTCACTTGCGACCGCAAAGAACTCACTTTCTTGCGTTAGGCCGTAGTCATTCATCAAGATGCGATAACCCTGGCCAACCATGTCTTGCGCCGTTTTGTATTCTGCTTTCATGGCTTGAAGCCAACGTTCTTCGTCGATATTGCTAGGAAGAGGCGGCAGGCCATCCGCTGCTGGACCGTTGACCATATCCAATTGATGGGAGAACTCGTGAATCACGAGATGGTGACCATCATTTGAATCACGGGCTGCCGATTGCATATCGCGATAATTGAGAACGACAGGGCCACGGTATATTGTTTCGCCTGCGCGGTAGAACTCGCCGGCCAACTCAGTGCCGATCGTTAGGCCAGAAAGTCTTGGCTGGACGCGAGCCTTGTAGGATTGCGGATGAATGAGAATCGTGGCCGTCTTGTCGAAGTACCAATCGGGATAGGCCAGAACCATCATTCCAGCCGCAGCTGCAACTTGCCATTGCATCTCATCGGAGATCTTTAAGCCTTCACAACCCTCCCAGGCTTTCTCGGCGATAAAGACTCGCGTCCAGCGGATGAGTCGTTCGCGTTGATCTTCGGAAAGAAAAGCGGCTTGCCAAAGCGAACGATCCAGCTTGAGTAGCTCGTCCTCATCGACGCTTTTCTTAAGCAACTGTTTGCGTCGTCCGAATAGCCATTCAAGCATCGTTGCGGTATCATTGATTGTATAGTGATAAAGTGTACGATGCTGAATTGTAATGGATCGATGAAAAATGTGGTTCGAGTTGCAATTCAACAACCGACGACAACCACACTTTGGGCATGATTATCGTACTTACGTGAAAACATGAGCACTCTGCATCTCGGAAAATGGTGGCATCGCGATGAGGGTTCCGATCGAATCGTTTGCGATCTGTGTCCGCGGCAATGCAAAATGAAAGAAGGGGATCGCGGCTTTTGCTTCGTTCGCAAGATCGAAGGCAATCAGATGGTGCTCGACACCTACGGTCGCAGCACAGGGTTTTGCATTGATCCGATCGAAAAGAAGCCTCTCAATCATTTTTTCCCTGGAACTAGCGTCTTGTCGTTTGGTACGGCGGGGTGCAATCTTGGTTGCCAGTTCTGCCAAAACTGGGACATTTCCAAATCCCGCGAAGTTGCCAAACTGAGCTCCTTTGCAGAACCTGAACTCATCGCGCACGCGGCAAAGGAGTTGGGCTGCAAGAGCGTTGCCTTTACCTACAACGATCCCGTCATTTGGGCGGAATATGCCATCGATACCGCCAAAGCCTGCCGGGCGTTGGGAGTGCAAAGCGTTGCGGTAACGGCTGGCTACATTTCACCCGACGCAAGGCGAGACTTTTATGCGCACATGGATGCGGCGAATGTTGATCTCAAAGCTTTCACCGAAGAATTCTATCGCAAGATCACTTATTCGCATCTGGAGCCGGTACTGGATACGCTGCGATACCTTAAGCATGAGACAGATGTATGGTTTGAAATCACGAACTTGATCATTCCCGATGCGAATGATTCGGATGATGAGCTCATGCGAATGTGCGATTGGATCCTAACGGCACTGGGGCCCGATGTGCCGGTGCATTTTTCGGCTTTTCATCCCGACTTTCGGATGACGGATCGACCTCGAACTCCGCCCGAGACGCTGCTCAAGGCGTACTCCATTGCAAAGCGAGCCGGATTGCACTTCCCATATGTTGGCAACATTCACGATGTCATACACAGTTCGACCTATTGCAATGCGTGTTCATCGCAATTAATCGAGCGAGATTGGTATCAATTGGGCAAGGTTGAACTACAGGCTGATTTATGCAAAGCATGCGGAGCCAAACAGCCCGGGCGATTCGACAGTACTCCGGGCGATTGGGGGCGCAAGCGACAGCCCGTGAACTTGGAATCTTTCCGGCAATCAAATCTTCAGAATGCGTTACATCGGTTATCATTGCCGATTGTGCAAAATCGTTCGTCTAATTTTCTCAACGAGGAAGCCATGTCAACACAATCTCCGTCCGCTCCGGTGAAACTCGAAATGCTAAAATTGGATGAGCTTAGCGAAGATCAAAAAAGTTCGATTCAAAAAGCAACGCAATTAGTCGTCATCGCAGTTGTGTGCAACCGTAGACTCACCAACGAGTGGCTCGAAATGCTTGGCCCTATGGCTGACCGTCACGTCATGGGGATGTTTACGACTCTCACGCGTGGCGCGCAACTTCGAGGTTGTTGCGGGTTCATTGGTCGCCCAGTAAAGTTGCATGACGCAATCCTTTCTTCAGCTCAACGCACTGCTAAAGAAGACACTCGGATGCCAGCCGTGTCGACGGCCGAGCTAGCTTACCTCAACCTCGATGTTTCGCTCCTCGCATCACCGATCGCAGTTACTGTTCCACCGTCGAAAAGAATCGAGTGCGTTCAGGTTGGGAAGCATGGGCTCAAGATCACAAGGGGACAGCAAGCGGGTCTGCTTTTGCCAAGTGTTCCCGTTGAGCAAAAATGGAACGTCGAACAGTTTTTGGAGGGCGTTTGCCGTAAAGCTGGACTGCCTGAAGCAGCCTGGATGGACGGAGACACAATCCTCGAAACGTTTGAGGGAGTGGTGATTGAAGGCAGAATCGATGAAGCCAATCTTCCGTCGGATATGCCGATAAGACGTGCCCCCGGAGATCTTCCGAGCCTATTGAAGTTGAGGCAAATTGCCACCCAGAATTTGATTGCATTTTCCCGTGGCGCCACTCCAACTTGCTATGCGCCCGATGCGATGGACGGCAATGTGAACGGTATCGTGTTGACGATCATGGATACTGAGACCAAAAACTCGCTTGCGCACTGGATCAAGACTTCATTGCGGAACGATATGCCCCTCCAATCTAGCCTCTTCGATCTTTGCAAGGCAGCATCGGAAGTGCTTGCCAATGCCCGGTTCCAGAAAGCTACCGACATCGAATTGGCAATTACCGTCCTCTTCGATCCCGTGCATCATGGTGTGGTTCAGTTCGACGATTGGGAAGACAACAGGCTGAAGTCAGAGTTGAGCCGCTGCGAATTGGGCGGGCTCGAACCAGCTGCCCGCGCTGTCGTGGCAGTCTGCGGAGATCGGGCAGCGGTTGTATTCGATACCGCAAAGAGTTCCGAGTCACTCGCAAACGAAGCGGCGATTGCGATTAAGACCCGTCGAAATCCAATTGGCATTTACTCGATGGGATGCATATCTACCGCGAGTTCCCTATCAGCCAGCAATGCGACGGTGGCACTTAGTGACGAGGGAGTACGGATGCCAGCCGTGGCAGAGGGTTTTTATCCGTCGAATCCAGAGGCTAGACGCTCGCTTGTTTCCAAACTCAAAGGCAGCGTACGTGGGGAGGTTGTCCCGTCAGCTGCCTTGGCAATCATGACGCCACATGCGGGTCTTCGTTATAGTGGTCAAATTGCAATGGATGTATGGAGCCGCGTGCAATTACCCTCAACGCTTTTGATCATCGGCCCTAAACACACGGCGTTGGGTTGTGATTGGGCCGTATCCCCTTCGAAAGCTTGGGAGCTACCGGGAGGCGAACGCTGGCAGACAGATAGGGATCTGATGCATAAGTTAGTAGATGGGGTCGAAGGGTTCGAGCTGGATTTTGCGGCCCATGCGCGCGAGCATGGCGTAGAGATACAACTCCCTATCCTCGAATCACTTTCAGCACCTGAGAATCGGCCTAAGCTGGTAGCCGTCGCGTTGAAGAGCGCTTCGCTGGAAGAGATCATGCTGGCTTCCGAACAATTGGCAGATGTACTGCGAGATTTGCCGGAACGGCCTTTGCTTGTGATTTCAAGCGACATGAATCACTACGCACCAGAGGCTGAAAATCGACGACGGGATCGATTGGCCATCGACGCGCTCTTGACGGGCGATCCGAAACAGTTATTGGCTGTCTGCAAGGAAAACTTCATCAGTATGTGCGGGCTAGTTCCGGCAGCCGTTGTCATGCAAACGTTAATCAATTTAGGCGAGTCGTTTATCGTCGAGGAGGTCAGCTACGACAATAGCGCTAGCAACGGTGGCGATCCAAATCGAGTCGTTGGCTACGCAGGCGTCGTCTTTAAGGCGAATCGCTAGTCTTGAGTCGATAGGCAGGGCATCGATACCTGGCCAGCACGCCGCTACGCGGGTTAAACGAGCTGCAACTCATCCAATGCGAATAAACTCACGTCGCCTGTTGCCAAAACCATAGCAGTTTGGTTAGAACTTGGTGCCTCCGCTTTTAACCGATCAATTTGACCGCCACTAGCAGTACTGGAAAAAGACACATGCCCCTACAAGACATTGAAGAAATCACAAAGTTTTTGAACGCTCGAGGATTCCAGGACGCGGACGAGATGGCTCATGATGCAGTCGAAGATGGGGAGCCGATTGTCGAGACAATTTGTTTTCACGAGATTGCGGAAGACTTGTTTAGCCCGATTCATGATGCCACTTGGATAGAGGACGCAGCCGAAGATGGTGATCACGAAATTGGCGATCACCTGAAACGTTTGCTTGCGACAGGTGCGGACCCACAGGATCTAGCGATCTTCTCGCGATACATGCAGCGGCGGTTTGCGAGCGACTTAGGCCGCATCCTCGATGGTATCAACATGTACACCTCGCCGGAGAGACCATACGAAGACTTTGGTGTGTTCGCGCTTGTGGATGGAAAGCCGACTGCTCAGATAACCGACCTCGAAGAGGGACTCGGTTTCTGGGATTTGGACTCAGAAATGGAATTATCCCTTTCGGTGGCAAAGGCCCTGGAAGAAGACGATGACCGTGATGATGAGGATTGAGAGCGATCTGACGCGGCCCGACAAGATCTCTTGAGCGATCGCTTTGACTGCATTTTCCGGGTGTTTTAAATGCAAAAAGGCACAGAAACGTTCGCGATACCTCGTCCGAATGTGGCTTTCCCATTGAATACGGTTTTTGTCAAAGTAAACTGAAGGATCGTCAATTGCAAAACCCGTTTTAGCCTTTCTTTTGGTTGCATGTATGGAAAAGCCAAATCTTTGCCAGTGTGTGCTTTTTTCAGCCTTCATTGCGCTGCTTTCGGCACCAACACAAGCCGCGGTTATCGATTCCTACACGGCTGCGACCAACGACCGCTTTACGAACTCCCCCAACTTTATCGCCTCGTCATTTAATTTGAGTGGCGTAGGTCAATCCGCGAGTGGGAGGTGGGCAACCTTGATTAGTCCAAACGTTGTCGTTTCCGCCTTCCATTTTCTACCAGGCACTGGGGCAGCCATCAATTTCTATCCTTCTAACAATCCGAGTTCAGGTGCTGTCCAACGCACGGTTACCGCCACCAACGTTAAGGTGGGCTCCACAGACTTGTGGCTTGGAGTTTTGGATTCCAACGTTCCATCCAGCATCAAGTCATTCAAGTTTTCCAATACGTTGCTGACAGGGACAATTCCCAATGGCAATTTTCCGATCGACCCTGCGGGGGTATTTCAAGGAAACAATGCATATCTAATGGGCCGTTCGCCTGAAAATTTCCCCGCTTTTCAATCTCAAGAGGTTGGTCGAAACCTGATCACTGGTTTTAGCGAGAATGTTGCATTCGAGGGCAACTCAAACAACGATTCCCTAATCTTGGCATACGACAGGCCAGGAAGCAGTGACTACGTGCAATACGAATCGCATGTCGTAGTGGGTGATTCCGGAGCCCCACTCTTTGTGAACATCAATGGCGAACTCGTACTGTTGGGAACCAATGCGTTTAGGCTTGATGACACAAATGGAAACGCGGTTGGCAGCGGCGTGAACTATATTGGCAACCAATCGGATTTTATCTCCAATTTCATTGCTGTTAACGCCGTACCTGAACCAAGTTCCATTTGCCTTGCTGCTTTCGCGGCTATCGCAGGTTATGTTGCAAACCGTCGCCGGAAAGTGGTTTGCAAGAAAAGCGATTCGTCTTTGGCATCGGCTTGCTAACGGTTTAATATTCCTGCCGATAGATGAAAGTGCATTCTTTGCGTATCATAGGATGGCTGACTAGCCGTTCCCTACCGATTCCACTTATTTTCTGAATGCCAATGTCGACTGCACCTGCCGTTGCTAAGTCCAATGTTCCTGTTCAGGACCCGTATTTTCAGGAGCTTTTCGCTGAGCGAATCGGCGGTATTGCGTACGGCAAAAGCAACGAGATTTACAAATTCGAAAAGATAAAGCGAGCTAAGCGAAAAGCGTTGGCTGACAATCCGAATCGTGGTTTGCTCGACTTTGGAATTGGCGAAAACGACTCCATGGCGGATAGCAAAGTCCGTCAGCAAATGTCCATCGAAATCAATCGGCCCGAAAATCGTGGATACATGGACAATGGTCCCGCCGAATTCAAGCAGGCGGTCAGTCGATTCATGAAACGCGAGTTTCAAGTCGATTTAGATTCGAACACTCAGATCAATCACTGTATCGGTAGCAAAACGGCGCTGTCCATGTTGCCCGCCTGTTTCATTAATCCGGGAGATATCACGATGATGACGGTGCCCGGATATCCTGTGGCTGGCACCCATACCAAATACTATGGCGGCACAATTCATCGATTACCGCTCTTGGCCGAAAATGATTTCTATCCTGACTTCAGTCGTGTTACGGATGAAATTTGGGAACGGACCAAGATGGTGGTGCTCAACTACCCCAATAGCCCAACAGGCCAAGTTGCAACACAGAAGTTCTATGCGGATATGGTCGATCTCGCTCACAAACACAAAGTCATTGTCGCGCAGGATGCTGCGCACATTCTGTTGACATTTCGAGGCAAGCCGTTGAGTTTCCTCCAAACGGCTGGTGCGATGGACGTCGGGGTCGAAGTCCATTCGATGAGCAAAGGATTTGATATGATCGGTTGGCGTATCGGTTGGGTTTGCGGAAACGCTAAAATCGTTCAAGCGTTTTCCGATGTAAAGGACAACTGTGACAGCGGCCAATTTGGAGCCGTACAACGAGCCGCCATTTCGGGACTCGATTCGCCAGAGATCCCACAACGCATCAATACGAAGTATCGGCGTCGACTTGAAAAACTAGTGTCCTGTTTACGCAGCTGTGGCTTCACCTGTGTTGTCCCGGGTGGGAGTTATTTCTTGTATACCAAGGCCCCCAAAGGAATTCAGGGAGGAATGCAGTTTGCCAATGCCGAAGAAGCATCCCAGTATTTCATTACCGAGCATTCGATGGTGACTGTCCCGTGGGACGACGCCGGCAGCTTCTTGCGATTCTCAGTTACCTACGAAGCAGATGATGAGGCAAGTGAAGACGCATTGATGGCTGAAACGCTTCATCGAATTGGTTCACTATCACTGGTGTTTTGATTCTCTGCTCGTGTCTTCACGCCGTCGCCTTTGGCTTGGATTTAAACGAGGTTAAACGATCGAAACAAGTACAACTATAGATCATGCTTCAGTCGAACGGTGATTATGAACTTAACCCGCGTGCTTCAGCCATACGTCTGCTGTTTGGGTAATCCGGTTGCAGGCAATCCAACGCAGTTTGTGATGTACCGGGCCGCCCGCGCGTGTGGAGTAGATTGGCGATTCTTTACATCCCAAGTAGAGATAGACCAATTTGACGTCGCATTTCATGGCGTTCAAGCTTTAGGGCTCAGCGGTATGGCCATTTTTGAACCGTTCCAAAGCAAAGCCCTGTCCTTGCTGGATACGGTGACGGAGTCGGCAATGTGCCTTGGACAAGTCAATGTGGCACGCCTTGATGGCAGTTCCTGGCTGGGAGACAACACGCTCGGCGCAGGGATCATGCATTGCGTTGAGCCCTTGCTCGCGGCTTCGCAAACATCAGTCTCCAATGGCAGCATCGACGTCGAAAACGATCGGCAATCTTCGATTTTGGTTGTCGGAGACAGCAGCATCGCAAAAGTAATGCGACTCGCAAGTCCCGAGTTGGCAAATCGCATCGTTGCTGTTCCAGAAGAACCTGAAGCCAACGCTAACCAACTAGAAGACGCACGTGGATTGTCATCGCTCAAGGCATTTGCACAAAGTAATGCGACGGTTGGCTGTGTAGTATTGTCAAACGTGCCCAATGCAATCCTAGCTCGTCAAATTGCCGCCCTTTCTTGGAGCAAGTCCGCAAGCTGTTTGATTTTGGCGGGCGCGACGGAAAAACAACTACGGCAATGGCGAGATGTTGTGAAAGTTCACAATGTCAGCCATATCGAGCCAGTTGAATTGATGGCACACCAAGCGGCAGCAGATTTCTATTTTTGGACTGGAGTGCTTCCATCGATCGATTTGATCCGGGACTCGCTCGAGGAGTATTTGCAATGGTGACAATCTTGCTTGCCTTATCTGTATAATTGCTGACCACTTGGATTTCGCATGACTCAACAAAACGATCGAACGATTTATGTCTTTTAAAGATGGAGCGACTACTGGAGCCGCTGTGGATGCCGGATACCGTTGGGTTGCTGAATGGGAAAGACACGAAGCAACGTGGATTGCATGGCCACACAACGAAAAGACTTGGCCGGGTAAATTCACCAATATTCCACATGTTACGGAACGCATGGTTCGCACGCTGGCCGAAGTTGAGCAAGTTCATGTGCTCGGAGGGACACCGGAAGCCAGCTTGCAAGCTCGCCAGTTTCTAGTCAATGCTGACAACGTCACGATCCATGATATCGATACGAACGACTGCTGGATTCGGGACTTTGGCCCAACTTTTCTGTTGAGTGAAGATCGCAAGAAACTTGGGGCGACGCGATGGCGTTTTAACGCATGGGGGGGCAAGTATCCGCACGAAAGAGACGCAACGGCTTCGGCCAAGATTTGCGGCTTGCTCGACGAAAATGGAAAACTGCAACAAAAGGACCAGTCCGCAATGGAGTCGTTTGGTTCGAACCTGGTCGCGGAAGGTGGCGGGCTAGAAACCGATGGCGAAGGAACCTTGATGACAACGAGCAGTTGTCTGCTTGCTTCCACTCGCAATTTCCACTGGACCCGCGAGCTGATCGAAGCAGAGTTGACGCGAATGCTTGGGATTCGCAAAGTTCTTTGGGTCGACGGCGGCGCGTTAGCTGGGGACGACACCGATAGCCACATCGATCAATTGGCCAGGTTCATTCGGCCTGGTTTAGTCGTCGCAGCCGTCTCCTATTCCAGCAACGATAGCAATCACGACAAATTGAACCTGCAGCGGGAGCATCTCATTCAGATGACGGACGCAGCAGGACGGCCCCTCGACGTCGTGCCACTGACGACGCCGCCACCGAGACTAATCCAAGGCAAGCGAGTTCCAGAAAGCTATTGCAATTTCTATGTCGCCAACGACATCGTTATTATGCCCACGTTTGGATTCCGCGAAACAGATGACTTGGCTGCAGGAATCTTGCAAGACCTCATGCCTGATCGCCGTTTGATTTGCATTGACGCATCCGACTTCATCTGGGGCTTGGGTGCGTTTCACTGCGCAACGCAACAGCAACCGGCGGTAGTGAGCTGACATAAAACGTCATGTCGGTGCTCGCAATTCGTATTACCTCGAGCCGTAGGCGACGGCCGTGCTGTCCGCTCGGGAGTGCATTGGCGCGGCGTATTCAGTTGCAACCTGGTGCAGCTCGGGGTTAAACAATGTTTATGCGAGTATCTTGTGGACGACGTGTCCCTTTACGTCCGTAAGACGCATGTCGCGACCGCCAAATCGAAAGGTCGAACGGGTGTGATCGACGCCGAGCAAATGCAATATCGTCGCATGCAGATCATGCATCTCCGTACGATTCTCAATGGCCTTGTATCCCCATTCATCCGTCTGACCGTATGCCGTTCCCGCCTTAACACCACCACCCGCAAGCCAAATGGTGAATCCGAACGGATTGTGGTCGCGACCATTGGCACCTTGAGCAAACGGAGTTCGCCCAAACTCGCCCGCCCACACCACCAATGTTTGATCGAGGAGCCCTCGTTGTTTGAGGTCCTTTAGCAAAGCGGCAATAGGCTGATCGACCGCCCGCGCGTTGTTTTCATGCCCCTCTTTTAAGTTGGAGTGTTGATCCCACCGATCCCCGCTGACACTTGGGCAGGTAAGTTCGATGAATCGCACACCTCTTTCAACCAGCCGGCGGGCCATTAGGCACTCGGTCGCGAATATGCGAGTCTGTTCGTATGCGGCATCCATTCCATACATTTTTTGAGTTGCTTGCGTTTCGCCGCTTATCGCCATTAGTTCTGGGATGGCTGTCTGCATTTGAGAAGCCAATTCATAATTGCGAATCGCTGACTCGATCCCATCGTGAGTTCCAAACTGATCACTCGCCAACTGATCAAGCTCATTTGCAAAAGCAAGCTTGCTTCGCTGACGATCAGCAGAAATTTCGAGTGGCTGAACATTGGCGACGGCGGTGCCATTTGGTTTGAACACGGAGCCCTGATAACTGGCAGGCAAAAACCCACTTCCAAAACAATCGAGCCCGCCCGGTGGTATCAACCCGCCATTGACTACAACAAATCCTGGCAGGTTTTGGTTCTCGCTGCCTAATCCGTAGGTGATCCAGGCTCCCATGGACGGGCGTCCCTGAAGCCCGCTGCCTGTATGCAAAAAGTAATTGGCAAACGTGTGCTCTGGAAATTCCGATACCATCGAACGAACGACGCAAAGATCGTCGGCACACGTCGCAACGTTCGGAAACAACTGGCTGACCGGCAAACCGCATTGGCCGTACTGTTGGAATTTCCAGGGGCTGGCCAGCACCTTTCCATTGTTGTTAAACTGAGTTGCCTCCACCTTGAAGAACTCGCCAGGCTCTTTGCCATGGTACTTGTCGAGCATCGGCTTGGGATCGAACGTGTCGACTTGCGATGGCCCGCCGTCCATATAAAGGAAAATCACCGATTTGGCTTTGGCACCATGGTGAAGACCGTGGTTTGGCATACCTGCTTTTGGATCGGCCTTGGAGGCTTGTCCTGGCTCGCTGCCATAGGCCGGATCATGCATCAAGGCGGCTAGTGCTGTCAGCCCAAAGCCGCTACCAAGTCGTTGCAGAAGCTCGCGACGGTTTATTGGCGTTGGTCGAAATCGGTTGCAATGATTCATCGGACTATCTTTGAAAGATAAACTCTTTCTTGTTGACGAGCGCATGCGCAAAGTCTTCCCACAACGCGTCATCGCGAATGGTTAGCCCATTTTGTGTTGCATGCTTTTCTAGGAAAACTCGCGACGAAGCGAGTTCAAGATCACTTGCTTCTCGATTGAACGCTGTCAGCATCATCCAGTTTACTCGAGCGTTTGGAATCAGTTGGTCGTCCAGTGGAACTTCTTGGCAAGCTCGCGTTGCCCAGGCTTTGGCAAGTTCGGTTACAAGTGGATCGTTCATTAGAATGAGCGCCTGGGCCGGGACATTCGAAACGTTTCTGCGCCCCATCGAACTGAACGGCGTCGGCGTATCGAAGGCGACGAACATTGGCGACAAAAAATTTCGTCGAACTTCGAGGTAAATGGATCTTCGATTCGATCCGTCGAGCGGGCCACTTTTGGCAGGGCGGCCGCGGCCGTCCATAAAATTGGTCAAGTGGACTTGGATCGATGGACCGTACATCGTTGGATCCATTCGGCCAGAGATGCTCAGCAAAGTATCGCGGATCGTCTCACCCTCATGTCGCTTCTGTGGATGATGATGCCAAAATTGATTCTTGGGATCCATCTCGATTGCAGCAGAGCTGGCTTGGCTGCCCATCTGGTAAGTCTTCGAAAGTACAATGGTTCGAATCATCTTCTTGATCGATCGACTGTCCGCAACGAATTGGTTTGCAAGATGATCCAAAAGTTCTGGGTGGGTTGGTCGCTGCCCTAGCACCCCAAAGTCGTCCGTGGTAGGCACGATCCCACGGCCCATCAGGTGATGCCAAATCCGATTTACGATAACCCGCGAGGTTAATGGATTGTTTGGGGAGTTGATCCGTTCGGCCAATTGCAAACGTCCGCTGCCGACTTGGATCGAAATGGCATCTGGACCATCTATCGCGGACAGAAACCGCCGCGGGACCGATCGTCCTGGATTGGATGAATTACCGCGAATCAGTAAATGCTCCTCCTCACCTGTTCCATCCATCATGGCCATGGCTAGGCGCGAGGTGGTTTGCACCTGCTGTTGAAGCCCGTTGCGTTCCCTAGTCCAGTCATCCAGCAGTTTACTGAATGACTCTCTGGCCATTGCATCGGATTGAACCGCTGCCTCGATCTCTTTAGCATATTCCGCAACTTGATTGGACAACGTTGCGCTAGAATCCTCGATGGTCTTGAGTTGCTCACTACCGGCGCCCTGAACAACGCATTGCACCTCAAGCAACGCGCCGACCTCGGGGGTGAATTCTAGATGCAAGCGATGGCCAACGTATCGACTCAAGTTCATCGTTACCCACTGAAATCCATCGGCTTTTGGAATTCCCCGGACGGTTTCGCCATGTAGAGGCCCAGCTATCAAGCGATGCGAATCGACACAAGCAACGATGTGACCCGTGCCCTGAAGCCTGCATTGTACGTTTCCATTGCGAAGCTCAAAAGTAGGCGTATTCAATGTTCGACCGCTACGAGGCAGTTTTCCAATGCCGCTCATTTGATTAGGCGAGTCGGATTCTTGTTTCTTAATCACATCCCAAAAATGGTCGCTAGCTGCGACGTTCGATCGAGAGAATTCCAGATTACTTTTCCCGCCTGAAACAGACAAAAACATCTGGCCGACATGGCGAGCTTGTTTTCCAAAGAGCTCACCGTCGCTTCGAAAATCGTTTGGGCCGATCGCGGCGTAGTCGACGATCAAACAATTGGCTTTCGCGGGATCAGGTATTGCATCCGCTTGGGCTGGTGACAATCGCTCTATTCCTTCAAAGGGCGTCGGTGCAACTTTCGAAATGAGGGCCGATACTTGACTCTGAAATTTACCATTCAATTTGGCCAACTGCTGACCGATCGTGCGATTGTGTTCCATGGAATCGAACGCAACCTCACGGTAGTCGCTGCTTTGAAGGAAGCCGGCTAGCGCGTAATAGTCTTCGGTGGATATTGCATCAAACTTGTGGTCGTGGCATCGAGCGCAGGAAACCGTGACGCCCAAGAATGTTTTGGACATGACATCGATCATGTTGTCAAACCGATCGGATTCGTCTTTTCGAATATCAACAGGTGAGTGCACCCATTCGCCTAGGTGCCAAAAGCCCGTTCCAAGGATTGACTCGTTGAAGCGCTCCGTTGGGTGGACGCGAGGCGACGTCAAAAGGTCGCCGGCAATGTGCTCCCGAACCAGTTGGTCGTATGGAACGTCCGCATTCAGGGCACGGATGATGTAGTCGCGATACTGATAAGCGTACGGGGCATCGTTGTCGAATTCATGCCCTCGCGATTCTGCAAACCTCACTAAATCCAGCCAGTGCCTACCCCAACGTTCACCAAAATGTGGGGACTCAAGCAACTGGTCTACCAATTTTGCAGTCGCATGTTCGTCTGTGTTGTTTACATAGTTAAGGACTTGCACCGGTGTCGCTGGCAGACCGATCAAATCAAAATATAGCCGGCGGACCAACGCGTATTTGTCTGCCGGAGCGGTAGGCTTTAAGCCCGCATGTTCAAGCCCAGATAGGATAAAACGGTCGATCGCATTCTTGGGCCAAAGTTCATCAACAACAACAGGGATTTGCGAGTTCTGGACCGGTTGCCAGGCCCAATGGCTCGATTTGCGTTTTTGCAAATCAAAGACCTGCTGCGTTGGACTATCCACGGACACGCTCTCGTTGGGCCATGGCGCCCCCATCTCAACCCATTTTGTTAGTGCGTCGATATCCTCTGCTGGCAGTTTTCCTTTCGGTGGCATTTCGAATCCGTCGTATCGAATCGCTTGAACGATCAAGCTTTCCAGTGCATTCGCGGGAACTAAGGCTGGCCCCGAATCACCTCCTTTGATCATCGCTTGTCGGGAATCCAAAGTGAGTCCTGCCTTCAGTCGACTCGCATTGATGCTGTGGCACTCGAAGCAATGCTGAACTAGCAATGGCCGAATCTTTTTTTCGAAGAATTCCAATTGTTCGGCATTGGGCGGCGGCTGAATATCTGGCTGCTCAGCCTGAAAACAAGCTGACAAGCAATCGAGGGAAGAATAAGCAACCACGAAGATCGCGAAACACCGAATCGACCAAAGGAACTTGCCCACTCGCCTAATACTCCGCCGCTACGCAAAACTACCTTCATAACCAATCTACTTGTTCACAATTCATGAACCATATTGTACTTCAAACCGCTAGTGCTCTGTCCAACTTAGATTTTTGGATGCGGGAAGAAGCATCACATCGATTACACCAAACAGCAGACTATTCAATTCTTTTGACAATGTGCCAGCCAAAAGGACTTTTTTTTGGATGATGTTCGGCCAATCCATATTCACCGACTTGCAACGGAAAACCCGTATCGCCAAACGCTGCAACCATGTCTTCGCGACGGTGGATATTTCTACTCAGCTTGGGAGTAATGCCACGATTCGACATCTTGTAAATACCAGGCGGAGAGTCGTCGGTGTATTGAATGATGATTTCGTCGAAATTGGCTCCGGCCTTCAATTTCTCTAGCAGTTGCTCCGCTAGCACTTTGGCTTCTTCTTTCGACCGTTTGATTGGTTTGTCGGGCAAGGAGCCTTGGAAACCAATCAAGCAGTGTTGCACGGTAACGTAGTCTGGCTCTCCACTAGAATTCTTTTTGTTTGGATCGCTTTCGCTCGTGCTCGAGGTCGCAGTGTCCGGTTTTCCTCCCGAGGTTTCGCACCCTATAAATCCAATTCCCAACGGGGTTGAAAGGCAAAGGAATAGAATAATTCGTTTCACGATATTAAGCTCGTATGGGATGGTTTAGAAATGAAAATCAAAACTGGCATCAAATAACAGTCAGCGACCAGTTCGGGAATCTCGTGCATCGAAAGGGCGATGGTCAATAGCGTGCAAACGGGGAAACTAGTCACTCTGAATTCTACCATCTACTTCGGCCAAGCTGAAGACTTCGCCCTGGCTGAAGAACCCGGAATGATTTGACAAACTTATCCCGCTCAGCCAAACTAGCAACCTTCAAGCGGTCAAACATATGCTTTAAAAATAGGTTAAGTTGTTCATGAATTCCCCAGATGCCCAATTGGGCAATACGCTTCCCAAAAAACGTTCCGCACTACCCATCATAGTAGGGCTTGGAGTTGTCGCGGCCGCTCTTTATTTCGTCGTTCCATGGGTCGCGACCCGAATGATGCTGATGGATGAGCAGGCCAAAGCAAAGGCAAGATTCGAGGCGTCGATCAAACCAGACGGGTCGAACAAAGTCGAGATAACGGTTTCCCCGAAGAAAATGGAGGAATCGAAGCCGGGAAGTACATCGCTTGATCCGGCAGTCTTTTTTAAGACTTTGGATAAGGACGACAATGGAATTCTCGAGGGTGCAGAAATTCGAGGTCGCGTGAAATCCTTAATGGTTGTTTTGGATAAGGATGCTGATGGCAATGTCTCGAAAGAGGAATTCACAACCCAAGTAACCCTCAAGGCACCGGAAGAATTCGACGACGACGAATAAATCTGGTCATTCTGTCATGGTGGAATGCCAAACTTTTGTTTTGACGCTCGCTCCTAAGTGGCCTTTTTTTGGTAGTCAAAAAAGCCCGAACGATCCACTGGTCATGGATGTCGAAGGCAGCCTCGTAGATCAAAGCTTTACTGAACCACGGAAAACTCGGAATACACGGAAGTGAAATGAGCGAACATTGCAGCCGGGTGGTTTCGAATATTCCAAAAAAAGTCACGGGACGCACAGAATCAGCTCTTTTAAATTGCGTTGCATTTTTTCCGTGTCTTCCGTGCCTTCCGTGGTTTCTCGTTTTGAACGGCATATGCCTGAACAAGGCAAGAATCCGTTTGGTCGCCCGGTATTTCAAAAACTGCAATATAGCGACACCCCGGCCCAGCCACTTGTTCGGATGCAATTCACCGATACGAAGCCAGAAATCGGCAAAATCCACCAATACCGCGTCATCGCGGTAAACACGGTTGGGCTGATGTCAAAACAGGAACCACTAGCAGCAAACGAAACTGCTCACCTTCGTTGTCAGCCATTGATAACTCGTATCTA
>JANLRK010000195.1:0-10303 GCA_031361585.1 Pirellula sp. | reverse complement strand
CAGTAAGTCGACGGTTGACGCGCGGTCGATATTGTTCGCGATGGACTGGTTGATAGTGCGAGTGTCTGCCAAGTCTTCAGCAAATCGGTCGTGCCCGAGGTCATAAGTAACCTCTGCCATTAGTGGCCCCTAACAACGAGCAATGAACCGGATCAAATTAACTCCGTCGAGTTTAATACGTTTATTACAAGTGGTTTGGAGACTAAGACGCGGATCAAACGAGCATCAATCGTAACCGTGATTTCAGTGTCAGACCTTACGCTGAAACTTTAAAGAGCATTTCGCTCCAAGGCACACTTTGCTTTAACTAGGAGCGTTTCGTAGGTCATGCTACAATTGGGGCATCAAATTTCTTGCAAGTTGTTCACGAACTAAGGTGGCTACCATGGAGACCGCAAGCAAGTTCATCATTCGAAATCCTGCAAAAGTTAAGCCGTGGGCAGAAACGTGTGGAAGCATTCGTTGCTTGATCGAAGAACGCGATGGCGCTGCAGCAGAAGTTCATCACGTTGAAATTCAGGACGCCAAGCTACACTACCATCAGCATACGGACGAGTTTTATCACGTGATCAGCGGTAGCGGTAGAATGATACTTGATGACCAGGAGATCGACCTCCATCAAGGAGACGTGGTATATGTTCCTCGCGGTGTTAAACACAAAGCAATTGGCAAGCTTACCGTGCTGACGGTGTGCATCCCGCCTGGCGTTCTTAATGACGTCCATGAACTTGAATAGCGAAGTCAGCGCAAGGAATTCTAACGTCATTGGTCTGAACGACGCAGAGCGTTAGCGTTTGGTCGGTATTCATTTACCGGTCGCTAACGAAGTCTGCTGAGTTTACAGCAATGTAGGTTCATTGCTTTCAGGAACTGTACAGTTTGTGGAAGTTGGCTCATGCGAGCCGGCTGCATTCTTGTTATTTAACAGAGTATTCCTACTGCGAATTGCGTTAATGCGTTTGGTTCGAATATTTCAATTCACTTTCGGTACCAATCTTGACAAGGCGAGTACGGCCCATGAACTAGAGGCACAATAAATCGGGCTCATAAGTTTTGAACTTCCGGGGGAACCATCCGGGGTCGAACGAGAGATTATTGGCCACGTGCCATCGGAGTTTTGTGTGGCGACCAGAAAGTCAATCCCTCGCTTCACTTCCGGGCGATTGGCTTCGTACCCAACGAGTGACAAGACATACAATGTTTGGCCGGTGGCAAATGCGTCGCTCTTTAGTTCAGGCACTGTCTGACTCCAGCCACCGTCTTCACGCTGCATGGCCAATAGTTCATCGATCGTGGTTTGCATTGAATCGCGAGTTTTGCCCGCCCGACTTCCTAAAAGCACCTTTAAGATTTTGTCTTGATGGAGAGCGGCGGGTTGCGCTGCCTCGAGCCACGCGTTGGCTTTCTTCAGGGCGGCGCGTTGCGATTCCGGCGAGTCTGGTCCGGTTTCTCCTGCAATCGCCAAGATGATCCAAGCGACGTCTGTCGTTTGACTCTCGTTAATGGGCGGTCGTCTGAGAGTCGAAAAAAACTCCCATGATCCGTCGGCTTGCTGCTTTTGAATGATTTCCTCTGTGATTAGTTTCAGGCCTTGGAGTTGTTCGTCTTTCAGGGAAGGAAACGACCTTGATGCGATCGCCAAGAAGGGTAGACCCATGTTAAGAGCACGCCCCTGTGGACGCGAATCTGGCGGATCATTCGGTCCATTGATAAGCTTCGAAGCAATCAATTTTTCTTTGCTTCCCAGCAAGGACTCGAACTTTTCATCCAGATACTTCTTATCAATGGCATAACCCTGCTGTGCAGCTTCGCTCAGTGCCCAAAACGGCATGGGAACGTGATGGCATGCTGCGCATCCGCGAGTATTCAACCATGCTGCGCTTTCCGTCTGCAGATAGCCTATGGCGAGGTCGACTGTGTGATGAATTTGCTCGGTCGTCGCGGTGGGGACTGCGTCCAGCACCTCAGCGCGGGCAGGCGTCACAAAACCAAGGCACAGCAGGAATGCAACGAATAAGGTTATGCTCGCCATGAATCGACCTATTGTCCTGTTGTAAAGAGTGGTGCAAAAACGTGACAAATGGCGACAGAAAACAACAAAGTCTAATCGAGATGGGTCACGGGTTGATCGCAAACTTTTGAATTCGATAATTGAAAGCATCCACGATATATAGGTAACCGCGGCTGTCGATCGCTAGTCCGTGAGGGGCGTAGAACTTGCCTGGATCGGTTCCCTCTTCGCCAAAACCAGTCATGTATTCTCCTGTTGCCGTAAACTGTTGTATCCGCCCCCCAATTGCGTTGATCCAGAGACGGCCTTGGGCGTCAAAGCAGATGCCGGTGGGCCCTCGCATGTTCTGTTTCTGGAAGGCGGTAAAATAGTCGCCGAAACCGCCTGGCTTCGCCTCATCACTTCCCCAATGTGCCAGATGCGTTCCGGTAGAACTGAACTTCTGTACGCGACAGAGCGGCGCTTTAGTCGTGTAGAGATTGCCCTTAGCGTCGCAGGCGAGAAATGTCGGGCCAGCAAAGAATGCCTTGGGGTGCGGGTCCCCACCGAATTCGCCGGGCAGAAATCCCTTCTTTCCCCATTTCATTAAGAACTTCCCGTCAGTATCGAAGACTTGAATGCGACGATTGCACTGGTCGGCTACGTAGACTCGGCCGTCTCGACTCATCGCGATCCCTCCGGGCATGTCGAACTCGCCATCACCGGTGCCAAACTTCCCCCACTCACGCAGCGGCTTCCCTTCGGAAGAGAAGACGGCAATCTTGTCGCGCTGTCGTGGTTCGTCGTAACGTGAGGGCGGGATGCCAGCGTGAGTTACGTATATGTTTTCATCCGGATCCAATGCGATACCGCCAGGAAAGAGAGAGACCGGGAAGGCGGCGAGAAATTTGCCATTACTCGAAAACCTTTGCACCCTTGCATTGTAAAAGTCAGTTACAAATACCTCATCGGCGCGATTTATGGCAATGCCGATGGGGAAGTCGAATTGCCCCAACTCTGTGCCCTTTGTGCCCCATTCGAGCACAAAACGCGGAGTTGTTGTGACAACCTCGCCGCTTCGCGCTGGAGTGGATGCCATGACAATCGCCGCAATACTTATAACAACTATCGCAGAATTCAGGTCCTTTAACACGCTTTCCTCCTGAATTTTAAAATGAAACCGACATTATCCGCGAATCGCCGACCGGCAATTGTCGCTAGCGCAAGGTCGTAGGTATACAAATGTTCGCTGTGTCAAAACTTACGTGGAGACGCCTAAGAGGCCGCATGCGTCTTCGTAACCCGCCGCATGAAACCCCTTTTCATCGGCGCGATTATATCCGTACGAACTGGCAGTGACACGCGCAAGCCCCGTGACTTGCCGCCAACGGAATGCTGAGCGTGTAGTCTTGTATTCCTCCCCTACAGTATGGAAGTACTTTTCACCATGTAGCCGGCCGTCTTCACTAATCGTGTATTTGATCAGCGTTTGAAATACTGCCTGAACTGGGAAGTTTTTCTCTCCATAGATCTGTATAGCCGCAGCCGCGCGGCCTTGATCATTGACTTTTATGGCCTCTTCGCACTCTGCCAGCAAGCCAGCAGCATCAGTGGCTTTGATTGTGGCGCGGTGCTCTTTCAGCGGATAGGATTCCCCAGCGAAAGGTGTATGGCTGGCGCTGTGGTATGCTGCCACAATTAGACCAGTTACTGCGTGCTTCTTATCTGTATTGCGAGCCATATTGCGGAAAGCGTTCGTGGCGTCAGATGAATGAACGCCTGCAGAATCGCCGTGTGTTCGCCATCGATCTGCCCCTTGTCGCAACACGAGCATGTTCGACGCGAGTGAGATTGCTTCGCCTACCACTTCAGGATCGATACCTTCAGCTAATGCGGCCGCGATTGCGTCAGCAGATCGGGCTGGTGGTCCGTCATAAACCGCCTTTGCCAAGGATTCGACAGCTGAATCTCCGGGGTCTTTTGTTCCAAGCGTTTTTCCTACCAACTTGTATTGGTCTAGCAACTGAGGTACCAGAACGCGGATCGGGTTGTCGGGGTGGTTGTGGCGTTTGTGTTCAAGTTCGAAATCCACCATCTGCCTGACCGATTGTCTTAATAGAGTGTGTGCATATTCTTTTCCCAAAAGGTCAATCAGACCATAGGTCCGATGTGCGAAGACGAAGCGATGCACGTTAATGTCATCCTGAACTGCCGTTTGCAGGGCATTCAATGCTTCCTGCGGCGATGCTCTTACGGTCGCGAATAGCTGTTCAGCACTCTCCATGCTCCCTTCACGACAGGCGGCCCGAATCTTGAGTCCTATGTCCCCTTCGGGAGAATGTTCGGCAGCATGCAGAGCCATCAATGTCGCTTTCGAGGCCCCACCATGTTCTTGGCATTGCTGCGAATTCCGATAGATCACTTTCAAGACCGGCAACGATTGGCGTTCTGCCGGAAGGTGCTTTGCCATTTCAAGGGCAGGCAGCATAGCCATCGCGGTGTGATAACCGACATAGTCCTGTCCGCCGAAGGCTTCGGCATTTGCGAGAGCAGCCGCAGAGATGAGTTGCCTGTTGTTGACTTCCCCGGATTTCAATTTTGAAATCAGAATTGGCTGGAGTTTGTCGGGTGGCGTGCTGCGTATGAGATCAACGAGCGACGCATACGGCCCCAAGTTGAGAGATTCTGGTCCTTCTTCTGCAAAGGCAGTCGAGAATCCCAGATTACTGGCCACGGCACTGCCAAGTCCGGCGACAAGCATGCCGCGGCCGACATCTACCAAAAAATCGCGTCTTACAGAAGGGATCATGTTATACTCCGACTAGGATAGAAATTGCTTTCGATGCCGCACAAATGCGAGCCCTACAACTTCAAGAACGGGTAAGCGTTACACGAAAATGTAACGCTTGGCGGTTAATTGTAATGTCGGCAACTGCCATTTTCACAAGTTGAGCTCCCGCCTGGCAATATTGAGAAGCGTGTGTTCTAAACTACTGTGCTGGAAATACAAATTGCGAACGGAAAATGCTACAGGATATTTGCCCCACTGCAGACTTGCTTCGAAACTTCGCTATCGGATGCTGCTCGGCAAGTGACTACGAAGCGGTCGCAGAACATGTTGAATCTTGCCCAATCTGCCTGAGTCGCCTTGAAACCTTGGAGCAATCGGCTGATCCGCTGTTAGATCAACTGCAGAAACTCTCGTCAGCTTCGGTACCTAAACCAACTCGCGAGCACGAAGCTTGGACTACCGCCGTTCTTTCGGGAAAACTCCAGTCCAGGGCATTTCGCGTCGCGGCAGATGCGGGGTTCGGTATAGCGCGCCGACTTCAAGAGGGACCTGTTTACCTCGACCGATTTGAACTTCGTTCAGAGCTTGGCGTTGGATCGTTCGGTTATGTGTTTCAGGCCTGGGATCCTCGGTTGGAGCGCATTGTCGCCCTAAAGGTCCAGCGGGCCGGTAATTTCGCTTCGGCGGAAGATGTAGAACGATTTCTGCGCGAAGCCCGCAGTGCAGCGCAGCTCAAGCACTCATCAATTGTTAGTCTTTACGAAACAGGGCAGACGGAAGAAGGCGTTTGGTTTCTGGTGTGCGAGTTTATCGACGGGCAAACTCTAGAAAAACAATTGCTGGAACACGGTAAGGGACTATTGCCTTCTGTAGCTGCCTCAATTGCCGGAGAGTTGGCTGCGGCACTTCACTACGCGCACGACCATGGCATTATTCATCGGGACATAAAACCTGGCAACATTATCGTAGATCGAGCGGGGCGAGCGCACTTGATGGATTTTGGCCTAGCCAAACGTGACAGTGGCGACCAGTCGATGACATCCGACGGCCGAATACTCGGAACCCCCGCATACATGTCCCCTGAGCAAGCGGCGGGTGCGTCTCACCAAGTTGATGCGCGCACCGACATCTATAGTCTTGGCGTTGTCCTGTATGAGATGATTGTCGGGGAGCGCCCATTTCGAAGTGCAGGTCGCGAACTTCTGATGCAAGTGATGGAAGACGATCCTCGTCCACCACGCCACATGCGTCCCGAGATTCCACGCGATCTTGAGAGCATATGTATGAAGGCGATGAGCAGATCGCCATCGCGCAGGTATCAGAGCGGCCGCGAACTGGAAGCCGATCTACGGCGTTTTCAGGAAGGACGCCAAACGCTGGCACGTCCTGCAGGACGTATCGAGCGGACTTTGCGTTGGTGCCAACGCTATCCCTTGGCCGTGAGCGTCTTGCTCGCCGTCGTCGTGGGCTCAATTGCCGGAATGTGGTATCTGTCAAGCCTTTCCGAGTTTTTCGTACGCCAGACTGCTCTCGAAAGTGCGCGCCTTGAGAACAAAATGCTAGATGAAGTCTGGCGGTTCTATAGCGAGCGAATTGAGGAGATCAATTCTAAACCAACCGGAGTCGTTGTGACTCAGAATTATCTTGGTACGCATCCGTCGCTTCCGTTACCGGCAACATTCTCAATTGATCTTGGAGAGCGAATCAGTCGACGTAATCCGGGTATGCAAGTTCGAGTCTACGGACGGTATCCTTGGCCCGGACGTGAGAGCGGAGGCCCACAGGATGAAATGGAAAAAGCAGCCCTTGACTGGTTGGAAGTCAATGCAAAACCAACTGATGAGCCTCAACAAGAATACACTCGGTTCGTAAAAACAGGCGATCGTCGTGAACTGCATTTTTATGCGGCCCGGCACATGGAGAAAAGTTGTCTCGGTTGCCACAATGACGTGAGCCCTGCCAGCAAAAGCCCGAAGCGGGACTGGCAGATCGGAGATGTCGTTGGAGTTTTAAAAATTGTGCGTCCACTTGACCGCGAGATAGCCAATACTCAAACGGGACTTCGCGGAGCGTTTTCCATAATGGCTTCGATCTCGACACTGCTCGTCGGCATCAGCATCCTGATTAGTGCAATTACTCGAAGGCGGAGGAATCGCCTTTGACAGAATCTGCAAATACGAGTGGCGGCTCCACGTCCCGTAGCTTGCTCAATGACGCGAAATGTGCGGATGCTGCGGCGTGGGAGCGACTAGTCAAACTGTATACGCCCCTTGTTGCCTCTTGGTGCCGCCGATGGCGAGTCGCAGAGCAAGATATTGTTGACGTACTGCAGGATGTCTTCACAGCGGTCGCATCTAACCTGGACCGCTTTCGCAAGGACCGACCTACAGATACGTTTCGCGGCTGGCTCAACGTGATTGCACGCAACAAAACTATGGATTACTTCAATCGCCGTAATCATGAACCTGCAGGAGCAGGAGGCACGGAAGCATCTATGCGACTGCACGAGCTTCGCGATACAAGTGAATATTGCGAAAGTGAAACCGAAGCAACAAGGGACGAAGACTTGGTATTCAATGCGGTCCTACTTCGCGCTTTGGAGTCCATCAAAGCTGAATTCCATGATCGTACCTGGAATGCGTTTTGGAAAGTCGTTGTTGAAGGACGGCTGACGAGCGATGTCGCCTCAGAGCTCAACATGAAGCCCGGTACTGTACGCGTTTCGAAATCACGTGTCCTCCTCCGACTACGCCAAGAACTCGGGGATTCGACGACCTCGTGATATCGTGCGTTCGGATCAAGCCAACTCGGTTACAGGTACCCCTTCAAAAACTACTGTTGGCGTTTGCGTGTCCTATGTTGGATCAAGCGTTGCATTCATGTTCTTCCGCAAACGGTAGTGTGTATCCATCAGGATCACGAATGCCGAATTCCTGCTGGCCGTACTCCATCCCTTCTAATGGCCAAAGGATTTCTACGCTTGACTTGATCGATTCAAAGAACTCTTCCACACCAGTCATATTACACTAGAGCGTGCCAGTTAAATGCGGCTCGTCTCCAAGATGCGAGCCAGTCGATTGGAGAATGCTTGTCGATTGCGATTGAAGCATTGCGTTACCGCCACATCATCTGCCGCCTGCCACACAACTGCGAATCCAAGAACGCCTTGATAGAAATCGATGGCCCGCTGCAATTCGGCGACTTTCAAGACTGGCACAATATTTTTGAAGCTTACCATTCGAATTACTCTGTTTTACTTAAACATCCAACTAAAACAGTGGCGTAGGCAAGTCTGCCATATCTGCGAGTTCTTCAGCGAGAAAGAAAATATAAGCATCAGGGTCTTTGATCTCAAATTCTGCAAGCCAGTAGAACATTCGTTCTAGCCTCCTGTAAACGATCCCTCGCTCACTCAGGTCGCTATACAGCTTTCGAATCGAGTCTAAAGTAGACATCACACTTGTATTGTCACTGACTAGGCGTTGCTTTTGAGGTTCCGCTACGAAGCATCACTTCGGTTTCACCGTGCCGGAGCATTGCAAATTGATGCGGTGGCGATTCAGGAAATGGATCAGCTTAGAAGCCAAGCACTTTCCGATACCACTCCATGCTTCGCTCCTACATCAGCGACTTCCAGCACCGGAACTGCTTTGACAATCGAAATTTCTTGGCTCATTTGCTGTTGTCCAGCGGTTGAGGCGAATTGAGTTATTTCGAAGCGACTCTATTTGGGAGTTGGCCTACGAGGTCGTTGATTTTCTGAAACCGACTTGATGATGATTTTGCTTTCGTTTGATGCATCAATTGCGACTTTTGCTCGCTCAAGCGCTTGTTCAATTAGAGTTAGGATTTCAGGTTTATCAAGATCGTCGGCAGAATCCAAAACAATGTGCCGAGCAACCTTGCCTTTTCCACGTAGATGTTTTCCAGGATCAGGCAATTTTGCACCTTGAAGAAAGAAAAGGCGTACCCAATTCGGATACATGGCAATCGATAGAATCGCATCCGAAGTTCGCTCACTTGGTCCAAATCCGATAGCTAGTGTCTGTCCGGAAATTCGGTAAAACCGATTTTCCGCAGCTTCGGGCCATCAATTTTCAAGCCGAAGAATTTGTAATGTGGTGCGAATCGTTGTCAATTGCGAGTCCGTTGAGGGTCAATGCAACCGATTTTTTGTGGTTTGCGCGTACCGTCATCCCAGACGTTGTTTGTTCTTTGCGTGTTTTAGCTCCCGTTATCGTTTACGCCGCAATGCGTTTACTTATTGCGGCATTTGAATCTCCGTTTTGACGGGCTATTACGAGCTTACCTAGTGCGTGTAGATTGCGTCCGAGAATGGCTAAGCCAAGATACCGTTCAAGCCCCAGTTCGCTCCGATCGCGGCAGCGTTTCAAACCGTTACCGGTTTGTAGTGCGTTAATGGCAGATTCAATTCCCGGATGCCTTTGTCGTGATGTGCGAAACTCGATGGAAGCCTCTTTTAGCCTCTCAGCGTATTGCTTGGGATGCCTCGGTGGTAGACATGGTGATGCTATGATCAAAGATAGTTTTTCTTCGTTTTCCGGTGCGTAAAATCCGCGATCGAATGAAGCTCTTTCGATTTCACCACCATGATTGGTTTGCGCAATCTGTGTTTGTTCGACGATCACATCCTTGTCTTGCGCATCCCGATGCATGATGGTGTAATGACTAATAAATCCAGCAGCATCTTCAAAGACCAATACCAAGCGACCGAATTGATTGGGAGTGCCTGCTTTGCCGCGTCGATAGAGCTGAGTATGGGTTTCAAAAAGACTGAACAGCTTCTCTGTATTTGGCACACTTTCACCAAGGAGCACTCGCCTGCGTGCAGTATCGCATACTTGTTCGGTCGTCTGTGTTTACTCGGCTCCTAGCCAAACATTCACCTCCCAGTACCTCGCCTGCCCATTCAACCATCCAAATGGGGTAAATTGGAATATGTCTCCTGGCGCCGCGCCGGAGAACTACTAGTTCGGCAAAAGAAAACGATTATGGACGAGATCTTTCAACTCAAGGACGGAAGGCAGGTCGCGATGATGGAGCTGAATCAACGCTACACCTACGAAGGTTTCAAAGATGGTTTTCCAACACGAGACTTCAATTCAAAATACCTCGATCGACTTATCGCAAATCGCGAAACAAGGGCTGAACCGCATCTTGTCGTACCATCCGTGACCGTAGCGGATATCCCCGGGACCGCCGACTGTCAGATGCTACCGGAAGTGACTTGCATTGGGCGATTCTGTATGTATAAGCGAGTCAATGATCTCATTATGTCTGTTTCTACATTGACGATCATTTGGCTTCAGCAAAGATTTGCATTTCCGATAGACGCCACGATCCGCGAGCAGATTGGCGAAGTTGACTGGGACCGTTTGACCGAATGGCAATCTATCTAAATTATTTGCCAAACCATCCATCTCGGGACAAGAGCCCGGATTGCTCCCGGGGCTCTTCCCACCCATGGGGTCCGCATTTGGCGGTTCCTCTCTTGTAAGCAA
>JANLRK010000184.1:0-5688 GCA_031361585.1 Pirellula sp. | reverse complement strand
GAACTGCCGCTTGGGCTTCTTGAACATGGGATTAGATTCTGGCTGGCCCCCTTCAGCTTCTGATCAAAGAATGGCAATCGACCTAGCCAGCCCACGCGCGTCCCTAGAACAACACGCAGAATCTAATCCTTTATATGTTCGTCGATTGCGTTACGAGATCGGCACGCAGTAAAAGTCCGAGGCTGCGGATTGGCATGGTAGGCACGGGTCTTGGCAACGTGAGAGCCACGGGATCGCTCTGGCATGAGCATTTCGAGTGCTTGACCGACCAACTCCTCACGGCTGTATCCAAACAGTTTCTCGGTTTGGCCGTTGACTTGAACAATCACTCCATCTCCGTCGATGATCACGACGGCGTCGGGGGAGGCTTCGAGAAAGCCATGGAAACGGCGCTCGTGATGTTCGTCTGGGAGTTTCGGCCCGCCGGTTGGATCATCAACATCATTTCGCATTAAATCTCCTCTGTTACCGTCAGCCACCATTCTATTTCCTAGCGTGCGAAGTATCACATCTCGGCTTTCGACCGTCAACGCCCAACACGGCGGACCCGGTAAACTTTGGTCCCAGAGACCAATCACGCTCTGCCGGGTATGGTCGAGCGGCCGGGTTGGAGTCTTGAAGCTGCGCTAGCAAGATCCGTGTAACACTCCTCACACGGCCGTACCGAATAACGCTCCGACGCCGGCAGTGAGTGCCATCGCGAGTGTCCCCCAAAAAGTGACTCGGATAGCGCCTCTCGTCGCGCTCGCGCCACCAACGTAAGCTGCCAGACCGCCCAGCATCGCGAGGAAGATCAATGATGTCCCGCCGGCAACGGGGATGAGATACGCCCCAGGAGCAATTACCACTGCCAATAACGGTAACGCTGCACCAACCGCGAATGTTCCTGCCGAGGCGAATGCCGCTTGGACGGGCCTCGCAACGAGCAACTCGGAAGTGCCGAGTTCGTCACGGGAATGGGCGGCCGAAGCGTCATGGGCCGTGAATTGCTCGGCGACCTGTTTCGCAAGCGACGGATCGAGTCCGCGCTTGACGTAGATCGCCGTTAGTTCTGCCAGTTCGGCGGATGGGTCGGTTTCGAGTTCCTGGCGTTCGCGGGCGAGGTCGGCCTGTTCTGTGTCGGCTTGAGAACTGACAGAGACATATTCACCAGCCGCCATCGACATCGCGCCGGCGACCAACCCGGCTACTCCCGCGACCAGGATATTGTGGCTGGTCGCGTGGGCCGCCGCGACGCCCAAGACGAGGCTCGCAGTCGATACGATGCCGTCGTTCGCCCCCATGACGGCCGCTCGCAGCCAGCCGATGTGTTCTGTTCGGTGTCGCTCGGTATGTGGCATGGGTTCGGCCTGCTATTCCGTTGTTTGGCCGTCAAACTGCTCATTGTCCGCCACCGCTTCGTTTCGCGTGTGGTGGACGACGCCGTCCCGGTGATTGGGCGGCGCGTAGAGTGTGTAGAGTTTGAGTGGGACGCTGCCGGTGTTGATGATGTTGTGATTTGCCCCAGCCGGGACAATGACCGCGAAGCCCGCCCGGATGGTCGTCCGCACGCCGTCGAGAACCGCCTCGCCGGTCCCCTCCTCCACGCGAAAGAACTGATCCAGTGTGTGAACTTCCGCTCCGATCTCTTCGTTGGGCTTGAGCGCCATGACGACGAGCTGGCAGTTCTTCGCCGTATACAGCACCCGGCGGAACTCCTCGTTCCTCACGGCGATGCTCCCGATATCCTGAACGAAGCCTTGCATGATGTTCCCGTTCGCGTTGAAGGCCTTTATTCGCAGAGCGGATCGCTTGCTTGCCGCCGACGAACGCCAGGGATCAGCTATGCCCGAGCAAGTAACCATGAAACAAAATAGGCCGGTCGATCGAGGGCTTAGCTGCATCCCTTTGTTCGTCGGTTTAGAGTGGGGCGTCAAGCGCCCCGTACTCAACTTTACGTAGGATAACGATGAAATCTGATCTTGAACTCGTAATCAACCTGAGCGAGATTGTATAGCCATCGTTGTCGGAGTACAAATCAATTGTCGCGTTTCGCGGAAGACGGCGCGTTCGAACTACGTTTTCAAAAATATTCTCGACTTGGTCGCGAGAAACGAAACGCTCTGCGATTCCATTGTCGATTCCTTTTAAAAGCAGCGATTCGACTGCGACATCAATTTCCTCTTCGGAAAGTGGAGTAATTGTGAGGGGTACTAAGCTGCCAATCTTACGAGAGTTGAAATCGATTATGGCGTTAGTCAAAGGGATAGACTTGAACCAAAGATAAGTTTGAGACGCTGTAACCATTAGTAAGGCAAAAACAGTCATCGCCCAAAAGACTGTACTGAGCCGGAATTGAATGCAGCGTCGAAAGTTGTTTCCGAGTCGGCCGACCATGTTTGTTCCAATGTGACGCCAATTCGACGAACGTTTGCGATCACCCATGTCGCCGCCAATAAACTAGGATTCGGATTCGCGGCCGACCGGCGACTTATTGTAATCCGAACATCCTAACCGATGACCTGAGTGGGAGCCATCCCCAGCTCAGAATGAAGGTCAAAAAAGCTTTATTGCGTTCGGCGTTTTTGACTTTCTTGATCTATCCTCGATTCTTAGCCAGAGAAACGTTCTTTGGTTAAATGCACCGAGCCTATGGGTGACGACTAACCCGCGACTGACTCGGCTGATATCAATCAGACCGAAGTCTCACCTAAGACATTCGCACCCATTGGTTGGCTACAGACAAACGAATCCTCAGATGACGTCTCATCTCAAACGACCTCAATAAGTACTTCGACCTCTGCAGCCTCTCGACGCATTTTGTACGGCTTACTTCCTACAGGACAATCACCATGAAAAAAGCATCCGTGACTCGCGAAGCATTTGAGTCTCCTGCTCCCATCGCTCCCTCTGTACTCGTTGGTATCGACTGGGCGGACAAAGAACATGCCTTCGCCATCCGAACTCCCGATGGCAAGCTCCACTCCGGTTCCTTCAAACACTCGCCAGACGCCATTCGGGAATGGATCGAGGCCTGGAACAATCGCCACCCAAACCTCGCGATCGAAATCTGCATCGAGGCCTCTCGCGGCTCGCTTATCAATGCGCTGCGTGAATTCCCCTATGTGAAGATCTATCCAGTCAACCCAAAAGCGCTTGCCAACTACCGCGGAGCGTTTGCGCACGGTGGTGGCAAGAATGATCCAGTCGACGCTCGGCTGATTCTTAAGTTTATCGAACAGAATCGAGAGCATTTGCGGCCATTGCAACAAGATTCACCAGAGACTCGTGAGCTCTACGCGTTGACCACTCACCGTCGCCAACTCGTCGAAGAACGCGTTGCGCTTGCAAACCGAATCGGAACTCTCTGGAAGCAGTATTTCCCAGCAATTCTCGAGCTAAAACCTGCTCGAACTTATTCCGAATTCGTGATCAAGCTGGCGCTCAAGTACCCCACGCTCGAAGACGTTCAGAAGGCTGGAAAGACCAAACTCCGAAAGTTCTTCTACAGTATCGGCACCAAAGAGAAGATGGAGCATCGGCTCGACTTACTCATGGAAGCAAAGCCACTCACGACCGATCCAACATTACTTCGAACATGTGCCCGACAGTGCCAAGCTATTGGACTACAGATCGATGTACTCAATCAAGTCATCAAGGGCTACAATTCCGAAATCAAATCCTTGGTTAGGAAACACAAGGACTACGGTTTTGTGTCAACGTTACCAGGCGCATCGGACAACACTCATGCAAGGATCATCGCAGCTTTAGGTGACGATCGGAACCGATACGAAAATGCGGAATCGCTTCAAGCGGCAGCTGGGATCGCCCCAATCACTACGCAGAGTGGCAAAAGTCGCTACGTCAATGCACGTTGGGCATGCACCAAATTTCTCAAGCAAACGTTTCATGAATACGCAGGTCTTTCGGTAGCGAAGTGTTCGTGGGCCAAGCGTTACTACGAACAGTTACAAGCAAAGGGTAAGAGCAAGCAGATGGCCAAAAGAGCGCTCGCTTACAAATGGCTTCGCATCATTTATCGCTGCTGGAAAACCGGCCAGCCATACAACGAAGCTCACTACCTGGAACGACTTCGAAAAACAGGCTCCAAACTAGGAGTCGCAAGCGAAACTTAGCTGCCAGCGATCGAAAATTAGTATCCAAGAACGATTCGTTCCGGAGTACGAATCGACGGTGGAAAGTACGTCTACTACCAACAAAAAACAGGTTCAAAAAATGTTAATAAAAATCGTCCAAATCATTGACCTGATGACTCAGATGTCTTGTGGGTGCACGATTTTGTTCGTCATTCGTTCCAATAGTTTGGTGCAGGCCAAGAGCCATCGTCATCAGGCGGATTACGAATAGCGACGAGTAAATAGGTTGTAGCACCGAGAAATATTGGAGCACCTGCAGTCCAAAAAAGCAACAGAGACTGTTGGGCGACAAATGATAGTGATGAGAGCATTGCATTCTTGAGTGCGGGAATGAGTACCACAGGCAGAAAACCCATCACAATTGCGAAAAGGAATGTGTGCAGCGGAGATTTACTGATGCGTCTTCGAGACCATCGCGTGACAATTGCCGAGAAGATTCCAATCGGCACGCACAGTAAAGCCGTTATCAAAAAGTAAGGAGTGACCCATGTCCCCATATTGGGATTATATGTTCGGTTTACAAGGTCGGAAATCAGAACGGCCGAAAATGGCATTGAAAGGGAAGTCACTAAAGCACAGGAGTAAAATGCTAGACGAGATGCTTTGTAGATCGCAACATTCGATCGCGGCGAAGACACCAATGAATTTGGCTCGTATGGGTTCATTTGGCTGTACTGACGAACGGCTGGATTCACCGAGCCGACGAGACAGAGCTTCCATCAGATTTCGGCCGACCGTCGGCTTCGGTGCAATCCTTTGTTCGTTGCTTGCCTTGCCAGACGGTTCTGCCCGATCGTTCTAATCTAATCTGGGCATCCCTGAGGTACGCACCCGTATCCCCATTCCAGTCAGCCAAAATCTTCTGTCTTGCCTCGTGCAGTTCGTCCAATACTGGGTTTTTCGTCATTATGATCCACCAAAAAATTCGATCGGAGCACAAACCAACATTCCCGATAAGCCAAGTTCGTTGAGGAGCTTGTAAATTCTGGGTAGCTCGGTGGCGTTGGCGATGTG
The DNA here is from genome assembly GCA_031361585.1 of Pirellula sp. Classification (GTDB taxonomy): domain Bacteria; phylum Planctomycetota; class Planctomycetia; order Pirellulales; family Pirellulaceae; genus JBKCUI01. Next base: position 538 of record JANLRK010000184.1, on the reverse strand, counting down.
AGTGCAATTCTGCGTCAGAAGATATTGTACACCCGCCAACGCAGCCGTGGCAACATGCAAAGCATCTAGCCTTGCTTTTGCTGGCATCATATGCCTTCGAATGATCTCGTCGGCGACCGAATCGACATCTGTATTAGCAGGCAAAACCGGTATTCCGTCCAATGCCTCCAGTCGAAGTCGGGCCGCATCGGGATCCCCAAGTGATGCCTCGTCAATGACAAGTTGAGAGGTAACCACATCGTACAGTGGCCTTTGTTCCGTAAGCCAGCGTTTTGCTTGCTGCTGCAACGCAAGTGTTGTCGGGTCAGAACTCGGTCTTGCCGTTGCATGACTGACCACAGATGTTTCGATGTAGACGATATCCATGTGAGCATTCTATAGCAACGAACGACCCACGTCACCCAGGGCGAGTAGGAAACAAATACACCGACCAAGCTCGGATGATCGAGCACTTGGGTGCATGCCATGGTTCCGCTTGTTTTGAGACAGCGTTTCCAATGTCAGGATCACGAATCCTGTCTGGCATCTGTCTGGATCA
>JANLRK010000136.1:0-5766 GCA_031361585.1 Pirellula sp. | reverse complement strand
ACGACTCTAGGTCTCGCCTCGTAGCTCGAATCCCGACGTACTCGACGAGCTCGCTCGCGATTTCGATGGCGATCCGATCGAATAGACACAACCTCTTCGCCCATTCGAGTTCTATGCGAACGACGTATATCAGCAATCCAGTTACGAATCCTTGATACCTCAAATGAGGTTGCACCGCGAAGCAAGTCTTGTCCTGCAGCTGAGGAAAGGTAGGATTCGACCCGTTGCACGAGCTCAGTAGCTGGCATAGTGCGTAGTGCATCAGACCGTGTGATTCCGCAACCGACCAAAACTTGTGCGTCGAATGCGCGAAGCTGCGGCGTTCCACACATCAGTTCTGCGACCTGTTTGATCTGCTCGATCATTGCGGGTTCTACCTTAACCATTGTGCTTAGCTGCAAAGATGGAGCGCGCAATAGGTCTGCTACGCGAAAGACGCCTGCAGTATTCATTCGACGAGTCAGCTGGGACGTTACGCCCGGAGCGTCTTGCACGGGACTGTCCATTTGCAGGAAGAACCTTTGACCGCCAGAACCATGCTCCATGGGCCTGTCAACTCGTTGAGTTTGTGGCTGCAGGCGTGTTCCGTTGGTCAACCACCACGAACCGGTCGCTTGTTCATTTGCCAAACCCGTTAATTGTCGATTCAATTCTCCGATTCCAAGTTCTGGCGATTCGGCGCTAACGATTCGTAACGGCCGCGCGTCATAGTCCGCTGAAAAGATGGCCGAATGTTCCATACTAGGATGCATGCCCAGTTCATGTTTTCCATCAGGCACACAGCTAGTCCGCGCATAACGCGTGACCTCAATCATTCGCGAAACGGTACCGCCGTGAGCAGCTATTCTTCTCGCAACGTATTCGTCGTTTGTGGATAGGAGAAGCTGTCTTCCATCCCGTGAAAACGCAGATAGAACATGCAAGATCTGCTCAAGCGATTCGCCTCGAAAACCACCAAGCGAGTCGTCTAACAGCATCGGAATTCTCCCAATCCGAGATACCGCTGATTGAGCGATTGCCAACCGAATTGCCAGGTCTACTATCTTTCGCTGCCGAGTATTGCTGGATGGAAGGTTGTTGTCGTAAAACGAATGGCGATAAAGCGGGTCGAGACGCATATCAACATGCGACGCTTCGACGGCCCAAGGGGGCAACTGGCGGACAGCTCCGGAAGTTAATTCGCGTAAATACTTTTCTGCAAGGGGAATGAGCGAGCCTTCAGTCGTCCTGCGGTACGGAGATCGTGTTTTTAGGTGAGACTGGACCTCAGCCAATCGTCGATGGGTTTGAGCTCGGCGATCCCAGCGATGCAACATCTCCTCAGCATGCGTGTGCTGTTGCCTTAGATGAGTGTCGTCCCATCGCTTTCCGGGTTGAGACACATGAACGAACTCTGATCCATGAAGGTCCTTTTCCATTGCGGCCTGTTCTGCGAGCAATTGCTCGACTCTGTGTTGTAGCCTCTGACGCTCCGCGACGTAATCGGCCCGATCGGATACCGACTTTGTCTTGCCAAATGCGGCGTTATGCAAAGAGACATTGTTAAATAGCGTTGAATCGGAATGCGCACGCAGTCCTTCCGTGCGATGTTCGTTGAGCTGAGAGTTGGCTTCGTCGACAGTGGACTCTTGTTGTAGAGAACGAAGTCGAGCGATCTCAACCTGAATAGCTACAAGTCTTTCGTTTCCAGTCTGCGAACATGGCTGGCAACATCGTTCCGCTTTCGCTGACGCTTGAAGGATCACTTCCTGAACATGCGCAAGCTCAGCGGCAATCCGATCGCGCTCGATCGACCACCAGGCGCGATCATGGTCGACATTTTCCGAGCTTCGAAGCCGCTCCAACAAATCTTGTTCTTCGGCTTTGAGCCGTTGATATCCCTCATCTAACTCGCTCTTGGCCGCGGCATGAACTCCAAGTCGACCTGCTGCCCACCAAAGCTTCTCGGGTGAGACAGTGCCCAGCGAGCTGCAAAAAACCATGCCAAGTAAATCCCCGCGAAGGTCATCCCAGCCACCGTCTTGGTCACCACCCTCCCAAAAAATATTTCCAGTCCCTCGAATTTGGTCGCGATCATCCGAATGAATCGGTCGCTCAGAGGGATGCAAAGGTGAATGAATGAACTGGGAAGGTAAGAGAGGCGAGCCACCCGCATAGGACATCAAACGGACGTGGCCACTCGCATCAGCCCATTGCAACGATCCATCTATCGTCTCGGACTCCTCGTCGAAACTCAATTCATTCGAGCAGTGTCCGCGAAACAACAACCCCTTAATAAACCGAGTCATCGCTGAACTTCCAGCTTCAGCCGTCGCAAAAATAGCATTCAAGCTGCAACCCAGAGGCCCGACCTGCAAGTGCTCCGCAGAATTTTTCCGGTCGATATCCATTCGAATATTGTGCATAACAGGGCTCCTCCCTCTACAAAATCCATTTTTTAAGCGACCTATCCATCAGAATCGCCGTGGGTCACTGAGCAGCCTAGCACATTGGCGTAATCTAGGTAAAGAGCACTTCAAGGCTTAAGGCTTACGGCTTACGGAATTAAGGATAAGGAGCCAATTGGCATTGCCCACTCCCCACTGCCTAGTACCGACTACCTACTGATTCAAAAATCTTGGCCGATGCCTCATCCTTGAGCGTTTTCTCTTTTGCTAGATTATTGATGCTCGAAGCAATGTCGACGTGTATCCAAGTCGGTGCCGCCGCGGTAATTAACGTTGCAGCCAATTGTGTCGCTTGTACTACCCACAGGACAACTCCCGTTCCTAGCACCGTCGTTACTACCGTCCCCATATTCAGCGAAATCGCGGAGCGATCTGCGCTGTCATTCCGATCACGTTCCTCGCTCAAGGTCGCTCCAGGCAACACAAACTCTTCCCGTTTCCTCAAAACCTCTTGTTCCTCAATATCGCGGTGTGTCGTCCATTGCTCCACGTAAAGTCGCGTCACACGTTGCGACAAAACTGCGTTGAATTCACCTACTCGATGGCTAGCCCTCGCCTCTATAATACCCATTCCATTTGATTCGTTATTGTGTCTTGCCTCAGCACTTTGTCCTCCATTCTTTTCGAAGCCAGCAGGACTTGGAGCTACCACTTCTAGCAATGGAGCAACTGTTGGAATTGGTGGAGAACTCGTGTCGACCGCTGGTACGGTTGTATTCGTACCAACGTTCGAACCAGATCTACCCGAACTTGAACTACCTGAACCAGAACTACCTGAACCAGAACTACCCGAACCAGAACCACCAACGTTGGCTGGCAACACCACATCGATCGTCACCAAAATGGGGTCCGAGACCAAAACACCATCAAGAGCCTGATAAACGAAGGACACTTGGCCGACAAACCCAATCGTCGGAGTGTAAACCAAACTTCCGTCCGCCGACAAAGCCAGTACTCCGCTGGACGGCCCGCTCAAAAGCTGCAGGCTAAGAACGTCGCCATCTGGATCAATATCATTGCCCAGTACGCCTAACCCCAAAACCCGAAGAACATCAATGTAACTAGTTGAATAGTGGTCCACAAAACCAACCGGTCGCTCCGCTACGTTGAGAACCGAAATACCAACGGTAACCACCGACGTCGAACCGTCTTCACTCGATGCCCTAACGATGATGCTGTGGCTCGTATTTGCCTCATAGTTCAACCCCGAACCGTCTGCGACCGTCACCAATCCAGTCAGCGCGTCGATTGCAAATCGCCCCCCCGCATTGTCATCTAGCGAATATACGATTTGATTGAATGTCGCATCCCCGTCGAACGAAAACGCTTGGTAGCCCACAACCGTGCCGACGGCTGAGTTCTCTGCTACAGCATTTGGTGCCGAGGACAAGTCGCCAATCGAACCAACATCGAACTCATCGACATCGTAGATATTGATCAGGAAGGACTGGTCGGAGAATGATCCATCGCTACTTGCCGCTCGAATGGTAACCACGATTGACGAGCCGTCCGCTTCGCGATCGATAGCGCCGACGACGGTCACGACACCTGTGGTGGAGTCAATTGAAAATCGACCGCCAGCGTCGTCAATGAGTGTGTAGGCAACAGAATCCGTGCCATCAGGATCGGTCGCTAAGCCGATGATACCAACCAATGTTCCAGTGCTTGCGTTCTCGATAACCGCATTCGTCGCACCATCGGAATCGACAATCGAACTGATACCGGTTTCGTTGACGTCGGAAATTTGAATCGTGTAATTCTGGAAGCTGATTGATCCATCGGCACTCGATGCTCGGACGGTGATCACATGCGACGTGGCAGCTTCATAGTTTAACAGCGAACCATCAGCGACGGTCACAATCCCAGTATTCGCATCGATTGCAAACCTTCCTCCTGCATCATCATCCAGCGTATACGTGATCGCACTGGCTGTCGCATCTAAATCGAATGCGTTGGCTGTTAGCCCAACCGTTGTACCAATGGCAACGTTTTCGTTCACTTGGTTGGTGGCCGCATCCGTGTCGGTGGGTGTCGTGACGTCGAATTCGTCGAGATCGTTGATATTGATCGTGTAAACAGTATCGGCAGTAGAACCGTCGGAGGAGGTCGCTCGGATGGTGATATTTCTTGAGGGTCCGAGCGCTTCGCGGTTAAACGCTGCCGCTGTCGTTACGATGCCTGAGTTGGCATCGACTGCGAAGTTGCCACCGTCGCTGTCAAATAGGCTGTAGGTGACTGTGTTGGTTGTGGCGTCCGAATCACTCGATGAAGCGGTAATACCTACTAACGTCCCGATGGCAACGTTTTCGTTCACTTGGTTGGTGGCTGCAACGGTGTCGGTCGGCGTGGTGACATCGAATTCATCGAGATCGTTAATGGCGATGTTGAACGTTTGTGTGGCGGTCGAACCGTCAGACGAGGCCGCTTGGACTGTGATCGAGCGTGTCGCACCCACAACTTCACGATCAATGGCGGCAGCGGTTGTCACGATACCCGTGTTGGCGTCGATTTGGAACAGGCCGCCTGGATTGCTCGTGAGACTGTAAGTGATCGTATTGGTCGTCGCATCGAGATCGAATGCGTTGGCTGTTAGCCCAACTGTTGTACCAATGGCAACGTTCTCGTTCACTTGGTTGGTGGCCGCATCCGTGTCGGTCGGCGTCGTGACATCGAATTCATCGAGATCGTTAATGGCGATGTTGAACGTTTGTGTGGCGGTCGAACCGTCAGACGAGGCCGCTTGGACTGTGATCGAGCGGGTCGCACCCACAACTTCACGATCAATAGCGGCAGCCGTTGTTACGATACCCGTGTTGGCATCGATTTGGAACAGGCCGCCAGGATTGCTCGTGAGACTGTAGGTAATCGTGTTGGCTGTCGAGTCGAGATCGAATGCGTTGGCTGTTAGCCCAACCGTTGTACCGATGGCAACGTTTTCGTTCACTTGGTTGGTGGCTGCATCCGTGTCGGTCGGCGTGGTGACATCGAATTCATCGAGATCGTTAATGGCGATGTTGAACGTTTGTGTGGCGGTCGATCCGTCAAACGAGGCCGCTTGGACAGTGATCGAGCGTGTCGCACCCACGACTTCGCGATCGATGGCGGCAGCCGTTGTTACGATACCCGTGTTGGCGTCGATTTGGAACAGGCCGCCTGGATTGCTCGTGAGACTGTAAGTGATTGTATTGGTCGTCGCATCGAGATCGAATGCATTGGCTGTTAGCCCAACCGTTGTACCGATGGCAACGTTTTCGTTCACTTGGTTGGTGGCTGCATCGGTGTCGGTCGGCGTGGTGACATCGAATTCATCGAGGTCATT
>JANLRK010000118.1:0-3562 GCA_031361585.1 Pirellula sp. | reverse complement strand
ACCAGCGGTGATCGCGAACGCGCCGATGAAGTCAGGTTGGCCATTCGACGAAACATAATCCGCTAAGCTTCGAAACGAGGACTGACCAACTCGTTCCCATTGCTGTCGCAACATTTCGAATCGAGCGATTTCATCAGTTTGCAGTTCATCGGAATAGAGCACGATAGTGTCACCCAGGCTCTTGGCTGGAAAGAACCCATAAACCCCTTTTAACAATATCGTGGGATCTTTCTCGAAGCCATCAAGCACAGTTTGTGCGTCGTCGTAGAGCTCTTTAGCAATAGCTCCAACGAAACTGTCGTCGAAAATCTTCGGATACTTTCCCTTGAGCTCCCATGTCATGAAGAATGGAGACCAGTCAATATAGGGACGAAGTTCCGCGACGGTGACTTCGATGTCACGAACGCCGACGAATTTCGGTATGGGAGCGTTATAAGCATCCCAATTTATGGAAAACTTTCTCTTTCGTGCCACAGCGAAGTCAACGAACTTACGATCGCGACGCATTGCAAAAGTGGCTCTTTCGTCCTCTTGCTTTGCCTTGATTTCTATCCCGAAATTATTGCGGGATTCCGGATTTACGAGCTTTTCGACGACGGGCACGCTTCGCGAAGCGTCGAGGACGTGAACCACTTCGTGTTGGTAATGCTGGGCAATCTTGACAGCAGTATGCTTTGAGCTGGTGGTGGCACCGCCAATCAAAAGAGGGATTGTAAAACCCTCCCGTTGCATTTCTTTGGCGACATGCACCATCTCATCCAAGGAAGGAGTGATGAGGCCAGATAGCCCGATGACTTGAGCGCCATGTTTTTTGGCCTCCGCAAGAATCTTTTCGCAAGGGACTAAAACACCTAAGTCGATCACCTCGAAGTCGTTGCAAGCCAACACCGTCCCGACAATGTTCTTGCCAATGTCATGAACGTCTCCTTTGACGGTCGCGAGTAAAACTTTGCCACGGCTAGTATGTCCACCTGTATTTCCTGCTAACTTCTTTTCCTCTTCCATGTACGGAGTCAAATAAGCGACGCTTTTCTTCATGACGGCGGCTGACTTGACGACCTGTGGCAAGAACATTTTGCCTTGACCAAACAAATCTCCGATGAGATTCATCGCGTCCATGAGTGGCCCTTCGATCACCTTCAGTGGGCGACCGTATTTAACTCTCGCTTCTTCGGTGTCCGCAGCAATATGATCCGATATGCCTTTGAGCAGAGCATGCTTGAGTCTTTCTTCCACCGGCAGTTCTCGCCATGCATCTACTTTGACCGGCGCCTTGTCTTTGGCTTTTACCGTTTCTGCAAAATCGATGAGGCGCTCTGTAGCATCGGGGCGTCGATTGAGTAAAACATCTTCGACTCGATCGCGAAGTTCAGGTTCAATCTCATCGTATACCTCGAGCATTTCGGGGTTGACGATGCCCATATCGAGCCCAGCATTGATGGCATGGTACAGGAATACTGCGTTCATTGATTCGCGCACGGTGTTGTTGCCGCGGAAGGAAAATGAAACGTTGCTGACGCCACCACTGGTTCTAGCGCCTGGGCATTCCTTCTTAATGGTGCGAACCGCTTCGATGTAATCCACTGCGTAGTTGGCATGTTCGGGCAAGCCTGTTCCGACGGTGAGGATGTTCGGATCGAATACGATGTCTTCGGCGGGGAATCCATTTTCGGTAAGGAGCGTGTAAGCTCGTTTGCAAATGCGAACTTTGTTTTCGTAGTCTGCCGCTTGACCTAGTTCATCAAAGGCCATAACGACGGCCGCCGCTCCGTGTTGATGGATGAACTTGGCCTTCTTGAGGAATTCTTGTTCACCTTCTTTGAGGCTGATCGAGTTAACGATAGGTTTGCCAGGCGAATGGCGAATGCCCACTTGGAGGATTTCCCACTTGGAGCTATCGATCATCAATGGGACTTTGGCGATGTCGGATTCATGAGCAATCAGATTGAGGAAAGTACTCATGGCGGCAGCTCCGTCTAGCATGCCTTCGTCCATATTGACGTCGATGATATTCGCGCCGCCTTCGACTTGAACTTTGGCTACATTGATTGCATCATCGAACTTCCCTTCTTTGATGAGTCGAGCAAACTTTTTCGAGCCGGTCACGTTAGTACGTTCACCGACCATGACGAATGGATTATTTTCTCGAAAAACGAAGGGTTCGTTTCCAGCATATTGAGTCGATCGAGCGCGGTTTTTAGACTTGCGTGGAGCTATCCCAGCAATTGCCTCGCCGACAGCCTTGATGTGTGCAGGCGTTGTTCCGCAGCATCCCCCAACAATGTTTACCCAACCTTGATTTGCAAAATCGCGAATGAGGCTGGCAGTTTTGTCAGGTGTCTCGTCAAACTCGCCAAGAGCATTTGGTTTTCCGGCGTTTGGATAGCAACTGATTGGGACATCGGCCGCATTTGCCAAGCGTTCAACATAGGGGCGCATTTCAGCACCACCCAACCCACAATTTAGGCCAATGCTGAGCATTGGGAAGTGAGACACCGAAATCCAAAATGCTTCCAGTTGCTGGCCAGTTAAGGTCACGCCGCCGGGAAACATGGTAGCAGACAGCATCGTCGGCCAGCGGCGACCTCGACGAGCAAATACATTTTCAATCGCGACCAAACATGCTTTAAAATTCAACGGATCAAAAGAGGTCTCAGGGAGAAGAATATCGACGCCGCCGTCAATCAAACCGTCAACATTGACTTCGTAGCTGGCGACCATTTGCTCAAACGTGAACGCGCGAACCGCGAAATTTCCTCTCGCATTCATGGAAAGCTGAACTGCTGTCGGGCCGATACTACCGGCTACGAATCGCGGCTTCGAGGAGTCGCGTTTCAAATGGGCTTCGACGGCAGAACGAGCGACTTCGGCGCCCGTTTTTGAAATCTCGTAAGCGAAATCCGAGAGCTTATTCTCCGCCAAGCCAATCAGACTCGCGTTGAAAGTATTCGTTTCGATGATGTCCGAACCCGCTGATAAATACTCAGCATGAATGCTGCGAATAATATCTGGTTGAGTGAGGACCAAAACATCGGTCGCTTTTGACAAGTCGGCCGGATGCTCTTTGAACCGTTCGCTGCGGATTGCAGATTCGGGCAGTTTCTTTTGGAAAATGAGGGCGCCCATGGAGCCGTCAAGCAGCAAGACACGTTGCTCCATCAATTCCCGCAAAAGTCCTTCTGTGTCCGATTGTGCCCTTGTCGCCATGCGATTTCCTGTACTTGGATTCCTATTAGTGAATTGCCCACTATTCTACTTACAGAGTCATTTCGACAAAGTCGTGTTCACAAGAAGCTCGCAAATTCGTGCCTTGAGTCAAGACTTCGAACAAGAGGTCGAAGTTTTCTGATTAATCAATCTTTTCATCCTCGCAAACGTTGCCTATAGTTCAAGGGTGCAAACCGGAAACTGTTTGCAACAATGCCTCCGGTCGTTTTTCCGGCTGAGGGACCATCATTATGCGTTGGCCTAGATCGCAAAGGGCAGTGCAGTAGCACGCTTGATCTACGCCAGTCTCGCAGCGGCTCCGTGTCGTGCCGCCTGACGGTCGGAGGAAAAAACA
>JANLRK010000017.1:0-6412 GCA_031361585.1 Pirellula sp. | reverse complement strand
AGACACGCAGCCATCGCAGGGCAACTTCGGAATCGGACCAGTCGGCGATCACGTCAGGGCGGGTTCGGATGACGATATGCATGTGGTTTGAAAGAATTGCGTAAGTCAAAACGTCAACTCCAAACACAGAGGCGAGCCGTTCCATACGGCACCGAATCCATTCACGTCGATGTTCGAAATTCTTTCCGGTGACGACATCGGCGCCAGCCAAGTAAGCCCGGCGAATACATCGCTGGACCAAATGGACGATGCAAACGGAATTGGGATCGAATTGTTCAGCACGTGGCAATCTAGGCATAGTAAATCTCCTTTGCAGAGCAGGATACCAAGCATCTAGCTTCAAGTCAATAGGTGCCTGGCACCTAACGAATATTTCTTGACGACTTGATAAGTCTCCAACAAGATAATAAGATCGCGATGAAGGCCGACGAGTCTAAGAACTTGGATGCAGATTTAGCCCAAACGATTTCCGAGTTGCAAGCCAGACAAGCCTCTTACGACGCGAGCTTGAAACTCCTTGGAAACGCCTCGCAGCTCAGTCTATTTAACTATCTCGAGGCAATCGATTGATCCTTGAGATTGACCGAGCGGTCCGATTTGGCCGAAAAGATGCGAGGCAAAGAATGAATACCGATCAGTTCCCCGGGGGCCATGCAACTAAAATAACCCAGGGCGTCGCTGCGCTCTGCCCTGGGCTTTGATGTTGATGCCCCATTCGGTGCGTTGGACACGTTTTGCCGAACTGAGGGAAGAGCCAAGTAGATAGCTATCACCGGGCGCAATTGCTGGCAAAGGAAGTGGTCTTGATTCCATCGGTTCTTAGGGCTAGTGTCTCAGCTGAGTACGCTTTCAAGCACGTGTCCCCTCCAATCAACACGCGGCTAGTGTCCGCGGTTCAGATTTGAATGAACCCAATGACGAAACGCATTTTGATTATTCGACTCTCTGCGATTGGAGACTGCATTCTCAGTGTTCCTGTGTTAATCGCAATTCGACGCAACTTCCCAAGCGCCCGCATCAGTTGGGTTATCGAACGCACGTCAGCGCAGCTCATCCAAGGCCACGCGGCTCTCGACGACATATTCGCCGTCTCAAAAAAAACCTTTAAATCACCGCGTCAGCTGTGGGCTCTTGCGTCCCAGCTGAGGAGTTGGAAACCGGACATCACCCTGGACTTACAGGGACTGACCAAGAGTTCGCTCCTCGCATGGTTGTCTGGAGCCAAGTCGCGACTTGGCTTTCACCGAGACCAGTTCGATGGTCGTGAATTAAGCTGTTTTTTTAACAACCGACTCTACAAACCTGAGTCGGAACATATCATCGAACGAAGCTTGGAATTGTTGAGATTGCTCGGGGTCAATGATCCCACAGTTGCATTTGATTTGCCCGAGCAAGACTACGATGCCGTATTTGCAAGACGAATTGTCAAGTCGCTTCAAATGGAAGGTCGGTTTGCAATCATCAACGTCGGTGCAGGTTGGGTCTCAAAGATCTGGCCGTCAGACAGATACGCCAGTGTCGCCCGACATCTCGGTGATCACTGGGGAATGCCCTCGCTGGTCGTATGGTCTGGTGAAAAGGAAAAGCTATCCGCAGACCATGTGGTTGCCGAATCGAACGGACATGCAATGATCGCGCCTCCAACAACACTTGCGCAGCTCGGGAGTCTGATTCGCAGCGCGAGCTTGTTTGTTGGTTCCGACACAGGCCCCATGCATTTGTCTGTTGCTCTTGGAACCCCAACAGTTGGGTTGATCGGGCCCATGCCGATCGAACGCGTTTGTCCCTATGGAACAATCCACGCTGGCGTACAAAATGTTCGCCTACTAAAATCTTCCAATCGAAAGACCGACTGCAATCCGATGCTCTCGATTTTTTCAGAACATGTTATTCGGGTTTGCGACCAATTGATGGACCGCCAAGTAGCCCGTCGCGCAAGCTGACCTTGATCGCAACAACGCACTCATGAGCATGGCCCCCAGGCCCAGAGGGCAACGCTTCCATTACTTTCGTATAGACTCATCCAATGCCTTAATCCAAGGGCCAACGAAGGCGCCGTTGTCATGATACGTTCGGCCGCTAAACATGTGTCGATCGATAACACATGCTTCGTTGACGTAGATCCCACCACAAACTTCTAAATCAAACTTGCACTTGGCAACGGTCGCCATTCGCAAACCCTTGACGATTCCAGCCCGAGCCGGAATTTCGACCCCGTGGCAAACGCTTGCGCACGGTTTCTTGTTTTCCCAAAACCATCGAGTAACGCGTAGAAGGTCCTCGTCTTCACGAAGGTACTCAGGTGCTCGTCCCCCACTGAAGAAAATGCCTGCGTACTCTTCGGGACGAATGTCCTTGAAGGCAATTTCTGCTTCGATCGAATATCCCTCCCATTCTTTAGTAATCGTCCATCCTGGTTTTACTTCATGCAGCACCATTTGGTAACGTCGCTTTTCCGGAGCTGCCACAACTGGCCTATAGCCGCCTTCAATCAACCGATAGTATGGATAGAGGGTATCGACTGTCTCCGACGCATCACCGACGATGATCAGGACTTTTGGTTGAGACATGCAATTGGCCTGTGGTTGAAAGGGATGTTCTTCATTTCGAATGCGTTCACCGCGCAACGCCGAGCGATTGGTTGCCCAATGTGCCATCGGCTTCACGCCTGTAAATGGCATTTCACCGGCAAGACGCAGATGTCACCGTTGACGTGAACGATGTTAAGCCTTTCGCAGTAAGTCCTCAAGGTACCTGCGAGAACGGTCTATTTCCGCAGTCACTTCTGGAATCGTTTCAAGGATCGGTATTCCGCGAGGAAAAGGATGCATAAAAATCGAGGTCCATCTTCTAAACCCACTCGACTTCAGCACTTTCACTAGCGGTCCAAAGTCCAACTTCCCACGACCCGGCAACTGCAGAAGCTCTCGCTCCTTTGGCAATTGGGTCATGCAGCCATCGCCATGCTCCCATGCGTAGAAGATCTCCAACGCGGGCATCACGTCCTGCATGAGAGTTGCAAGTAACAATTCGTCTTGTGGCAAATGGTAAGGTGCAAATGCGATCGCCAAGTACTTGGAAGGACGCAGTTCGAACAAGTATCGAAGAGAATCGGGGGAATCGATGAGATTGTTGGAATGATTCTCAATCGCAATCGTGACCCCTGTTTCTTCAGCGATTGCCAAGTGTGGTTTCAGTTGCTCTACGAAAGTGGCAATGGCTCTCTTAAGTTCCCCGCCCTGGAGATTCGTTGGCCCGATCGCGCCGGTCACAATCGTTCCGCAGCCCAATCGCTTCGCAAGCCGCATTTCATCCTTTAGACCAAACGGCCCAAGCTTGTATTGCGTAATGCACTCGATTGAGACTCTATGTTCCGTAAGTAGGTTTGCGAACTTTTCTTCTCCGAGGTCTGTCAACTGTTCTCGCTGATTGCCGTGCACTTTTGGCCAGATGTCAATTGCCGAAGCTCCGAGCTTCGACACTTCAGGAAGAATATTGGCGATATCGGAATATCCGTAAAGGCATGAAGCGACCAAGTACTTCAATCGAAATTCGTCGGGCTGTGAAGCAGAACTTGATTGGCATGGAATGCAACTAGAAATTGCCAGAGTGGAAGCGGTTCGCATCCAATTCCTTCGACTGCATGTCTCTCTATCGATCATGTATTCGTCTCGTAACCTGCTCGTTGCTCGCGGCGAAGCCAGTTGTTCGCCTCAACGTCGTTCACGAATCTCTCTGTTTGAGGTTCCCACTGGAGTGCACGTCCCAACCGCATCGATATATTACCTAAATGGCATGTGGAAACTGTCCGGTGTTGGTTTTGAACATCCGAAATCGGCAACCGACGTGACTGCACGCAGTCAAAGAAATTTCCCATGTGATTGATAATTGCATCGAGTTTGCCCGCGCGAGCTGGGCGCTGCAGGTTGTCAAAGTCGTATGACTTCCAAGACTCTCGAGGTAGTGGGCGGGTCGATAGTTCTTCCACGGGCAGACCGGTGATCTTTCCTCGATTGACGAAGATTCTGCCTGAATCGCCAGTAAACAAAATTCCATTCTCGCCTGAATCCTTAACCGTCATGTTGACACCGTTTGAATACTCGTAACTGACCTCGAAATCCGTAGCGACGTTGAAGCCATTTTCTACTTCGGGAAACGTGGCCTTGCTCGAAATCCTAATCGGATAATCGTTGATCGCCCATTGCGCGATATCGAGATGGTGCGCGCCCCAGTCCGTCATTTGCCCACCCGAGTATTCGTACCACCATCGAAACGTGTAGTGGGACCGCTCCTCGATGTAAGGCACGTTTGGCGTTTGACCTTGCCACAACTCCCAGTTCAAATGCTTGGGCGGTTTGCTCGGCGTGAAGGCATGGCTGGTAGCATTCTTTCCCAGTACAACCTCGACCGTTTTTAACTTGCCAATGCGGCCCGATCGAACCATCTCGACAGCTAGCCGAAAGCGATCATCGCTGCGTTGCCACGATCCGACTTGTACCACGCGGCCCGTCTCCTTGACAACTCGTACTAATTGCTGCCCCTCTTCGACGGTCAGCGTTAAAGGTTTCTCACAGTAGACGTCTTTGCCAGCGCGACAGGCATCGATCACCATCTTTGTATGCCAATGATCCGGTGTGCCGATCGTAACGACATCGACATTCTTTCTAGCCAACAAGTCTCTGTAATCCTCGAAACCGATGGGCGTACTGCCGAAGGCAGCTTTGCCTTGATCGCAAACGTTTTTGTCGACGTCGCAGACCGCTACGATATCGCCGTACATCTGCGCTTTGTTTGCAATCACACTTCCTTGATAACGGAGCCCAATCACGCCGATACCCAATCGCTCGTTTGCCGAGTTCGACTGGAGTTCTGAAATAGAAGAAGCAACCGCTTTAGGCGTTTGGATTCCGAAACCGAGCCCCATTCCAAATAGGGCAGAGTTAGATAGAAAATGGCGTCGAAGGCTTGGGTTTCGAGGCATGTGATGTCCGAACGAAATGCTTGGTTGCTGAACCGTGGGCTATGTATTCTAGGGCGACTGATGCATCGAAGCAATTGCACGCGTGTGTGCGGATACCAAGAAAGCCATTCGCGGCGATGAAAAGCAATGGCAGGACGATGGGCCTACTCGCTATAGCCGCAAGTACAACTTGCGAGAATCTAGGAATCTTACGAACAGATAAGTGATTCCAAAGGATGCTCCGAGGCCGACGAGGACCCAGGCAACGGGTGAGTCCTTAGGTACGATCGCCAGAATCGTGTGAGCCACGAAATGGTGGATGATGTACGCCGCAAGTGGGTTCTTTCCAAAGATCTCAAAAACACGCAGTCGGAGTCCACCGACATCGCATGCAACGACAAATAGTCCATACAGAACCAGGGCAAAACCCGTACTAAATAAAACGAATGATTGGGAGACAATTCGTTTGTCCATCATCCAATAGTTCAGCGCTCGTTGTGCCGGTAGAGGTGGAGTTACGAATGGCGGTTCTGCCAGCAAATCGCTCCACGTCCTTTTTTTGGCCAAAGAAAAATCCGGAACAACAGGCGATGAAGTGACCTGGAGGGACTGCTCCTCTGAAAGGTCTTTGAGATCATATACCGTAGTCATGCATGAAAGCCCATAACCGGACAGCATTAAGAGCACGCCAAAAACCAAGATCATGCAGGTAGCAACTCTCTGGCTACAGTACTTTAACGCGTCATAAGCGAGCGAACCTGCCAGCATGATTTGAGACCAGGCGACCAAACCAAAGAAGCCGCCATCCCAGGCTCGCTTGCCTGCGGCACCGAAGTACGCGTCCATCCAATTTGCGCGTCCATAGACAAAGTCATAGTTGAAAGACCACGAGATAAAAACGTGAACAAGTCCGAGAACGACGAATGCTGCCGCCCGAAGCCAGGCGGCTTTAGCGATCAAGGGAAGTAAAAGTATCTGGAGAGCGCCAATGATTGCTAAGACCTCCCAAAGGTCCGCCTTGAGCAACTTGGAAAAAAATCCGGTAATGTTTTGCAACGACATTTCGGACCAACTGACGAACTTCATACCGAAGCCGTACAGCATCAAGGAAAGCAAGATAAGCCCAAGGCTTCGCTTCACCAATCGACCATAAGGTCTCGATTCATTATTGCCTGTAAGCTGCTTAAGAAAGGACATTCGATACGAAAAGCCACATGCAAAGATGAAGCTGGGCATGATCGAGTCTGCGAGACTAAAATGCGTATTGTTGTGACGAAGCACCTGGTGAGTTACTGCCAATCCGCCAAGAAAATTGACGACGAACATTGCAGCCACACTGTAGCCACGAAATTGGTCCAACGACGTGAGGCGAGTTGTTTGCGATTCTGGGTTCATTGCGTTTCCGATATTGTTCATTCGGGGTGCTGACTCGAAACCCCAGTGTAGCACGGC
>JANLRK010000218.1:0-6111 GCA_031361585.1 Pirellula sp. | reverse complement strand
TCCCAACCTTCGCTACCCTTGCCACCGATGCTGCGAGAAAAATAGACATTTACAAACCTCGCGCCAGCCTCTACGAGCCTTCTTGCAAGTAAACAGGATTGACCGTAAGTCGTGCGACCATATCGATCTCGTAATGAGTCGTCCTCCTTTGCCAAATCAAATGCCTTCTTTAAGTTGGGCGACGAAAGAATCGATAACGATTGACGTTGGAATTCATCCAGCCCTTTGGCTTCGCTCGATTTCTCCGCCAACTGCAGTTGTTCGTCGATGACACGCAAAAGTTCGCGGCGGTGGCCTAGCCGTTCCAGCGAAATAGAACTAGGCAATTCAAGTTCCGGCAATCCGAAGTCTTTTGAGTTTGGATCCGAATCAAAAAAGAAAGGGTCGTAGCGTTTTCCCAAGAAACTAGCGTGTTGTCCCGGTGCAATCGCTCCATCTCTCAGCACGTGTGGATAAGCAATAAATGGCGGAACGCCTTCGGGAGTCGACAAAAACTTGGCTGCAGAGGAACCATACGCTGGATATAGCTCCATCGTATCGCGCAGACGAATGTCGTCCGTCGGTGGCCGTTTTCCAGTCAACGAATAGTAGCAGGCTGAATTGTGATTCTTCATGTCGTGGTGTACCGATCGAATCTGAGCCCACTTGTGAAGCTGCTTCCCCCATTGTGGCAAATGTTCACAAACCGGAACACCCGGTATCGATGAATCGATCGGAGTGAACTCGCCGCGTATCCCCGTGGGAGCTGATGGTTTCATGTCAAAGGTATCAATATGGCTTGGCCCGCCATACTGATGCAGAAAAATAACGTTCTTGGCCCGCGCTCGCAACGAATTCGTTGTCGCTTCGCTAGCTTGAAGCACTCTGTCCAAGGTGATGCCACTAAGGCCAACCCCACCAAGGCTCAGCATGGCTCGTCGGCTAATGGACGCTTTTCGGAACGGTGGCATGGTTCTCTCCTTTGGACATCTTCCGGTCGGTTTTACACTGACCTAGTTAACGTATCATCACAAATTCTTTGCTATTAATAACGGCCCACAATACATCCTCTAAGACGCGACGAGGGCTCTCCTCCGAGACAAGCATTTCCCTAAAGGCCAACCACTCTTCATCGACAGGCGTTCTCGCCAAAGCCCGCATGAAGATCTCCTCAATAGCAGCCTCCGGAGCGATGCTTTCAGATAGCAGCTGGCCGATTATATTTCGATCCGAGGAAATCTTGCCTTGCACTTCACCCCCATTTGCAAGCGACAACGATTGCACCAAGGAGACTTGATTGGACCGTTCGCATTCACAAATCAACAATCGATTGGGCTTCCCAAAAGTCCGTAAGAAGCCGGGGCCTTTCGGGATGCCGGGCATCGCCATGGCTTGATGCGCGACAATTTCAGGTGTATTGGCTGATGGGTAGTCTGAGGGGACATCGGTGATGAAACTAATCGCATCAATCAAAGCTTCCGCGCTCATACGACGAATACGATAGTCGGAAAAGAAGGGAGTTCCGTTGATCGTAGACTCGTCAGTGGTCTCGTCGCGATGCAACGACCCTCGACGAGCGAACGTTTGGCTCGTGAGAATCATTCGAGTCAAATAACGCAATGAATAGCCGCTTCGACGAAATTCCTTTGCTAAGAAGTCGAGGAGCTCTGGATTGCTAGGCGGATTGGATTCACGGAAATCGTCAGGGGGATCGACTATTCCGACTCCAAAGTATTGAAACCAAATGCGATTGGCCATGTTGCGGTCGAACATTTCGTTGTCCTGCGTCAACCAAGCGGCAACCTCGTTCAATGGGCTTTCAGAGACCCCAGTAGAATTCGGCGGAGTTGAGACAGGCAATGACTTGCGAAGTGGGCTCGACGCCACCTTTTGAGATCGTCCCGGATGATAGATTTCCGCTTTACGTTCTTCGAGCGATATGATTTCGTCCCCGGTAATTTCATGAACGTCCAACTTGTCTTTTGGATTGTTATCGATCTGCTTCCGGCTGATGGTTGAGAAATAGGCCGACAATCCGTAGTAATCGTCTTGCCTCCAGGCATCAAAGGGATGGTTGTGGCATTTGGCGCATTGGATGCGAACGCCAAGAAAAACTTGACCAATCGATTCCGCCGCAGTCATTGGGTCACGATGGGTACGATGGAATGATGCTGGAGGATTGTCGTAGGTACTTCCGATCGAACGGACCAACTCGGCCGACCACTCGTTCCACGGTCGATCTTGAGAAATTTGTTCAATTAGCCATTGATGGAACAGAGCCGTGCCACGACTGCTCATGACTTTGTCTTCGTTGCGCAACAAGTCGCTCCACCGAAGCGCCCAGACTAGATCGAATCCATGGTCCGCCAAAAGTTCATCAATCAATAATTCCCGTTTATTGACTCTCGAGTTGGCCATAAAAGCGCGAGCCTCTTGACTTGTTGGTAGACGCCCTACGGCGACCAAGTAGGAACGACGCAAAAAGGTCGAGTCATCAACCAAGGGAGCGGACTGAATCCTCATCTGCGTCAGTCGATTGTTCACCAAAACGTCTATAGGGTTGTTTGACTGTAAAATGTTTTCATCGACAAACTCGGTTTTCCCAAGAAACGTAAATCGGCCTGCGGTTCGACCATTTAGGTAGGAGGCGCCGATAGATAGATCGATCGATTTGCCCACTGCAATCGTACCGTCATCGGAGAGCGTTGCCCCATCGGGGATGCTTGGCTCCAATCGCGACCAACGCGTTACATCGCGTGTTGTTCCGTCGGCAAAGTGGGCGACGACCAACATTTTCGCCGTTCGTTGACTGTCGTCGATACGTGCCACCTCTGGCAATACCTGCAATCGAGTTAGCGCCGGAGACTCGATGTAAGTTGCCCCATTTTCGATCCATTCTTTGAGGTGATGATACGAATCCGAATCCGTACCAAATCGACGGCCACCCTGGTGAGCGACCTTGCCTGTTGCCTTCAAAAGCAGAAGGCTATCTTCGGCAACCATCGGGTCGATTCGTCTTCCGCCATACTCATGAACAATCCTATCGAAATCGAAGGCTCGGTCGTCACCGCGTAGGCTCAATCGCAAACCTGCTTTGCCATGAAGACTGCCATGGCAAGTTCCCAGGTTACAACCGGATTTTCCAAGGATGGAAGAAACATCGCGTGTAAACGTTATTGGCGTTTCTGCAATGGAAGTCACCTGCATGGCACGACGCAGTTCGCCGAATGTCACATTGACCGAAGTCGTTCCAGGGTTGCGAAAAAGGATCTGCCTATCGGCAGTAACCTCGGCGACATCAGGGTCTTGGACCTCGATAACCAAACTCGAATGGTCAGGAACGTCCAGTAAAGAGCCATCCGCGTTGCCTTGATAGATTAACAGATGCCCCGGGTTGTTTGGCGAAACATGGATCGATTCCGGATACAGCTTCAACGCAGCGGTCTCAGTCCACGCAGCACGAACAAAACAATCGCAACCGAAAGCACTCTGCAATAAAAGAAACAGAACCGAAATTACGTGCTTTGCAAGAATCATAGAACTCGCGTCGGTGCAGGCTTTGTATGGTGGGCGAAGCTGTAATTCATCCTAAACCAGCTCCGTAGGTAGATCTTTAATTTAGCACAGTCTCGTGTTATTGTAATCCATACCGCCAAATAACAAGTAAACCAGAATCGTCAGGACATTCCATTGCAGAAAATCTTAACATCGGGCTTGTTGTCGATTTCTTTATTCGCGGCAGCCTGTCGTGTCTGCTCGGGCGCCGATTCACTTACCGATTCGGCAGTGTTTCGCGAAAAAGTAGTGCCGCTGCTTTTTGAAAGATGCTTTGGCTGCCATGGAGGCGCGACAGTTGAAGGTGGATATTCGGTTGCAGACACAAATCTCCTATTTAGGCCCGGCGACTCAACTTCCTTGCCTTTCTCATTGGAATCCCCCGAAGCGAGCGAGCTGCTGGTGCGGCTAACCTCGGAGGATGCGTCGGTTCGAATGCCGCTAGATGCTGAGCCACTGAACGCATCCGAAATAGACAGCGTGCGACAATGGCTACTGTCCGGTGCGAAGGTTGACGCTAGCCAAAGTCCTGCGCCGCTTGTCGAAATTTATGGCGGTTCCAAAGCTAGCCCGCGAGCACCGCAGCACTATTCGAACACTGTGCCCATATCGGCTTTGCTCTTAAGCCCTGATGGAAAACTCCTCTTGGTTGGTGGCTACTCCGAAGTTTTGATTTGGAACATTGACAAACAGAACTTGGATACACGCGCAAGCGTCCGCGGGCGGATGATTTCCGACTTGAAGTGGGCACCGGGTGGAAAGCTCGTCGTTGCGTCCGGAGCGCCAGGCAAATTCGGCGTGTTAGAAACTATTGATTTTAAAAAACGAAAGGCGATCGCTGCTTTTGGTTTCAGTCGGGATGTTTGTTCCAGCCTCGCGGCGAGTCCTTATCGCGATGAAATCGCGGCAGGTTTCTCCGACGGGAGTGTGAGCATCCTATCGCTTGAAACTTTTAAGCCGCGTGTTGTTGCGTTTGCTCATGCTGCGGGGGTGACGAGTGTCGACTGGTCCAGTATTGACAATCGCATTTACTCAGCGTCGCTAGATCGATCCGCCAAAAGTTTTGAATCGAAAGATGGCCAGTTGCTGTTTGCCTTCGCTGACCACGAACGTGCAGTGGGAGGCGTCGTCGATACGCAATATGGCCCAGTAACACTCGACGAAACGGGCACGTTGCGAGTTTGGTCCGAAGGTGAAGAAGCCCGGTCGCTTGCCAAGCAAGATGGAATGCAACAAAAAGTTCAACGGATCGTTTCAGCCAATGGGGTCATCTACGTTCCAGACAAAGATTGCATTCGGCGTCTTACCATTGTTCAAGACGAAGTCGAAGATGATAAAGCCAAAGACAAAGACAAAGTGGACGAAAAGAAACCGAAAATGAAGAAGCGAACGCGATGGAAGGAACTAGAGGCCATGCAATCCCTTTCCAACCGAAGTATTATGGCACTCTCCGCTGATTCGAATGGACTCGTGGCTGCAGGGCTAGACGATGGACGGGTTGTAATTTGGCGCCCCGAGAGTTCTATTCAACCTGTAAGCACGTGGTTGGCCCTACCGTGATACAGCCGACAAAAGTCAATGTAGTAGGCACATTCCATGTCCGACGTCACCCGCATCCTGTCGCAAATCGAATCGGGCGATCCGTCCGCAGCTGAGCAATTATTGCCCTTGGTTTATGAGGAGTTGCGGAAGCTGGCCGCTGTCCGACTAGCTCAAGAGAAACCGGGGCAAACATTGCAAGCTACTGCGCTGGTGCATGACGCATACATCCGTCTTGTGGATGTGGAAAATGCGCAGCATTGGGATTCTCGCGGGCATTTCTTTGCAGCTGCAGCCGAAGCAATGCGGAGAATCATTGTTGAGGGGGCGCGACGCCGACAGAGATTGAAAAGAGGCGGTGATCTAACGCGACTGGATACTGGCGAGTTAGATTTCGTCTCAGAAGTACCTGATGAACGACTCGTTGACATTGACGAATCGCTTGAAAGGTTGGATCGAGAAGATCCATCTGCTGCGGCTCTTGTGAAGCTCCGTTTCTATGCAGGAATGTCTATTTCCGAGGCGGCTGACGTCCTCGGTATATCGCGCACAAATGCTTACGAGCAATGGGCTTATGCCCGAGCGTGGCTTCGCACAGAAGTAGAAGGCTAGACGTTGTTCTAAGGCCTTTAAAATCTTTTTTCATTTTTTCCCGGACGAATTCACTACCGGCGACGCATTGTCTATTAGAGGTACCTGAACGTGGATTCTCCAATGAAGTCAAAACCGCAACAAGCCAAAGTGATCTTCGTTAAGCTAATCGCTTTAGAAGTTTCCGGTGACTGGGATAGTCGGCTTGACGAAGCTTGCTTTGGAGACGACGAACTACGGGACCGAGTTAACGCACTGCTCCAAGCCCATACTAGGCCCGGCAGTTTCCTTGACCAGCCAGCTGTGGGTACTGCCAGTTCGTTCGCAAAGTTGGACCAGCCTCACACCGCAGAAATCGGCACACAAATTGGCCCATACAAACTCATCGAGCAAATTGGCGAGGGCGGAATGGGCGTGGTCTATTTGGCCTCGCAGAGAGAACCCGTC
>JANLRK010000837.1:0-2548 GCA_031361585.1 Pirellula sp. | reverse complement strand
GGCTTGCGTCGGTGTAAGTATCCCCAGTCGTAAGGCTTCGCGAGCTTCTTCGGTCAATCGCTCGATCAATGCCAAACGGCGATTGACCCACGATTTGTGACGACCAAGCATTTGAGCCACTTCGACTTGTGGCAGATGGTCATCGTGAACCAGAGCATAGATGAGCCATGACTCCTCCAGTTCATTGGGTTTAGAAGGAATTCGATTGAGATTGAAGATGGCCGCCTTGGCCCCTTGCTCGTCGATTTCGATGAAGTGAGCTCGGAGCAAGTTCATTCCTTGGAGAGTTCGAGCGGCCCGAAGACGCTTGAAGCCATCGACGAGCACCAACGATCCTTCGAGCTGGCAGAAGACGACCGGTGCAAGCTGACCGTACTTAGCGAGCGATCGGCGCATAAGCTGTTCGGCTTTGGGCTGAACGAGCCGGAATCGATCCAATCGCAGATCGAACGCAGTTATGTCTAGACTTCGAACCGGGTCGCTCTGTGAAGACTGCATTGGGAGCAGTGAAACTTCATTGGAAAGTGGCATCGTCGATGGCCTCGCACGTTTTTGGAACCTGTTATTGGTTCAACAGCGTATCGGTGTAGATCTCCATGCCCTATATGCTTCACACGAACCGGGCCTGGCGAGAAGGATGCGCATGGCATTGTGAGGCCCGATTGAACCTGGAATACCCAGTGATTCAAACCATCGTCTTACCCGTGTGACGGCCGCACGTAAGTCGTTGTAACAATGAGAGCTACAGTATTTGGCATGAGGTACTCTTGGGTCCAATTCGAAGGAGACGAAACACCCCGGCCTTCGGCACCGATTTCTTTTCGAGATCTTTTTTTTGGCGTCGATTTGTATCGCCCACGCGCATCGATTGCGGGGCAAGTTTACTGGCTTCGTGTTCTGCGTTGATCCGCAAGCGACGGCGTTTCGATTGCGCCCGACGCTTTTCTTTTCCGCTTTCGGTGCGGCGGTATTTATCCTCGGCGCGTTTCTTGGCAGCTTTCCGAACCAGTTCGTTGGCAATAAGACGGCAATTCTCACCGCAGAAGACTTGGGCGGGATGATTGGGCGTAAAAATCCGATTGCAGGACTTGAGCAAGCAACTGCATTGGGGTGAGGACAGCTTCGAGGCTTGCGAAGCGACCGGAATCGGATCAGGATTTGAAATGGGCAAGCGGGAGTGGTCCCGTAGGTCAAGTCTCGCTGTCGAGTTGAAGCTCTTCAGCGAGGCGTTTTTATAAAAGTGGAAAAGACCCACATTACTCTAATTGGCACGCGACCGACCCGCGATCAGAAAATCGCAGCCACTAAATGCCACCCCGCGAAACCGGCCCCGTTCTCAACCGCGATTCATAAATATCAATCGCGGTTGAGTTACTGGTGCAGAAAAAAGTTGCTTTAGCCGACAATTAGTTGCTTTAGTCTATCCGATCCTGCCTGCGTAAAATGAAAACAAACGTCGAAACGGCCATTAGACACGCCGCGATAGGAAGCAAAAGATGGAATGCATCATCGGGCCAGTAATGGGCCGGACCTGATGCCTTGTCAGACAGTCCAGGAAATCGGATTGGCAGAGATGCTAGCAAGATTACCGCAATGGAAGTGAGCGTGTAAATTGCCCATGAGAAAACTGAGAAGATGTTCAACCGTTTGGGCGTTACGGAACTGGCGATTGGTCGTGATTCGTAAGGATTCATCTACACATCCTACTAGGCGGCCAACGTCGATGTCCACAGTGTTGTGCTACGTTCACAGTTGTTAAGCTTCCGGGACAGTACCGCTTCGTCAAACTCTTTCAAATGTGGGCGCTGTCTACGGCGTACCTGCTTGGCTACGGCGGCTTGATCCAACTTTTCGAAAGCGGCTAGATCCCGGCTACGGCTATGACCACATTTGGTTGGGAAGACTCGCGGCTGATCGCAGATGGTTGAATCTTCCGACGCATCCATCCTCCAGCAAGCAGCCAGCGCCGTAGCCGAAGTAGTTTCTAGCCAAGCTGTGGAAAGAGCCTTCGCTGGCTTCGTCCCCTCCCACATTGTTGCCCGCTGACGCTCACCTAGGTCCACAGTGTTAGTCTACGTTTTGGAAAAGCGACTGATGGCTGGATCGAGCAGTGTCCACATTTGGATGGGTGGCTGGGGGCTAGGGAAGTAGCTGGTTGTTGCTAGGCCGATCCCGCAGGAGTACGACATTTATTTTGCGTTTTCTTTGCCGGTCAATATGGGTTCGACAGCCGCCTCAATCTCGGCAATGAGCTCAGGGTCCATGAACTTATAGTTGTCTGGAATGTCCAAAACATGAATCTCCTTGAATCGCATTTCGCCCGGAAACTCGCTAAATAGTCGTTCGCGATGATTATGTTCCATTACAAGTAATGACCTGAATTTCATGACATCCTCTTTGATTCTAGGTCGAGTCCACAGCTTTGGTACGCCCGTCATGGGCATGAATTATTGGGGTGCTGTCCACGGTGGATCTGTTCCCCTCGTAGGCTTCAGTCTATCTGACGCATCCATCCCAGAGCAAGCAGCCAGCGCCGTAGCCGTAGTAG
>JANLRK010000832.1:0-6611 GCA_031361585.1 Pirellula sp. | reverse complement strand
CGTTGCGGCACCGCTTCCGCGACCTCCACATCCGATTAAGCCAACTTTCAACAAATCGCTCCCAGCGGCATGGACGGCCGGACATATTCCAGCAGACAACAACGATCCCACCACTGTAGCAGAAGAGGTCTCAATGAATTGGCGACGCGACGTGGAATCGGTAGATTGCATAATGAATCCTATTCTGAAGTAAATTTGGTCTGATTCGTGACAACTGTTCGAAATGAATTCAAGGAAGTTCTTTTATTATGATGTTTCTGAACTGCACCAACGATGGCGGTCCTGTCCATTTTCCATTCTGCTTACTACCGTGATGTTGCAATCCGATAGGGCCTTCGAGTGGCAAATCAGGAATGGCTTCGGCATCGATGACGATTTGATTGTTTAGAGTTACGTTAACCGCGCTATTGCGAACGGTAATCTCAAAGCGATTCCATTTGCCAACTGGGTTGTCTGCTCGAACTCGGGGTGTTACCGCCGCTCGAACTTCTTTTGGAAGCTTTGTATTGCGTCGGACGCTATACATTTCACCTGAGCCAATTGGCCAACACCAAATGTTGGCTTGATGCGACTCGCTTCCACGCAGGAAAATGCCTGAATCGGAATCGGGTACGGATAGTTTGATAGGCTTTCCATCCGCATCGACGGCTTCGGAACCATCTGGCAGAATCTGAGCAACATTTGGATTCGTGTAGGGCGTTTCCTTGATACGCCAATCGACGATCAATTGAAAGTTGCGATAGGAGCGTGCCGACCAAAGAGACTTGTCCCCCTTGGATTCGCTTTCGGCATCGTAGTCCAATACTTCATCGACAACTTTCCAGTGGCCATTATCACCCTCCGGTACTTTCCAATTTGTCAGATCGATGCCAGTGAAAAGAGGGACAAAACCTTCACCAGAAAGTGCAACTTCCGTTGCGGTAGCGGCGCTCGAGGGCAACTCCTGGATGCGAAGATTTCGGAAGTGGCATTCGGACCCTTCGGATTCCAGAAAGATATATCCTTTCCTTGGCCAGCAGTCCTTTCCTACCGTGACCTCTTTGCCATTCACACTCAATCGAATTTCGCCATGGTTGGCAACCACGCGATAGTGATTCCACTCGGGCGAATCCTTAGATCGCTCTTCCTGCGGGAAACTTCGTACACCAGTAGTGGCGATTCTTCCGAAAGGCGTCATCTTGGCTCCGAGGACAGGGAATATGTCGCCATGAGTCGTAAACCATTCGTTCTTTCCGTTGGCATGGTAGGCGTTATCGAGAATCTGAACTTCGATACCGCGAGGAAACGCACTACCCACGGACGGAACACCATCTCCCCAAAGAAAGAGTCCGGCATTTCCCCCTGGCTTCATGTGGCGCCACTCAAGCTCGATGATGCAGTTCTCAAAAATGCGATCCGTTCGCATAACGCCCGTCGGCTTGCCAGTCGAAACGATCATTCCATCGCGAACTGTAAACGTGCCGGGTGCAACATTGACTGGCACCCAGCCCGTAAGGTCCTTTCCGTTAAACAACGCTTCAAATGGAGCGATTGTTTGGGCATGAATATTCGAAGGCAGAAGAGGACAAAAAATGGACGCAATCGAAAGGATACAAGACCAAAATGGACCACGTTGTAAAATCAATCGCCTTGCGGGGTAGTGAGCTGAACTAAAACCTGTATAGAACTGCATTGTATTCATTCTTTCTGTACTCGTACTGGCATTTGCGTAATGGCCACGGCGAGCTCCTCGCCCTCGTGCAGACGCCAATGGCGATTGCCTTCTAGGTTGCGGTAAGTCTGCTCATTCCCGGAGGGCCATCGGACCGTGATCCGGTCTGCTTGATGTGCCGGGCCAAGCCCGACAAGCAATCGTCGTTCGCTTGCGGACAAGTAGCTTCCGCCCCCGTTGAGGAATCGCACTTGCGTGCCCTCTGTTGTTTCAATTTCGACGCGAGCCCCAATTGCATTGCGATTGTTTTTCTTTCCATCGCCAAGCAGTTCCAGTCGTAGCCACCCATTCTTTGTTTCTGTACGGTTGTGAAGCAATGCGATAGGGCCGCCGTTGTGGCTGAATGCCAAGTCCATCAAGCCGTCGTTGTCGAAGTCCGCATACGCCAGCCCACGACCGACTCGAGGTTCTCTGAAATAGTCGCCAGACTCAGATGACCCATCACGGAATCGTCCGCTACCTTGGCCTACAAACAATTGAGCCTCTTGTGCGTATCTCGCGCCGAAGACTTCGGAAGCGTTGCGTTCAACGTGCCCGTTGGCCACGGCGAGATCGAGTCGCCCGTCCAGATCGAAGTCGCCAAAGACAGTACCGAAGCCGAGTCGATCGATGCTTGGTCTCCCCAGACCGGAGCGGTGAGTCCCGTAGTGGAATAGTAGCCCGCCAGCGTTGAGGTAAAGGACGTTTTGCAAGAAGTGGAAATTCGTAACAAACAGGGAGGGTCGGCCGCTTTCGTCAACATCGCCTGCATCGACTCCCATACCCGCGATGTTCTCTCCACTTGAGCCCAAGGCGCAACCGCAAAACAAGGCCTTCTCGACGAACTTGCAGTCCCCCTGATTGTGGAATAGGTAAGCAGGTCGCAAATCATTTACGACATAGATATCGATTCGACCATCGCCGTCCAGATCGGTGAGTACCACACCCAACCCGTGAGCAGGCGAAGCGTCAGCGATTCCCGACGATTCCGTTACATCGACGAATTTTCCGTCCCCATCGTTGCGATAGAGTCGATGCGAAACAGAAGCGAAATTCCACGGTGCACAACTGAATACAATTCTCTTCGGACCGTACTCGCATCGCGGGTAATTGGCAAGGTCGACCTCCGCGTAATTACATACATACAGATCTAAGTCGCCATCGTTGTCCACATCGCTCCATCCACAACTGGTGGCCCAGTGCGGGTCGTTTAGGCCTGCCGTTTTGGACACATTCACGAAGTGTCTGTCGCCCCCCCCGTCGCGTTCGTTGTGATATAGAACTAAGCCTCCCCAAGATGTCACCACGAGATCATCGAAGCCGTCGTTGTCGAAGTCGCCGACCGCGCACCCCATTCCGAAGCTCGAATGGTCCAAACCGACTGCTTTCGTGACGTCTGCAAACGTCCTGTCTCCATTATTCCGATATAGCTTGTTCGTCGGCAACGAAACGTCTGTCGGCGACGGTCGAATAGGTCCATCTTGAATACAAAATAGATCGAGCCATCCGTCATTGTTATAGTCGATCCAACCTAAGCCGCTGCCCATGGTCTCCAGGATAGTGTTTTGGGGAGTCGCCGAGTTGAAATGAAGAAAATCGATTCCGCTAGCGGTTGTGATGTCGTCAAACTGCGGGCCACCCTGTGTTGACGTAATTGAGTTTTTTGGTGCGTCAAAATGCGGTGGGGCAGGACGCAATTGCGCTGAGGAGGAGGATGTTGTGTGGTAAATTGCAGACAATCCACAAAAACCGAATAGTGCTGACAAGACCCCCAAACAAAGCCGGAATCTGTTTCGAATTGACATTATTCGTTCGCCTCGTATCGTGTGGATCGACGTCGATGCAATGCAGATTTAGCTGATTCGCCTCTCTGATCGTAGTAAATCGCGAGCATTCGGTGAGCATCGAAATTCTTTGGATCTTCGATCAGCAACGTTTGAAGCGATGCAATGGCTTCTTCGGTTCGTCCGCAGCCAAATAAGAGCTCGGCTCGCCGAACCCTTACGGCCATGCTGTCCTTCACTCCGGGTTGGGCCGTGTCTCTCTCAAAGTTCAGCAATTGGACTTCAGCCATGACTCGCTTTGCTTCTTCAGTATGGCCTGCCTTTGCCAAGGCCAGGCTCAGATGATAGCGGGCTTCTTTAGGAGAGCCATCCTTTTGAGCGACGAGCTTGCGCAACAGTGGAATCGCCTTGTCCGGTTCGTTGGCCTCGTAGTGCAGGATAGCGAGAATGAGAAGCCCAGGTGCAAAATTTGGGCGAATGGAAAGTAGCTTTTCAAGAACAAGCATAGCTTCATGGCGGTCACCTACAGAATGGCAAACGCGTGCCTGGAGATGAAGCAGCTCAGGATCATCTGGTTTGTGTTCGAGATGGCTTCGGCAGATACGATTCGCTTCTTCAAAACGACCGCTTGCCAAGCAGAGCCAAACCACTTTCTGGGCTGTTGCTTCGTCATTGGGCTCCAGTCCGATCACGCGCTGACCATCCGCAAGCGCTAATTCCTTGTGCCGTTCCTGCTCATCCCCTGGCTTGAATTGCATTGCACGGTTATGACGTAGGTCCATCCGCAAGCGGAACGGTTCTGCATCGGTTAGACTGGCGTCGCACCATTGAGACAAAACTACATCTGCTTCTTTCAGTTTGTGCGAATGGATGAGCCCAAGAGCCAAGAGTTTGAGCAGTTCGACGTTTCCAGAATTGAGATCCAATGCGTGGCGGAGAATTGGTTCGGCGTCGGAAAAGCGACCATACTTTGCCGAGCGTATGGCCTCTTGAACTGTTTGTCGATTTCCATAGCGCCGCCATTCAAACCAGCCAAATAGGCCCAGGGCCGAGAACAATAGGAACAAGCCGCAGATCAAAACCAAATTACGGTACCGGGCAGTCCATCCCGAAGAAGCAGCAATTTGTGTCGATAGGGAATATGTTCGCTTCTTTGACCTCTTTCCCCTTACCGTGTGTTTCACCGCAACCCCCGATCTGTTACACCGTCACTTGGAGAATTGCATTTCCGGACAGACACTAGTTAGGGCATTTGACAATGCGCGCAAATCGTTGTCCTGCTATTCAATACTACTCGAATACGATTGTAAGCTCGTTGAGTTCTTTCGGTTCGATAATGTATTTTTTCTTTAGAGTGAATTCTTGTGCTGCCTTGCTGTTCCCCGCTGGAACTGTCCCTTCGGCGGCTCCGGACTCTGGACGAATGGAAACGATAAACTCGCCTTCGACGCCGCCCTTGAGCATCGCGCTGGTCGCATCGCTTCGAAGTGCGACCGTGTCCAGTGTGAAAGTCCCATCGCTCTCGATCGTACCATAGCCTCGATGTTCAGGGTTCTTGACGGAAGAAAAGGTAATTGTGCCTCCCTTCAACGGCTTGCTGTTTTTTAGAATAACCTTGCCCTGGACAATGTAGGTTTTGGGCAATGCTTCCTTCCCGCATCCGGGCAGTAGGCTGAAGCACAGTGCGATGGCTGGACCAATTGCCACCGCACGAATGATACATGAAAGTTGGCTGGGTGAAATCAATTGAAATCTCCGACCACATTTCCGTCCACTGGGTTGCATAGATTCCACCAAACTTGATCTGCAATACTTCCTGAAATAAATTGAACACTTCCATCAGCTAGCGATACGTTCATTCCGCCCGTGTGAGCGGATTGTCCTCGCGACGAATCACACCCCAAATTCCAAGCTGCCCCAACTTGGAACTTCAGGCAATTCGTGTACCCCCCGACAAATATATCTTTTGACTGCGTGTTGGTGCAGACAAGAGGACGCAAGACCGTATTGGAATGATACCAGTGAGTGGATCTCGATTGCGATCCGTTGGCTGCTCCGCTCAGAATACATGTTGAAAACATCTCCATATACCAAATAGTGTTGCTAGTTCCGTCGGTAATCGCACTGAGTCCCTTGTTCCCTTTGATCCCATTTGGGTTCCAGCCGGGCTCATCATTAGTTCCGTCTCCAAACGCATTGTAGTTTGCACCATAACTTGAAGCGGTACCAAATTTTTGTGCATTTAGTCGAGTTGCTTGAGACTTGCCACTACTAATCGAAGGATCCGAGGGGCAAATGTAGCTTGGAACAATCGTCGTATATTCTCTCGGAACTGGGAACGTGGAACCGATTCCTCCGTTGATCCCTGTTCCTCCGTCATGCAGGGTTGGATCGAGTGCTTTGTAAGCATTGTTCTGCTCGATGAAAGGGAGAAGATGGCTAAAAATGGAGAATTGGCGCCCCTGGAATGGTCCAGGCGTCTTTGTGTTCCACCAATCGTTTGGGTTCACAGTCGTCGTGCCCGGAAGATACGTGGTGGCTTGCGCGTTGATGGCAACAGCGGGTGGAAACTTTTTAAATGTGTCGTGCAAATTGTGCGTTGCAATGCCCATCTGCTTGACGTTGTTAGAGCACTGCATCCGACGTGCAGCTTCGCGAGCCGCTTGCACAGCCGGTAGCAATAATCCGACCAGAATGCCGATGATTGCAATCACCACCAAAAGTTCGACTAGAGTGAAACCGGTTCGACGATTTTCCCAGTTCATTTTCAACCTTCCCAAAAAATGGGTGCTACGCCACTGACGGCAATAATGATTCACGATAGTTCTCCCGAAAGACAAGAAACGAATTTAAGCAAACAAATAGAACTTCTCGACGGTTAAGTCATGGAATCGATGTTTCGATCCCGATTGATAAACATTATCGAGTTGCATGACGCGAAACAATGATCATTGCCGTAATCACCATACGAAGGTAATATGGTAAATGAGTTAGATGGCTTCTGGAATGGTAGCGGAACTCGTCAAGAGTTTCGAGCACTTGAACGAAATCCTTGACGGATTCCACTACTAAATGGGAGCCGATCCTCTTAACTAGTGTCCGTCCGGGAATTTGATTCGCCAATAAAAACGTTGAGA
>JANLRK010000212.1:0-17526 GCA_031361585.1 Pirellula sp. | reverse complement strand
CTATTCAGTTTTCAGGACCGGAATTGAAGGATGTTTCATTCAGCATTTTCGCTGCTAGTTTTGCCCCGTATTGTGCAAATTGGTCGATGCCAGCGCGTTCAGAAACTCTTCCGGATAGCTTTACGGCGACACTTGATGCAGGAAGATCGGTCGGTGGTGTCATTGTCGATGAGGAAGGCAAGGGAATCGAAAATGCCGAGGTCCATCCAAGCGTAGAGTACAAAAAGCGTGCTGAGGACCTACACCAATTGGGTGTGGGGAAGCGATACAAGACAGATGCGAAAGGTCGCTGGCGGGTCGATACGATTCCTGCGAACGAACCAAATGTTTATGTGACGGTGACTCACCCTGATTTTATGCCGACATCCGCTAAGTTGGAAGCCAACAAATTTCTACTCTCCCACAATGTGGAACCTTCGGAAAAGATTACACTCAGCCGCGGACTGACATTGTCGGGTTTGGTTTCGGATGCCAATGGTGAGCCGATCGCTGGCGCCATCGTGCGGACTTTACTTCGCAACGAGAGGCTCGAAACGACTACAAATAACGAAGGAGTATACGCAATGCTTCGTTGTGCCGAGGGTTCGACTCCCGTCGGGGTGACTGCCACCGGTTTTGGCCCAGAAGTCAAAGATGTTAACATCCAGCCAGGCATGTCACCTGTTGATTTCGTACTGCCACCTGGTAAGAGGATTCGAGTTCGAGTAACCGAGGCTGACGGCAAGCCAATTGCCAAGACTAGGATGTTTCATCAGCGCTGGCGAAATAAAACCAATTTTGATTACCAGATGGGACTAAAAATGCATGAAAACACGGATGAAGATGGCATCTGGGAATGGAGCAGCGCTCCAGAGGACACCATGGTCTTTGACATCTGCCCACCAAAATTCATGCAGATTGTTGACCAATCGTTAATCGCACGCGACGAAGAGTACCACTTTGTCGCAACACCGCTGCTGACGATCGCGGGTGCTGTGCTCGATGCTGAGACGCGCCAACCCATCAAAAATTTCCATGTAACTCCCGGCAATCGTTGGCCAGGCAAAAGCGAACCCTTCTGGCACGATCGCGATGCGTTTCGCGGAACGGACGGGATGTTCGAAATGGTCATTGATCGTGTCGTTGGAACACAACTCTTGACGTTGAAATCGTCGGGATATGCGCCGGTAACTACACGAGATATCCGATGGGATGAAGGTCCGCTAAAGATCGAATTCGCTCTCAATAAGGCCCAGGCTATTGTCATTCCAGTTCTAGGGCCAGATGATGCTCCGGCGGTAAACGCAGAAGCGGCGCTCGGAGTTGGCGACACACAAATAGTCGTTTCCGATGGAAAGTTCAGTTCGTCGACTTTCGCTGAACGCGTTTCGTGCGATAAGTTTGGTCAACTGAACCTCGGCGCGCGAACCGAACCGGTCGCGTTAATTATTGTCCACGAATCCGGCTATGCAGAAGCGGTCTATGACCCAACAAAACCGATTGAAGAACCTATTAGACTTGTTGCATGGGGAAAAGTAGAAGGGCGTTTACACATTGCGGAAGCAATTGGAGCCGAACGTGAGATCGTGTTGCAGTACAATGGAAAGGAAGACGTTGGTAAGTTGGCTCGCGTAAGACATGACAACAAGGTTACGACTACTGCAACGGGAGAGTTCAGGTTCGAGCGAGTACTACCCGTTTCGGCTAATATTGGTATTAACGTGATTACACACTCATCGCGCGGTGGTCACACTTCGGCGATGTCACATCGGTACGTTATTGACATCAAGCCAGGAGAAACGACTTCTATCGATCTAGGTGGTACCGGGCATTCCGTCAAAGGCAAACTCATACCGCCAGCAAACCCTCGGGAGACTGTGGATTGGGAGTTCTCTCGCATCACGATTAAAAATGCACTAGGGTTGCCGCCGCTTGTTCCGTATCCTGCCGAACTGGAAACTGACGCAGAGCGAGAAAACTGGTTTCAGAATTGGCGGATAACGCCGGCAGCACTACCCTGGTTGGCATCTGCAGCCGCATATTCCAAAAAACAAAATGCGGTGGTTAGGTACATGTGTCGCGTTGACCAGGATGGTACATTTGCAATCCATGATTTACCTTCCGGTTCCTTCACTTTTGAATTCAAGCTTAATTTTCCTGGGAAAGATTGGGGACGACTATTAGGCGAACTGAAGTTTCCGTTTTCGATAGATGCGGATGATTATCGGCGAACGACCGTCGACTTAGGCGAGCTGCAGGTTAAACCGTCAGAATAGAATTTTTTAGAGCGTGGTCGGCACTGGCGGGAAACAATTGGACGCGCGGGTCTGGTGTGAGCGGTGCGTGTTCGAAGCCCAAAGCTAGCCCCTTCAGAACGGTGTTGTTGGTCCAAGTTCATCAGCGAAGCCTATTGGACCGTGGAGCTAGAGGATTGATTTACACTGAATCTCAGGTTTCTGAGCTTCAGTGATATAGGAATGTTCGCCTGGGAGCGGACTCGGTCTCCAAAGCCGATGGACAGCGTTCGAATCACTACGTTCCTGCTGGTGCCATTCAATCGCCTATAAGCCGCAAGCTATTTACGGAGAACTGCCACAGTTCCACTTCGAGTGAGTATGTCTAGGCCACCTGTGCGTCCGCTGTTGTCCATGATGGCTGAGAAACGAGGGATAAGCTGGAAGACTGCACGCCGATCTTCGTCGGCGACAACTGTTCGAAAGCCGCTCCAGTCTCGTCGAACCTGATCGTGCTTATCTTGGCCTGAAATGTGGAAGTCATCAAAAACTTCTCTGCCAAAGTTGGTACTCGCTCCGCCGTGGTTCGTGACAGCTAACACGGGTATCGATTGCCAAGCGGCATCGCTCAGTTCGACGTCGATGCGTCCCGAGTAACTCGTGACTCGATGTGCCGCATCCACCAGCGGAGCATCGAGGACTAAATGTGTGTCACCAAACTCGTTTACAACATTGATCGTCCCGCCTAATTTCTCCAAGTTCAATTGCACACGCCCATAGTGCAGCTCAACGCCTTTACTCACATTGCGCAAGTCGACTTTGAATGGCCGTCCTGGAGTCATATTGCGTAGACCGTCATGATGATTAGTGCCAGCACCTTCGACTCCAAACTCAGTCGTGGATTCAATTTTGACGCGTCCCTCTACGTCGAAAACGGTTCGCAATGGGAAATCGCGGCACAGCAAGTTACCGTGAAGTCCAACTACATTGAACTCGCCGCGAGCATCGGAATCCGTTGAATCCTCATCGACGATCATGAGCGAAGCGGAGAGGTTTTCGACATGCAGACCACGACGAGCACCACGAATGCAAACACTAGTGCAGGCCGGAACGTAGACAGTTAGCTCGCCATATCGTTGACGCACTGAACCTATTCGTCCACCACCTCCATCCGACTTCACTTTCTTCTCGATGAATTTATTGCTGCTATAGTCTAGACCTGTGATCGAAAGTTGGTCGATTTCCTTTGCAAGCCACTCGCGGTAATGGGCGCGACTTTGACGAACCTCGTCAACCAATTTGCGGCGATTCTCCAGTTGCTCCTTGTTCAGCTTAACACCGTCTTTTGCCATGAATTCAGCTTCCTGAGCCTCCCATTGTGCATCAGTCTGACCTGCAAATTGGGCCATTTCATGCTTATGCACAATGCTTACAGCTTTCAGTTCATCGTCGACTGGTTTCTTGTCACTCGACAAAACCAGCTTCTTCAACTCCACTTTGACTTTCGGTCCATCCCAGCCAATAACTCGTACATGATTAGCAGTAATTGCCATGCGTTTTTCTGGACCAAGTTCGAACTCAGACGACTCAGTTTGTTCGTGAATTTCGGCACCTTGGACTTCAACGCGGCTAGCTTCGATCTCTTGCCGTAATAATTTCAATCGCGATTTAAGTTTAGCCAATTCTGCTTTCGCTTCCTTCGCTGTAACGCGTCCGTCTTCTAACTCCGATTGAAGAGACTCAAGCCGGCGCAGAGTATTGTCGTAAACGTCCTTCAACTCTTCAGGGACAAAAATCCAACCGTTGAGCGTTTCGGACAAGATCGCATGGTTAGGAGGGGCTTTAACGTAGGAGTCCCAGTCGTCAGCGAGTAAAATATTCGAAAAGCAAAGCACTTCAACGACGGCCAAAATCACGAGTCTCATTTTCCATCACTCCAGTCGTAGTATTCATCTAACGTAGCTTGAATCTCTCGACGTAGACCAGCCAATTCGAGAGCTTCGGACAGATCGCCTACTTTCGCATCTGCGCGGTCCAGGTCTTCGTCAACCTTGCGATAACCAACCAGTACCAATGAACTTGTCGCGACGGGCGAATGGTTGACATCGTTGTGCAACTGAACGGGGTAGTTAGTGTTAATTGCAAACTTATATGTCCAAAATCCGAATGACGTAGCCAAGACAATTGACGCTGCGATTCCTGTTGCATACAGCCACGGGGCACCGTGCATTCTGACCTCGCCCGAACTTGAGTTCGCTGAGAGATTTAACTCAATCGCTTTGGAAGTCGCCTTTGCAACCAATTCCGGTGCTGCAGTCTGCTGGCGTATGCGTTCGATAGAGTCGATCAATTCAGCTGGCAGCGGTGGTTGATTTTGGTCAACGTTCATTTCTTGACCTCTGTTTGCTTCAGCCCAAAAGCTGCTGAAAGCCGCGAACGGGCCAAACACAACGATTTAGCTACGGCACCTTTAGAAATGCTTAACATTTGAGCAATTTCAGTTGTGGAATATCCCTCAAAAGCACTCAGGCAAAAAATTTCTGCTTCGCGCGGCGGCACGTTAACTAACGCATCTCGCAGTTGCTGATCGAGCTCAGCGGCCACAATGCTTTCACATGGATCAGACACGCGTAAATCCAGTTCTCGACCATCTAGTCGGATTGCTTTCTTCCTACGTCGCAGTCGGTCAAGCGCCCGCCGCGTCGCGATAGTGCGAATGAGCGCAGGCTTCTCGGCATACTCATACATTCGGTTGTTCTTGAATATCTCCAGGAATACTTCTTGGGCGACGTCATCTGCATCGTCAGAATTCCCGACTACGCGCAGCGCAGCGTTGAGCACATTCTGCGCGTGCTTAGTCACGAATTCTTCCCAAGTTGGACACATTCCATGTTTTCCAGTCACCGTCTGTCTGAACATGATGCTGTTCGTCAATACTATATCGAGTCGCGAGCTAGGATTATTACCTCCCATGTGGGAATATTTTTTCTTATGAACAGGAATCCCTACCCAAAAATCTCTGGCAGCCCCCAGGGTGCTCATCGCCAGACCGCCTTTTTCGAGGAACGGCTTGGTATGCCTCGTCCGTAGGCTCGAAGCGCTTTTGGATATCAATAACTCATTGCTTCAGTTTGAAGACCGTGCGACCGCTAATTCGCACCGGTTGGACACGCGTTGGACACGCCGGAGCGGTTTCGCACTCGTGCATACGGTGTACGCGACGCTGAGAACAAATGACGAGGGAGACGACGATATTGCAGAGTGACCCTGTGAAACGTTAGCCAGAAAATGGGAGACAAAACCATTGGAATCATCCGTCGCCGCAAACGCTCCATCAGCGGAATCATTCTGAACGAATGACGGATATCTGATCATTCGATTTAGCAAGTCCAAAACGAAAGCAGCCGCCCAAATGGACGGCCGCTATGATCGCGAACAGTGACCTACAGATGTGCGGATGCACCCTGACCAGCCAAAGTTACAGAAACAGAACACGCTCGATCCGCGCTTGAGTGAAACGAATAGCTAAGCGATCTTTCTTGTCCGGGTTCAAGTCGTGAAGCATCGGGAGGGCCAGACCCTTTTTGATGATCCAACTGAAACCCATGTGGACCGTGCACGTAAAAATCAGCGTTTGAAATACTGATAACCACCGGCTCCGTTCCCGTGTTCTTGTAAAACACGTCACACTCGATCGAATAACCGGGACCACCAACCACTTTGTGTGGCGTCGCTTTCAATGAAAGCATAATAAAAAACCTTTCGAAATCGCCAAAATCCGTGTATCCTGGAAATTGGAATTGAAACGTCAGCCTTAGACCGGTACGCTCACTGTTACCAACTGGAAGCGTGCTGTGCTAAATACACGGCTGTCGCGTCGGACAACACTTGTTCAACGCTATTGCTTTCGTGCCTCGCTTACTTCGATGCAAGCGAGGTTTTTTATTTGAGTCGGCTTCGTACTTGCTCCTTGACAGCGATGATCTGTGTCTGCCATCCAGTTGCATTTAGTTCTTGAATCGTTTGGTTGTAGACCGGAAGCGAACGAGATGGATCATAAAGCGAGGCCACAATTGCTACATTTTGACTGTCGACAGGGATTTGATTTTCACGCAAATAAAGGCGCACATACAATCGAATTCGATCCGCTGCCTTCTCGCGGAATTCATGTTGAAAAACTTTTACGGGAGACCATTTGAATCCGTGTTCAACTAGGTTCTTCTCCCCTAGCTTCGAGTAGTCCTTGGGATGGAATGGAACTATTCGACTATGTGCAGGGTCTTCCTCTGGGTTCTTGGAATCATAACTCCCGAGTGAAATTTCGACGTTTGCTTGGCAGTAGTCATAGCCTCCAGTCGAAGAGAGAGGTGGGTCATAAACTGCCGTTAAAAGAATGCCTCCTTTGAGTTTTCCATCTGCTTGGCGAAAACACTTCGGAATTGGAAAATCCAACTTGCTAAAAATCCTTCGGTCAACTGGGATTTCTGGTTCGAAAAGTAAAGTTGCCCTCCAAGTTTCACACTCGAGCAACTCTTTCAGTGACCCAGGAACGCCAAACCCTCGATATCGCAAATCAGATGCCTTCGTAGTTCGCGATTTTAGAGCTGCTGAATGAACGATTAGTGCTTTCGTCATATTAATTGACAGCTGATTTCCTTCGGTTGCCGATAACGCTCCTGCCGCCAACGAAGCGATAAGTGGCGTAGAAAAACTGGTCCCGATTGACTCAACCAATCCAAGATTTTCAGTCGTACTCATCACGCCTACTTGGGCGTAGTTCATGCTTGAATCGCAGTTCCCTCCATAGTGACATATCTCTGGTTTTGGCATGAATGCTGTGCCCGGTCCCCGACGCGAAAACGGCGATGGCTCACCGACGCGAACAAGAGTTTGGTTGTTTTTCAGATGCGCTATCGAGCCGACGCTCAAAGCTCTAACGGAGTCTGCTGGCGCCAGTATTCGATCTCTTTCAGACGTTGGAGTCGATGGCCATTTTCGTAAGGGAAGTGTCTTTAAGTTCCCCGTACAATTGACCAATAGCACATCATTTATTGTTTGTATCTCGTCGAGCGCCATAGCAAAATCCGAAATTTGATTGTCATCGCATGTAACTCCTTCGTTACTAATCGAGAGATTCCAGACTCGAACATCGCGGTTTTCTGCCACGGCTCGCCTTATTGTCTTTAGCAAATCAGACTCATATAGTGGACTGTTTTTCGGTACAGCTACAATATCAACAATCATTGCTTGCACATCTGGGAAATTGTCACTGGCATTTAGTGCCCGACTGTTCGCAATAAGTCCAGCTACGAAGCTTCCGTGACGATTGTCCTGATCACTCGCTGCAACATCTTCATCGTCGCGTTTGATTACCCATTCTTGCAGTCGTTCGTTCGTTGGATCAGTCCCAGAATCGATCAAACCTACTACCGGATACTCATGCCCTTGG
Organism: Pirellula sp.; assembly: GCA_031361585.1. GTDB lineage: Bacteria > Planctomycetota > Planctomycetia > Pirellulales > Pirellulaceae > JBKCUI01. Next base: position 9,864 of record JANLRK010000212.1, on the reverse strand, counting down.
AGTGGCGGGGGGAATCTGACTTCACTAAGCGTGCCCGCCGGGAGGTACTGTCCCGCCAAGGATATTGTTGGCAGGAACGAGAGGGACTGTGTTCCTACAAAGCCGCGAAGCTCATTTATCAGATCGCTTGTCGGATCATCAATGCGAAACACAATCATTTCGGAAGAGTACGTGATCTGCTGAATATTAAATCCAGTAAGCCGCTCCATGAACGCCGCGTAAATCCGTTGATTCTGTTTCGAATCAATATGATTGAAAAGCTTGATTTTTAATGGTTTCAGAACAGTTTGTCGTTCACTTTCCTTCACCACATCAATTATTGGATCGAAGGATCCGATCTCAACGACCGTTGAAAGATCAGCTTCAACGTCAATTGTCGTTCCGTTTAGCACCTGCTTTTTCAGCCTATGTAAGCCTTCGTCGGTAACGCTAAGCAATAGCGTTCCAATAGTGTCGCAACCAATAATAGGGCAGGTCTGAACCGAGAATAACGAATCGGGGCGATGGCTTTTTGCAAGAGCTTCTTGTTCTAAAACTACCTTCGCCACTACCGGAAGTTTTTGCTTCTTAAGAACCTGCGAATACCGTCCAGCAATCGAATCAAGTTCGCCGGCAATTCGACCACGAAACCTTGAATCGACATCCTTGAAAACCTTTCGTGGGCCTCCACCGGACGGAACGCGAGAAAGGTCACGGTCTTCGGTCAACACCAATCGAATTGGTCGTAGTTCACTCATTGCGTTTTACTCGCTGTTCTTTGCCTTCGCAATTTGTCGGTTTATTGTCGAACCCGAGACACCAAATAGACACCCAAGTCGCCTGACAGTCAGAATTTTTTGATTTAACATCTGAATTTTCAGAAGTTCGGTTGGCTCTGGGATAGTCGGCGAAAGCAATGTGCCGGTCTTGGTTTCGATAATTCTTTTTAATAGATATGCTTCGCTTATTTGTTTATTACCCTTGATGACACAGTCCCTAATTGCGTCATTTATTACGCCAACTATCTCTGCGCAACTCAACCGATCGGTCAATTCAGAGATCTGCGACGATGTTAAAGTTGCAGAATAGTTGCTTAGCAAATCGCTTATCAACCCTACTCGCGACTCCGTCGACGGCAAGTCGATATTTAGGTGGAACTGAAATCTACGCCCAATTGCGCGGTCCAGCATATGCGGATGGTTCGTCGCAGCCAGAAGCACGGTCTTTCCGTCTGACTTGTCTATGTTTTGTAACAATGAAATCACAACTCTCTTGAGTTCTCCCATTTCGTGCTGATCGTCGCGCAATTTGCCAATAGAATCCAGTTCGTCCAGAAACAAAACGCACGGCCTGCGCGATGCATGTTCAAATAGGAATCGTATGTTCTTGGACGTGCTTCCAAGAAACGAAGACACCAACGTGTCGATCCTTGCCGTCAACAAGGGCATATCCAGCGAAGCCGCGATATAGGCGGCGGTCATACTTTTTCCATTTCCAGGAGGACCATACAAAAGCATGGTTGGCGCAACTCCCACTCCTGCGGCGATTAAATCATCGGTGCATCTTACCTGCATTAAGAACTCGTCAATACGTTGCTTTACGCGAGGGTCAAGAAAGAGTCTTATTTGGTCGACAATCGGAACGGTCTCGTCAGCGAGCGGAAAACGAGACTCACCGTCAACGGGTATTGTTGGCGATGCATGCTGAAGGCCTATCGTGCTTCCGGATCTTGCGATCAACTCCGAGAGCCGTTTGGCCGACCGGGCATCCCCGTCTTTTTCCAGTTTTGTCGCTAACAGCTTCGTGTAATCAATGACGCGGGGGCGGTCGCCTTTTAACGCACCATCAATAAGCCGCGTGATTTCCGTCAGGTATTGCATAAACACTCCTTGTTATTTGGACCACGTGGTTATTTGGACCACATGATATGATAACGTCAGCTTCGGAACAAAACAACACAATGACGCAACAAAAGTATTTATTTTGCAACAAAATGAGACAAAATGGTATTTTTTCGCTTTTAATGCAACAATTGCTCTATCGCATAGTGCAAAAAGTGGAATGACCGGTTTGCTAGCAATTTCGTTCTTTCGAGCGATGTAGTCAGCCAAGAATTGGTTCATCTCCCCTACCGAGCTGAACCCCTACGGTCGCTTTCTCTCCACCGAGACCGACTCTCTGTTTTGCGCTCGATTGGAGTCTGGCTCCCGCAACTTCAACGAGTGGTAGCGAACAAAATCCTACCCACAAGTAAACGAAAAGGCTGGTGCTGTCATGACACCAGCCTTCTTTCGTTTATCCCCAGTCTTTTCGTTGATCTGTCGCTTTCCCTCGTAGCGAATTCGGCTCTCTCCGACTCTCTCTACCTCATAACCTGGTGGACGCCATTTCGACCTCAAAACGACAGTTTTTGGCCAAAAGTCTCACGAATCTTTGCTCTCTCTACCCTGGTGTTATGAGCTATTAAGGGAAAGTCTCTAAAGCTCATAACCCGGAGGTATTTTCGTGCAGCTTGGTGCTCAGGTGATGAGGTAGAGAGACTTTTTGGAGCCTGTTTTTGAAGCGTCCAAATCCCGAAGCATCAATGAAACCATTGGTTTTTGCGTTTTCAGACGTCCGGGTTATGAGGTTAGAGACTTCCCACACAAAAAGTCTCTAACCTCATAACCTGGAGGGGTGGTTGCGAACAAAATACCTCCTGTTATAGCAAACGTGAACTTAATGCGAAGGTTGACGCCGTTAAACGGCTAGATGCAATAGGATTGCATTCAGGAGGCAGAATTACCAACAAAAACGATGAACAAAAAGATGGTCCGGTGTTGTGGACGGGTAAGTCCTATGCCGTTGCTTATCATGCATTTGGCGAGCAAAATTCCATGCTAATTTGTCATTCCTATGACGTCGCTTCGACGGAGAGTCGGGACTATTTGCACCGAAGTACGAATGTTTTTTCATCGACATCAGGATTTTGAAAATTGAATTTGAGGGAAGGCACAAGTTTTCGCAAATATCAGACAATTTCAAAACTCGTTGAAACGTCGGACTAGAATTGCTGGACATCCAAACGTATGACTTCGAGTCCCGAAAGCGGGTAGGGCAACAGCATTGTTTAGGTTTTTGAAACAGTTCTTTGTGACCAAAGCCAGCCGTCCCAATCCATCCACCAATCATCGAAGGCCATCCGTTCTCCGAGTCAATCTCAGAATAGAGTTCCTGGAGTCTCGGACTGTCCTCGCTGTTGAAGGCAACATCGTCGGGGATTGGCCGACGTATGGAAACGGCCCGAGCCACACAAACTACATTTCAGGAAATCTTGGCACAAAGTTGACAAGCGAAATTCGATGGTCGTTTAGTTCTAATTCTGGTTGCTTTTCTCCCCGACCCGGCCAAGCAGTCGTTGGTATCGGACTCGTCTTTGTCTCTGGAACAAATTGTTCCAATACTTACGTCGCCGCGCTAGACGAGGATACAGGTAACGAAGTTTGGCGACACGACTTTGGCTTTTTGAACAGCCTAGGTAACCCAAGCTTCGACCAGGGGCATATCTATGTTCGAAGTAGTTCCGGATTAGATTCTCAACTGTGGTCCTTTAATGCCGCGACGGGATTGGCCGAATGGACCACTGTAATAGCTCGCTGGGAGTCCTATCCCCTCACCATATCAGGAGGAAGGATCTATATAGCCGACGCTGGCGCACTGATCGGCATTGATCAGTCAACCGGAAAGCAACTCTTCGCCTATAAAATGGACCCTTGGATTAGGTATGAAGATTGGTCGCCATCAACACTCGACGGCCATCTATACACTTTTGTTGGTGGAGTTTTTAGGGAACATTCAACGTCCAGTGGCGAACCACTATGGTCACTCGAATTGAGCCCTCCTTGGAAGAATTATTGGTACGTCAACACATTACCCGCAATGGATTCACAACGGGCATATTTAATTAGCGGGCAATTCACTGATCAACCTGTACTTGTCGGCGTCGACCTGTTCACTCACAAGCAGCTTTGGAGAGTCGCTGGTCAATTTTCGCAAATTCCTACCGTTGCGAAGGGGACTGTTTATGCTGTTCAAAACAAAACCGTTCAAGCTTTTGATGCTGAAACTGGAGTGCTGCGGGCAACATACAATGCACAGGAACCGCTTAATAGTCAACCATTGGTAACGGACGATGCGATCCTAGTCTCGACAGGTGAACACACTTTTGTTTTTGATCGAAACTCGCGTGCAGTTCGGCTTAAATTGCGTGGCCAAGGCGGCGCCAGCATCGCCAATAACAAGTTGTATCTCCCATACGGTTCAACTCTTACTACCTACGAATTGAATCCAACGACTTTTTTGTCCATACAGATTCCAACCCAAGTCAACGAAGAGCAGGGAACGCTGCTCGGCAAAGGCACGGTTACGGTTTCTAGCGTTCCTTCCAAGGACCTTGTCGTTTTTTTGGATTCCAACAACCCTAGTCGATTGAGGGTTTCTCAAACTGTCACAATTCGTGCGTGGACTAAAACCGCGAACTTCAACCTAGAGGTTGTCAACAATGCGATCGCAGATTTTGACGCCAGGATTGTAATCAACGGCTCGGCTGCTGGTTTGCAGACTACGTCCAACACGATCAAAGTTATCGATGACGACCCAACGGAAGTTGGGTTGGCAGGAGATTGGACAAGTTACGGAAACGGCCCAAGCCGCACGGGATATTTCCCCGGCAAAATTGGAACGCACATCGCACCTAAATTAATTTGGGAAAACCCCATTAGCGATTTCCATTTGCAGCCGGTCGTCACGGGCGACGGCATGGTCTTTGTCGCTGGGAGATTGGACAATGAATCGTATTTGTCGGCGCTCGACGCCGAGACTGGGAAAGAGATCTGGCGGCATCTATTTGGCGTGAACACAGTCATTGGTGCGCCAACCTTCGATCGTGGTCGAATATACCTACGGGAGTTCAACGGTTTGTATTCGTTCTTTGCGATAAGTGGGGTTGTCGAGTGGACAACCCCACTTATGCCCTGGAACTTCGCCGCGTTGGCCCCAACAGTGAGTAACGGCGTGGTATACATTGGCGAACACAGCAATACACGTGGATTCAACCAAGCAACGGGAGAACTGCTTTTCTCCTTTGGTTCATCTGCGATCGGCGGTGTTATCACGCCGACCTTCTATGATAATCATTTATACACCGGCACTAAAAATATCTTCCGAGAGCATGCGTCCACGACAGGAATCGTTGTCCGTTCGCTCGACTTGGGTGAGTCCTTAAGACCAACTAGTATCAACAGCCTTCAAGTAATTGACGATCAACGAGCGTTTTTTATCCTGGGGGATTACAGTCCAGGACTAGTGGGGATCGACCTTGTCGACTTCAAGCAATTGTGGAGAGTCGACGATTGGTTCTCAGTTGGGCCCACCGTTGCAAATGGGATTGTTTATGTCGGCATTCAAGGGCTAATCAAAGCATACGATAGCATGACAGGAGCTCAAATAGCGATTTACAACCCTTACGAGCCCATGATTACTAACCCGATCATTACCGATGATGCCATCATTGTTTCGTCTTCAAATAAAACCTATGTTCTGGATCTAGCAACAGGTGCCAAATTATCGACTTTTCCTGTTGGAGGCACACTAAGCCTTGCGAATGATACACTCTACATTGCCTCCCAAAATGGCGTACTCTCCGCGTTTGCTTTGCACCCTAGACTTTCGCTGGAATTGCCAAAGCGGGTGAGTGAGAAGGCTGGGATACTATTTTTTCAGGGTGTAGTAAAACTTGACAAGGCTCCCTCTAAAGACGTTTTGGTTCAACTGAAGTCAGACGGCGCTGATCGCCTGAAGGCTCCTGAATTCGTTCGAATTCGAGCCGGTACGACTTCAGCGATTTTTGACGTCGAGATTCTAGACAATTCGAATCTGGATATCGACGCTGAGATTCTCGTCACGGCTTCCTTGCTGGGCTCCTTTAGAGCGACCGCAACTGTTTTCATTCTCGACGACGAACCTGCCGTGCTGACCGTTCGCATGCCAGCAATGATAAATGAGGCAAACGGCACTCTCAGGTTGGCAGGCGTGGTTTCATCGGAAATAGCACCTTCTATTGACACGGTTGTAGAGCTTCTATCTTCAAATACAAACTGTTTGAAGGTCCCACTCTCGGTAACATTAAAGGCTCATACTACGTCGGTAAATTTCGATGTGACTTCGATCGACAACCTAGTTGAAGACGGCCCACAAACTGTCGAGGTCAGGGCAATAGCCAGGAACTGGACGACCGGCGTTGCTACGACCACGATACTTGATAACGAAATCCCTTCGCTCGCCATCGTCGCCCCGTCGGTTCTTATCGAGGATTCTGGGATCGTTTCAGGCTCGATTCACATTCCATATGCGATAGACTCAGACCTGCTAATTGAAATACGGTCAACTCTTGCTGGCCAATTGGATGTGCCCAATACAATAATAATCCGTTCTGGGCTCATGTCGGCAACATTTGAGATGAGGATCGGCGATGATTCGATTGTCAATGGTCAACGAAATGGAATGATACAGGCGAAAGCGACGCAATATCGATCCGCTTTCCATGAAGTTCTCGTCCAAGACGATGAAAGACCCGCTCTTCGTCTAGGTCTTCCGACCGGTATCATTGAAGGGAACGACCTGCTCACGCAAAGTGGCACTGTGTTTTTGAATTTTCGAAGCGAACGTGATGTCGAAATTGCTCTAAGGTCATCTGATCCTGAGAGGGTTTCGATTCCATTAAAGGTTACGATACCTGCCGGTCAGCAATCGATAACATTCGATTTGCATTTGTTTGACAATCGACGAGTGGACAAAACGCCGAACATCACGGTGAGTGCGACCGCAACGGGTTGGAGTAGCGGAATTGCCGTGATGCCGATTCAAGACGATGACGTTTTGGGCTTGATTGGCGAATGGCAGTCTCTCGGAAATGGAACAGAACATTCTGGCTACTTCCCAGGTTTTTTTGGCAAAAGTCCTAAATTCTTGAAGGCATGGAACGGTCCACTGGGATTCATGAATCCGGTTGCAACAGGTGAGGGACTTATTTTTGCCACTCCACATTCCACCGTCAATGGCACGTTCTTGGCCGCGATCGAGACAACGACTGGATCAGAGATTTGGCGATATATTTTTGAAGACGCTGAATCGATAAGCGCTCCAACGTACAATGACGGGCATGTATACGTACAACGAGACGTCTTCGGAGATAACTCGCAACTTTGGTCAATTAATGCTTCAACGGGGTTAGTTGATTGGATCGCTCCATACGCAAATGATCGGCAACGATATCTCGCCCCAACTGTAGGTTCTGGCTCAGTCTTTATTGGCGGAGGTTTTAACGGCGGGCTGTTAGGATTTGATCAGGTTACAGGCGAACGCCAGTTCTTTGCGGAACTGGACCCGTTTGAGCGATGGGCACCTACTTTCAATGACGGAAAACTTTATTCCTGGGTTGGCGATATTTTAAGAGAACATTCAACTACCTCCGGTCAAGCGACAAAGTACTTGAATCTGGAATGGGAGAACAACTTGTGGTCGGTAAACACTGTACCTGCCATGCTAGCTCAAAACGCTTACGCCATTGGCGGCCAAGGGTTGCATGGGATCGACCTGGCAAGCTTCACGCAACGTTGGGTGGTACCTGGCGCGTTTGAGGGTATTCCAGCGGTGGATCGAGATTCCGTTTTCGCAATCAAACAAGGTGTGCTAGAGGCATTTGATGTAAGCACAGGCGAGTCGAAAGGCGTTTTTGTCACGGGAGATCCAGTGTTTGGTCAGCCTATCGTCACCGATGATTCGATCGTCGTCGGGTCGAGCAAGAACACGTATGTGTTTGATCGTATGACGAGGGAAGCGATTGCGATACTTCCCGTCGGAGGTCGAATCAGTATCGCCAATAACCAGCTATTGATGAGCGGGGAGAATGAATTATCGGTATACGCAATCAACCCTCAGTCTCCATGGCAAAATCGACCGGATAACAAAGATGTAAACCGTGACGGCTACGTTTCACCTATCGATGTTCTTTTGATCATCAACCATTTAAACATATTTGGAAGCGGAAACCTAGCTTCATTACCAACCGACTCGATTGCGCCCGACACCTTCTTGGATGTGGATGGGGATTTTGCGGCTGGCCCGCTTGATATCTTGGTGATCATCAATTGGCTCAATGCGCGCGATGCCAATGGCGAAGGGGAATTCAGTACAGACGGCACTTACCGACCTTCTCGTTCTGCAAACTCTCCCATTCGAAATGATAATGGGACGGTGAGTGACTTGCTCCTATTGGATCAGTATACTTGGTCCATTTGCGACGACTTTTTTTCGGATTCGCAATCTGGATGGCGACTGATCCAAAGAAATAGAATCTAGAATCCGCCAGGATCTGGCTAGATTGCCAGCGCCGTAGCCGAAGTAGTTTCAAGCCAAGCTGTGGAAAGCGCTGTCGCTGGATTCGTACACGTCCACATTGTTGCCCGCTGACGCTGACCTAGGTCCACAGTGTTGGTCTACGTTGTGGAAAAGCGACCGATGGTTGGAGCGAGGTATTACCGCTTGGGGATGTGAAGTTTAAAGTCCGAGTACCGATACAGACTCATGTGCTACCGTATTCAGGTCGAGCACCAAAGTCGGTTCAACTTCTGTTTTGATAAGAATTCCATTGGTGTACAACCTGTCTCCTTGGTCAAAAGCCCGTTCGGCTTCGGCACTTATCAATACTACGCGACCATTGACTTTCCTTTGGACGTACCTTGCCACAGAAGCCGACAATTGCGTTCCGTGTTCGTGCGAAAACCCATTCGCCATCGGTAAATACAATTTACCTTCGTCCAACAACGGAATTCCAAACTTTTCAATTTCGTCGATTTCGCTGTAGAATTGCACGTCAGTGTAATATGTCCTTCGATAATGAAACCGGTCACCGACCTTGCCTATCAAGAGCACCGTCCCGGAACCCCCGATAGTTTCCCTTGGGGTGGCATATACGCCGACCCATGAGTCGAGATTTTTGGAATCGGCTGCCGACAGTTCAATCGATTGTATTTCAGAATTTTCTCGGACTTTTTGCATTGTAACTACTGGCTCGGCAAGCCATTCGAGTATCGTGCTGCCTTCGTATGTCTGGCAACTGATAGAATCATATCTACGCAAATGACCGACGACCGATGCGTCCCCGTCTCGTTCCGAGATTTTGACAAACGCTGCAACAAACTCTTTGATCGCGCCAGAGTATCGAAACGAGCTTTCAGGGGACGTAATTATTCCAGATGCAGTTACCGCTATTCCGGCAACGACGATCAGAAACAACGGTCCAGCGATACGACGCAACCAAGGCTTGTTCATTGCCTCGCCCGCAATCCAGAGCATTGCCAGGGCAATTGTCGGTATTGAAATTAAGAACGGAAGCATATGCATTTGGTCGATTCGGGGTCATGTACGCCAATCGATGGCGTGAGCTGATTGATACGGATCAGTTCTAGCTTGCCCTAACAGTCTATCTGATCGAGCATACCTTCAGCTAGCGATCAGCGCCCCCGCCCACAGTTGTTGAGAACCAATTTGCGGATGCCGCTAGCTCCCGTCTACGTCTACCTCCACATCGTTGCCGTAGTCCCACTTGTGGAAATGGCGAAGTAGCCAGCGCCAACGCCCACAGTGTTTGGGCTAGCTCGTGGCTACGCACAAACCTGTGGAAAGGACGGAAGCTGCTTGCAAAGCTGGAAATGGCAGCCAAAAAGGGAGCCAGCGCGGCAGCCAAAAAGAGAGTTTTGGCAGTCAGAAAGGGAGCCACTTGGGGCTAGTAATTTTATGTTTCTAACGAGCTGTTGAATTAGTTTTTCTTTTGGCGACTCGCACGGC
>JANLRK010000203.1:0-8039 GCA_031361585.1 Pirellula sp. | reverse complement strand
TTCGGGATCGAGATGGTCTTTTCCGACGTCGATGGCGAACAGTCTGTTCCTCCGAGCAATGTACAGCACGCCGTTGGCAAACACGGGTGAACTGTTGATAGAATCATGCATCGCGATTTCGGCCAGCGGCTGGATCTGGCCATTCAACTTCTGACCCGCCGCGTTTGGGTCGGCCGAGAGACTAAAGATCGACACATCTCCATCTTCGTCCGTGATGTAGACCTTGTCATCGACAATCAACGGCGAAGCCCAAATCGCCGCTTTCGTGTCATAGCTCCAAAATCGCCGTCCGGTCTTGGCATCGAGACAGTGCACAAGACCTTCGAAGTCAGGGGCGATGACGAGGCCTTTCGCGATGGCGACCGAACTTATCGTCACGTGCATCTCGTCTTCAAATTCATTTCCGCATTTGACAAACTCCCAAACGAGTGCCGAATTAGGATTCGCGATGGCTTTTTCGCCGACCTTCGTATCGACTGCTTGCTTTCTTCGATGTGGCAATATCTGGCCCTCGGCGTTCACCGCTAACTCTGCGCTGACGTCGCCGCGTTTGGTCGGGTCGATGCACACCAGTCGGCCCGGACCTCCACCTTGCTCGACATCTCTTCCGGAGGCGACATACACTCGATCCTCATAGACCACCGCATTCCCAAGCAACGAGTTGCGACCCCCGAAGTATCTTAAGATTGACTCTTTGGTATTGATATCGAACTCCCAGAGTTTTTCACCTGTCATTGGCTCGAAAGCCCGCACCCAACCATCGCTCTGCGGAACGATCACCTGCGCTTGGCCACGAATCGTCGCTACGGTGGGACTCGAGAGTTGTGTCAAAAGAATGTTGGAGCCGGGCGAACTGTCTTTCCAGAAGACTTCACCCGTGTTTTTGTTTAGACACACGAGGTTTGCGGAGTCTGGTTTCGGGACGCTGTTGCGGTCTTCTCCGACTCCATTATTCGTGGTCACGAAGATGCGATCGTTCCAAGACGCACCAATCGAACAAGGCCTAGCCGGGCCCATCAAGGGAACGTGCGGAAAGGTGTCAAACGTTTTGATCAAATCAAGCTTCCACAGTTCACGTGGGATCCCTCTCCCCGAATCAATGGTCCGATATCCCAGCAAAGAACCTCGCTGCGGTTAGTCGTCAGCCAGAGTCGATCGCCTTCAATCAACGGCGAGCTTACCAACCCGGTCCAGCCAGCATCCTGAGTGCGAGTTCCAAGCTTTGGCGAAATGTACTCGTAAACCTGCTTGCCATCTTCCACGCGGAAGCATTTTAGCACGCTATGCAATGATTCTGCCGCTTGGAAGTTGGGCCGTGGGTTGTTTGTACCAATCCACACAAGGCCATCCGATACGACTGGGGACGAGTGCGTTTCCGAACCCAGCGGTGCGGACCAGCGAATGCCACGCGATTCGCGTAATACGTTGTTTTTTTCCCGATTCTCGACGGACCAGAATGTAGGAGCGCCGGTCTCCGCACTGACGCTATTGCGAGTTCCATCACGGCCGAGCATCGGCCAGTCGTCTGCTGTAGCTAAGCCCGCAAAGGTCGCCCATATCGAAGCGACGGTCATTACCGCATTGCAGACTCGAACGATCCAGTGACGTGCCATACTAGGACTCCAACATTTTTAATTGGCAAAAGTGACTTAAATAAAAAAGGTATTTCTGTCATACGATGCGACACGTGAAAGGTCGGTATAATCAGAAATTGCTAATTCTTGCTTCCATCGCTGGATAGCTTTTTCAATGGAAGTTTGTAGACATAGATCAAATGCCGTTCTCCAGTCACTGATTGCACCTCGATTGCTTTATCAGACTCGATGCCTGGGAACTTAAACTGATGAGAAACGACAATCGCTCCTGGATGCATCTTCTCAATCTGCTTTTTAAGTTGATTCATTACGTCCGGATAAAGATAGATCGCTAGTACGTCGACATCCGTTAGGTCGGCTTTGAACATGTCCGACGCTTCAATAGTTGCCAATTCCGCGATTTTCGCGTCTGCGATTTTCGCCCTTGAGATTGCAACAAGCTCCTTATCGATCTCATAGCCGACCGATCTCGCGCCAAATTGCTTCGCTGCTGTCACGACGATTCGACCGTCACCGCTACCTAAGTCAACAAGCTTCTGACCCGACATCAGTTTTGCTTCGGCTAGCATTCGCGTTACCACCTCTTGTGGCGTTGGCAAATAGATTGGCACTGGAAGAAGTCGATCCGCTAAGCTAGGGTCGAGTTTGGGAGCGATATGAGTTACTCGTTTCGGTTCCTTTGTCGCACTTAACGCATTGTCCGAGACGTCGAAACAATACATTCGATCATCATCCCGCAGGTACAATTTACCGTTCGCAACGACTGGCATCGTTACTCCTATTGACGGTTGTTTTTGAGGCAATTGAAACGAGGCTAGCGACGATAGATCTTTCGAGTTCACATCGGTCAACGTGACCTTGCCATCTACAAAAAAAGTGTAAAGCCGTCCATCTGCACAGGTAAATGCATTCCGACCTTGCACTTGTGCTCTATTCAAAATATCGCCGGTATGTGGGTCGAAACAATCCAAGCTGCGACCACTGTTGCCACTGAGAAACAGTTTACCATCGACCACAATGCCGCTATCCTCGAAAGTATCCAATTTTTGACGGCCACGGAAGACTTCCTTGAGCGATATCGATTGTCCGTCGAGGCCCAACGCCAATCTCGCGATTCCACCGCCATAACCATTGGTTACAAGTAGGTCTGTATTTTCGAATAGTGGCGTATGGCTAAAGGCTGTGGTTGGGTGGAATGCTTCGTAACTCGCCAGTAGGCGGCCATCGGTGCGGTTTATGAAGTAGACGGCCTGATCCGTGCCAATAACGTAATAATCGAGACCTTGGACGCTACCACGAAGCGTGGCAGTGTGGGCGGATCTCACCAATTTGGACTGTCGATTTGGAAAATTCGATGGGTCCAACAACTTGCGCCAAACTTCGTCGCCCGTATGACGGTTCAATGCAACAATTGTCGCCTTGGAGCCTCCTGGAACGCAAATTAATGCGTCTCCATCCACAAGCGGATAGTCGCAAAACCCCCAAGTCTGTCCTGTGACGCCGTATTCTTTGCCGAAGTCTTTGCTCCATAGTTGCCGGCCATCGTCGCAGGAAAAACAGACGAGCAAACCGTATGCGGTGACAGCGTATAGCTTCCCATCATAGACAGTGGTTGTTCGTTGGCTTAACCATCGCATTAGTCGATGGACTGCGACGTAGCCATCGGATGGCAGTCTTAGTCGGGAAATCCATACCCGCTCACCCGTTTCAACGTTGAAAGCAACTACGTATTCAATCCCATCGAATACACACAGCGTGAAAGCCCGATTACCAACAACTGCCGGAGCCGCAATTCCAGCCCCTAATCCTTCGATTTGGAATAAAAGTGGTGGTCCACCTTCTGGCCAAGTCTGGAGTAGCCCAGTTTCGGATGAAACATTATTGCGATTCGGTCCTCGCCATTGAGGCCAATCGTCAGCCCGAACTACGTTTTGCAATACCAAGAAGAAGACAGTTGTAAGAAAAATGAATGGCGATCGCTTTTTCATCGCACCGATTCCTTGTTTTTCATGGGTAAACACATCATTTCGGTACAGGGCACTGGCCGCCGCTGATTGCAAGCTCCCATGCATAGTGTCGTAGATCTGATCGTTCAATGCAGTGCTCAGCGCGGGAATGGCGGGTATTGCCTGAGTGCCGAGTTCACCCAGTTGGCTTGCGGCGGTCACAGCGAGAGCATCGCGGATCTGAAGCAGTTCGATGAGCTGATTCCCACTCGAATCGGAAGCGGAGTGAGGCGATACTGATGGGTCAGCAATATCAAGGCGGAGCGGCTGGTGTGAATCAGACGGTTGGTATGTCGGCAATTCCCAGTCAAGCTTCATCTCGGACAACCTGGCACGGATTGCACGCAGGTTCCAGACGTGGATTGAATTGCCTTCCTGGGAGGTCGTCGCCAATTGCGACCCGTCAGAAGAGAACACCGCGTGAATTGTTCGGTGCTGATGAGGGTCTTCCAATTGCGCGTAGTCCCGTCCGGTGTCTGGGTTCACCAACCGGATCATGCCGCCCGCAGTTGCCACGGCGAGAATACTGTCGTCTGGGGAAAAAGCGATGGAGCCACAACCGTCTCCGACGTATTGCATTTCCTGCCCGGTTTCGACTGACCACAACCGAATTCCGTCATAAGTTGTGGCTAATCGACGGCTGTCGGAAGTGAACAACACTCTCGAACTACCCTCCACTGGTAACTCGTGGATGGGCTGTCCTGTTTTGGCGTCCCAGATTTTCACCTTGGTGTGCCAATGGCTTCCCGTGGCAACCCAGCGACCATCGGGACTGACATCAATAAATCGCGCGTCGTTATGTATCAGCTGGAGCGGCGGGTCAGTCGAGTGAGTTTGCCAGACCATCCCGCCCCAAAGCATCGCCTGGGCCACAGTACGACCGTCCAGACTCATTCCCATGTCTTGTGCGCTTCCGCCGTGTTGTAGCTGTTGCGACGGTCCGACGCGAACTTTCCCTGGATTGGCGGGATCAATCTCAATTGCCCAACGCGCGAGCCCGAATTGGCCGCTGGCCAGGAGGACTCCGGAAGGTTCAAATCGTACCGCTCCCATCATGCCCGCCGTCGGCAGAAATGTGATCGGATTGCCGCTGGAGAGGTCCCACAACGCGACGCCATCTCCCATCGCTGATGCAAGAATCCGACCATTCGGACTGATCGCAGAGGCTCTATAGTCTCCGAGCCCCAGGACGGGGTCGCGGATCATTGTCCGGTAGTAACTGGAAGCGTCTGCGACTTCCAAAATCCGCAGCAGTCCACCGCCCATTCGATCGACAGCCAATCGATGACCGTTTGGACTGAAGTGTGATACTTGCATGTTTATGGGAGCTTGAAACAGCAGCTCGGCTGTCTGGGGATTCCAAAGCCGCAGAGGTTGACCCCAGCCGTGGCTGGCCAGCATGTCGCCAGTCATGTTGAACGCCATAGTCGTCCCTTCCGCGTGACCTTTCAATACGGCGGTCACCTTACGAGCAGCGACGTTCCATAAGTAAATGTTGGAGTCGCTCCCAACGACCGCCAACGTAGTGCCATCAGGGTGCCACACCAGGTTGTGCCCGCCGTCCTGGGGCAAACGGGCGAGTTCGCTCCCCGTTTCGATATCCAAAATCCGAACCTCAGTCAGTGAAGAAACAGCCAACTGATTCAATTGAGGATGGAATGCAATACTTCTGGACCAAGCCCCTGGAAAGTCCTTGACTCGTTTGCCGGAAGGTAACTCATACAGTGTGATATTGCCTTGAGGTAGTATTGCTGCGAGTCGACGATTGTCAGGAGCGAAATACGGAACGCCCGGGCCGTTATACAAAAGAACCGGATCTGGACCTGCCACGCTCCAGAGTTTGAATCGGCTATTCCATACAACGAGGAACTGACCGTCCGGGCTTAGAGTCGGCCAGGCTTCATCGGGCCCAAGGCCTTCGAGTCTCCAAAGTTCCGCATCATCCAACACTCGACGGACGCTGACATTCCCCTCGCGGTCTAAACGCACATAACGCTCCAGATCGCTGTCGAAATCGACCTTTAGGCTTCCCTGTGGCCAACCGGGCCATTGCTTTTCGGTGCGGATATCAACCAGGGCAAGGCACGCAATCGCTTCGTTACGCAGTTCGACAAAGTCCTCTTCTGGCAACGACATCGCATGCGCCATCCGGCTTGCTTCCGTCAGAACTTCAAGTGACTGGAACCGTTGTCCCATGCGACGACTCAGACGATTGGCTCGCGCCTGAGCCACCAGGGAACGGTAGAGTCGTTGGGTGGCAAGTTTCTCGCCAGCGACTGCGGCTCTGCGGGCATCTTGCTCCTTACGGGCAAGCTGCGAATTCTTACCAGCGCGCTGGCCTGACTCGATCGCGAAGTAAATGGAGACGCTCGTTCCAATGATAAGTGATAAAACTACGGAACCAATTAGACCGGCAACAATCCCGTTTCGCCTGGACCATCGCCAGGTTCTCTCGACGAGGCGGATGGGACGAGCCTGAATTGGCCGACCTTCCAGAAACCGTTGCAGCTCTTCGGCCAGAAGTTGGGCCGTGCCATAGCGGTGATGAGGTTCCTTTTGCAGGCACTTCAGACACACCGTCTCCAGGTCGCGTGGAATGGCGGCGTTAAGCGTGCGCGGTGATGCGGCTTCGGCATGGATTACCTGTTCAATGGTTTTCAGTACCGAGTCGGCTCGGAACGGCGCGCGGCCAGTGAGGCATTCATATAGAACCGCGCCCAATGAATACACATCGCTGCAAGGTCCGATCAAACTGCGATTTCCTTGTGCCTGTTCCGGTGGCATGTAACTGGGAGTCCCAACGATTTGGCCGGTATGGGTAAGGTCATTGCCACTTTCGACTCGCATCGCTAAGCCAAAATCTGTGATGCGAACTTGATCGTGGTTGTCGATCAGAATGTTCGATGGCTTCAGATCGCGATGCAGTGTTCCTTGCTGGTGCGCGTAGTGAATCGCTTCGGCCATTTGACGTACATAGGTCGCAGCCTGTTTCGCCGACAACAAGTTCTCTCGCAGTATTTTCGATAGATCGCGACCCTCGACGTAGTCCATTGAAAAGTAATGCCAACCTTCGTGCTGGCCCACCTCGTGAATCGAGACGATGTTTGGATGTTGAAGTCCTGCGGCTGCTTGTGCCTCGACTTGAAATCGCTGTACATCTTGCTCACTGGCCAATCGGCCTGAGACAATCATCTTCACGGCCACGATGCGCCCCAGCGTGGTTTGCCGAGCCTTGTACACGACTCCCATCCCGCCGCGAGCGATCTCCTCCAGCAGTTCATAGTTGCCCACGTAACTAAGCTGTTGTCCCGGCCCGACAGCCTGAGCTAGCGAGTCACCAAAGCCTCGAATCGGTGCTGCTATATGATTCATACGGTCGTGCTGGCCAAAAAACTGCCGCAGTTCGTCGGCAAGTTCCGGATGTTGCTTGAGAATTTCGGTGCGATTGGGTGCGGTGCCTGTCTCACAGGCGCGGATGTAATCGGCGATGACTGCTTCCAACTGCTGGTCGCGTTCTTCGCTTTTGTCAGGTTGTGGTGCATTGTTATCGGACATCGATGACCCTTAATCTCCCAGCAAAGTTTGCAGTGTTCTTAGACCTCGGAACAACAGGCCGGCCACTGCCGCCTCACTTCGGTCCATTTCCGCTGCCACATCGGCCAGCTTCTGTCCTTGCAAATGATGAAGCACGATGACTTCGCGCTGGACTTCTGGCAATTCGGTTAGAGCTTGTGACAGCCGCAATAGATCTTCCTGCTTCACCGCTTTCTGGCTAGGTGACGACTGCAGTGAGACTAGCCAGCCTTCCGTGCGCGAAAAGGATGCATCGATCCCTTCGTCAATGGTGCACTCGCGTCGGACATCGCGTTTGTCACGTTGCTCATTGCGTAATGCGTCGGCTAGCTTGTGTTTCAGAATCTCTCGAAGCCACGCCGCTAACTCGGCCTCGGTGCTACCTCGATACTCATCTCGCTTGAGAAATGCATTTAGAAGCGTTTGTTGAACAATGTCCGACGTATCAAGTCGAGCCGAATGACGTCGATTCAAATGAGCGTGAGCCAACAAAGAGAGATAAGGCCGATGTCGCTCTAGCCACTGTTCCTGATCCAAGAGTGGTTGGTTCATGTTGGGTTGGGATTTGAAGAACGGACTGGATGCGAATTTCATCATAGCAATCTCGGTAATGCCTTGTGCTAAATTTGTCCCTGATGAATGGTCAGCCGGCAATCAATCACCACGTGGGCACTAAGCGTTGGCGGATTTCTACGATTGTTGTTGAATGAGTTCACCACTATTTGGCCGCCATCTTGTGGATAAATTCCAATACTTCTTGACTGTCGCTTACGGGTGAGACGTCTGTCTTTCGATTGAGGATGTGGCCGTCTTTGCCAATGACCATAGTCCATCTTGCAGCAGTCACACATCGGGGTATTGCGAC
>JANLRK010000788.1:0-3705 GCA_031361585.1 Pirellula sp. | reverse complement strand
CTTACCAATTTCTCCCTGCGGGCTTTTCCCACCATCAGCAAAACGATTGTCGTGAATGTATACCCCTTCTGGAAACGGGTCGTATTGGGAGTCTTCGAATTTCCGTTGCGTAATCAAGAAGCTCGTGACCACGCAATTCGTTGTATTGTTGCCATGCACGTTGTTGTCAAAAATCTCGACATCGTCGTTCGCCATGATCATGAGTCCGGTGCCGGCTGGAATGGTCGAGACAATCGCTCCTTTGTTTGCAAAATTAGGATGATTGTTATCGTAAACATGGTTCTTGAATGCGCGGCAATGAGAACCGTTTTTCAGTTTCAACCCAGGTAGTGAAAAAACCAGCAAGCCGCCCGTGTTGTTGGTAGCTTCGTTTTCGTAAACGTCGGCTCCAATCGTATTCTCAATCTCGATGCCCGCAACATTTCGTTCGACTCGGTTGTGCCGGACGATGGTGCGTTGGGTTTGACCAACATAGATTCCCGCATCCGAAGCGCATTCGGCCAGACAATGCTCGATCAGTACATCAGAGCAGAGAACAGGATAGATGCCGTTAGCTCCATTGTCTTTGTTTGGGCCTCGTGACCACCAAGTTCGAATGCGTCGAAATGTTACCCCTTTGGAGTCCTCGACCTTGATTGCATCACCCGGGGTGTTTTGCAATGTAAGATCTTCGATCGTGAATTGATCGGCTTTGATTTTCAAGCCTTCGCCGCCGGATCCCGCCCGTTGGCCGGTAAAATTGAGAATGGTCTTGTCTATTCCTTTCCCTCGAATCGTAACGCCAGAAATACCGTTGAGCGAAAGCGTCCCTTTGAACTCAAAGGTCCCCTCAGCAAACTCGATGATTTCGCCTGGCTCAGCAACGATCAAAGCTTCTTGTGCTTTGCGTTCAGCGTCGTCGCCAGGCTGAATGAGCGTCACGACTGGGGCTGCATCAACTCGCGCCGCGTCGTCTGTTGGCGTTGCGTTCGACTTGTGCGCGTTAGGTAGCTGACTGTCGTTGCAACCCACTGCAAAAAACATGCAGCTCAACAAGCTCAATGGGTAAAACGCTTTCATGGTCATCTGCTTTCGAAAAGAATCTGCTGTTGAGTAACAAGTTATCCGAGCAGTGCGTGATAGAAAAGCTTGGGCAATCGACCAACGGAGGGAACATCGTACACACGCAGCAAGTCCCAGGCAACAAGGTTTGCGGTCCGATGCGATGGAAACCAAACCGGTTTTGGCAAGTTACAAAGTGGTCCCCACAACACCGTCTTGTCAATGTCGCTGATGCAAAAAGTGTTATGAACGTGACCAATGCCGCTTTGCGGATCCGCCAGGGTCGCTCCGTGATAGCCGCCCCAGGGCGGCGTCATGAGTCCATATGCCACTCCGGACCATTGGTTGATGCATACCGAACCATACCGCAAGTTGACTAGCGCACGGTCCAATGAAGTCGCGAATTGCCGCCTGAAAGTGCTCGGGAGAGTGAGCGTGGCGCACAAAGTCCCGAACAGCTTTTCGTTTACAAAATCCACCGCCGAATCCAAGAATGCCAACGGGTCTTTCTCGGGCAACTGAGTTTCTGCACATACGCACACAAAGGATTCCTCTGCGAACAAATGGGGCGAATCGATTGGGTTTGCATCTCGGATGAGCGTCCAAGGGAGCGTGCCATCATCAGCACTTGGCCCCGGCTTCCCAATGGCTCGAGCAAATCGCTGATGCGCGCCGGGATAGTAAGCGAATCTCGGTGGTATTTTGCTGAACAACGCATCGATCATATTGAGGAACTCATCTCTCTGCCCCCAGCCTCGCGACGTCACTATCATTTTTGTAGCTAAGCAATTGAACGATGCATTGTTGGTAACGGACGCTACCACGTGTTCCGCTTGAGCTCGAAGTTCACTGCGGGAGTATTTTCCAGGCACGATGATCCAAGGAGTTACATTGCCTAACTCGCTAGTGATGGATTTGTTCACCATGGGTCGATTTTCTCGTTGCCGAGCGACTCGCTCGACCGGATCTTTTCCCCAAATAATCGCATCATGTGTCAAGTGGGAACCGGTCAAATGCAACGTCCCGATCGATTCGTGATTGACGATAGCCTCACCAACTTCGATTCCACCGCAAACGATTCGCAACAGTTTTGCGTCGATCAGCGGCCGAAAGGCATCGACAAAAAATGGTTCGAGATACTCGTTGACGGGGTTGAGTTTCAGAAGAACCGCTTCACGATTGTGAAAAATCTTGTAGAGCATATCGGTCGTAGGAATGGAGCTAACATTGCCCGCCCCTAAGACTCCAGCGATCCCAGCCCTTGCAGTTTGAGATGATTTCCAATGGGTTGTAAATCGCTCACTGCTTGCATTGGCTTGTCGCCAAACTTCCGCCTGCAACCCCATGAACGTTAGTCCATCGAACAGGCTCTTGACCGGTAGCACAGGGATGCATTCTCGAACCTGAGAGTTTGTTCGCGGCTTGCCGGGCAAGATCGGCGACCCGCTTTGCTCGGCGTCCTGCAAACCTCGAGAGAGCAAACGCAGATAACGCAACAACGTGGCTGGTCCGGCCAAAATTTCTTCGGCGGCAATGGGCTGATCCGCGTCAATTCGTTTGGCCTTGCACGCGGTTCGGACCCAGCCGTTGGCCGTTCGAACGACAGCGTGAGCACAAGCGTCGACGAGTTCACGCAGACTCGCTAACGACGCACTGGTTAGCCAAGCTGCTCCACTCTTGAGGTCGCAGATAGCAGCCTCCAAGACATTCGAATCGATCGATATTGATTGTGAAATAATGCACCTTCGTCAAGAACGGATGAAATCTTCCCAAGTCGAATGCCCCCGAGTTTATCGCGAGGGATTGTTATTTGCTTGCGTCCTTCTTTCCTTGAAAATCCCCAGCTGTAACCGTCACCATTTTTCTCTGATTGAGTAGCTTTTTAAGCACCGCATCGACGGAAGCCTTAGTTAGCGCCTTTACATTGCGTTGGCGACGGGCCAAAAAGGACTCGTCGCGATCCGCCTCTAGATACTGGTGCAACGTCGACATGAGCTGAGCATCGTTGCTGAGCGTTTCCTCAAGTTGTTTCAAGTAACTGATTCTAGCGGATTCGATCTCTTCTTGACTGACGCCATTGATCACAAAGTCATCAAAGACTTCGTCCATGGTTTTAATCAGTTTGTCCCGATTGGTCGGATTGGTGATTGCAAAGGTCATGAAGACTGCCGATCGATCGATGGCCTTGGCAATGAACTGGCTCCCAACTCCGTAGGATAAGCCTTCTTTTTCTCGGACTCGTTCCCCTAACCGACTTGCCAATGAACCGCCACCCAAAATATCATTCGCAATATACAAGGCTTCCCAGTCAGGATCATCGGAACGAATTTCAAGATTGGCCGCAGCCATTAGGACCGCATTCTCTTTGTCCGGTGTCTCAATCGAAATCGTCTCGGGCTCAACTGCAATGAATTTTTTCGCGACTCGCGTAAAAGGTTCCTTCGATCCCCAGTCATTGGTCATCGCATTGAGCTGTTTCAAAGCGGGATCCTTTTCGAAAGCGCCCACGACGGTGATCTCACCGTGTGACCCCGACAGGAATCGCTTATACAGTTCACGCACGTCGGAGACTTGAGCTGCCTCCAGTCGCTCAAGAGCTTCATCGGTACTCGGGACGTATTGAATGTTGTTTATTTCGACCGGCGAAAGCTTGCGAGAGAGTGC
>JANLRK010000778.1:0-2604 GCA_031361585.1 Pirellula sp. | reverse complement strand
TTCTTTCGACGACGTCGGCCTACACTGCGGTAGCAGGGCAAGCAACCATCCTGACCGACGATTTCGGGATTTCGATCGGTAACGACACCGCCACCGAGGGTTCTGCAGCGATACGGCCGCTTGGTTCGCTTGTCGCGGCGGGCTTGGGCGGTGCCGTCCGCCCGTATGCGATGGTCATTGGCCCGGACGGCAAGTTGTATGTGTCGGGCAATGACGGCGCTGTTTATCGATACGACGCAATCACGGGCGCGTCACTCCCGTCCTTGGGAAAGTCTGGTGCTGAATTCGTTTCGATCGGTGCTGGAGGATTTAGCGGCGCGAGAGATATCGCGTTTGGTCCCGATGGGTTCCTGTACGCTGTCAGCGAAAATACGGATTCCGTTCTGCGTTACGACCCGATCACCGGCGCGCCTGCGGGGCTCTCCGGTCTGCCCGGGGACGCCGTGTTCATCACCTCTGGCGCTGGCGGTCTCGATGCTCCGCGTGGCCTTATCTTCCGCAACAACTATGTCTACGTCACCAGCGTTGGTGGGACTACGCCCGCACCCGGAAAGGACTCGGTCCTCCGCTATAACGCTTTGACTGGAGCGCCAGCAGGGCTCTCCGGTCAACCCGGAGATGCAGTGTTCATCGCCAGCGGAAGTGGCGGGCTGGACAACCCCAGCCGCATAGTCTTCGGACCGGACGGCATGGCGTACGTGTCAAGCACGGCCACCACCGCAAGCTCAGCCACTTCAAACTCAATTCTTCGCTTCAACGCGTCAACGGGAGCCGCCGCGGGCTTCTCTGGCCAACTCGGTGACGCTGTTTTTGTTTCTCCCGGCAGCGGCGGTCTCGATGGCCCAATTGCCATGGTCTTTCAACCTGACGGATTGTACGTGACCGGGTGGCGAAGTAATTCGGTCAACCGCTACCTGACCTCAAACGGAACTTTTGCCGGTCAAGTCGTCTCGCCGGGAAGTGGTGGGCTGAGTTTTGCGGTCGACTTGCTCTTCGATTCGAACGGTAACCTCCTGGTCACGAGCAAAAACACGAACCAAGTGCTTCGCTACGGCGCCTCCTCGCAGTTCGCGTTTACCGTGAGCCTGTCCTCGGCCAGTGCGTCAGAGGTCATAGTGCAATATGCCACGACGGACATTTCCGCTTTGGCAGGGAGCGATTATTTGGGCGTGCCTGCCATGCCCCCCTCGACGCTGACCTTCGCACCCGGCGAAACGACCAAAACCATTCTCATTCAGACGGTGGATGATGCCTCCATCGAGTCGAATGAGTCGTTCAATGTCGTTCTGTCCAATCCTGTCGGAGCAGTGTTTTCGGGCGGTGCATTAACGATCAATGGTGTGGCCACGATTAGGGACAACGACTCGACTAAGTTCTACGTAGTCAACGATGGCAGCCCGGACCAAACGTACAAGTATGCCGAAAGTGGCAACTCCTTCGGAAATTCGACATTGGACACAGGTAACACTGCACCACGTGGTGCCGCGAGCACAACCGCTGGGGACAAAGTCTGGGTCGTCGACGCCAACCGTAAAGTCTATGTCTATAGCACCAGCGGCGCATTGCTCGGATCATGGACCGCAGGCAGTATGAGTGCCTCGGCTCAGCCTGAAGGGATCACGGTCATTGGCAACGATGTATGGATTGTCGATAACAAAACTGACAAAGTCTTCAAATACGCAGGAGCCGCGAGCCTTCTGTCGGGCAGCCAGAACGCGGCCAGCAGCTTTAGCCTCAACAGCGGTAACACAAGTCCCAAGGATCTGGTAACCGACGGCACGAGCATCTGGGTCGTCAACGACGGCTTAACCGACAATGTCTTCAAGTACACCGTTTCAGGTACATCCGTTGGATGGTGGACGATCAATGCCGGCGGTGGTAGTCCCACAGGAATTACGCTCGATCCATCGAACTCAAGCCAGAGCCTTTGGATCGTCGACAGCAACTCGGACCGCGTTTATGAGTACGCAAACGCTCGCGGTATTAGTTCAGGTAGTCAAACGGCCAACGTGACGTTTGCACTCGCATCGGGTAACACCAACCCACAAGGCATCGCCGATCCACCACCGGTGGCAGTGCTCGGTGCGCCAGGGAAAACATCGGACGTGAAATCGCCATTCGCGGGAGCAGTTCCTATGCCTTGGTTCAGCGGATCAACAGCCAAAGATGGTTCTGTTTCATTGCAACAAGTTCAGGCGAAGGTTCGCACTACAGACGATTTCATGAGTGTCCTTGGACTTGCGTTTGAACAGCCAAACGCTTCAGTGAGCGTTGGCCGAATGACGACAGTTGAGCCTGACAAATTGATCGATCGCAGTGCAGGCATCGACAACGAGATCCAAGATCACGATATCGATGATTTAATTGGCCTAGTGGCTCATGACCTTTGGAGATAAACAGCAACCGATGCGGCCTACTGGGTCGTTACCACCGCGTAGCCGATGTAGCGTGCATCGGCCGCGTGGCGGACGCTTTCCTCCGACAAGCTGCTTCCATTTCCACAGTGTTGGCCAGTACAAAACTGTGGACTTTGGAATTCGTCAGCAAGCGACGACTGGTTGAAGAGGAGCTATCGAAGCGCCGAGTCCTACTTGCCTTCAACTT
>JANLRK010000763.1:0-2554 GCA_031361585.1 Pirellula sp. | reverse complement strand
TGCAAAACTCCCCAACGACCAGGCGTAGGCGGCGTTATCTTGAAAGCGATATTGCGAATAAACTCCATTTCGTTCTCGGTAGGAAGTATTACCGGCTCGCCCAAGCCCACAATGGCACACAGTTCGAGCGGATCCCCTGTATCATTCAAAACCTTGACGATAGTCGGACTACGAAGTGAACTTTGTTGTGCAGGCGCCTGAAACGAAACTCCCCCGTTTCGAAATTTTTCTACGACACGCTGCATGTCCGTCCAGTCGCGTGCGCTAATCGATAATGGATCACCTCGTTGTGGCATTATGCACCGAGCCCCAGCAGGCTAAGGTCGCCCCGTTCGTAGACCCGCTCCACGTAGGCTGCTTTCGGTCTTCGTACTATCCGATGCGCATCGCCATCTACCTCGTCAGCGTAGTACAGCCACATGTAGTCCCAGCCTTCTTTGTCGAGGACCGTAATATCTGGCGTGAAGACAATGGAGGCGATGTTGGGACTGGCGGCGAAGTTGTAGGTAATTTCAAAGTCTTCGCGCCCACGACGCTGGCCAGTGGAGCCAAGGAAAAGCACTTCACCAGCGGCAAAGCTTTTAAAGGATGCGTTGTTGACCTTGCCCGTTAGCTGAAACAGAGTATTTTTGTATGCGGTGCTTACAAAGATCCTGGGTATGTAATGAGTCTCTGAAAACTTGTACGCGGGGATGGTAATGTCAACGCCATCGACTTTATCATCACTAACTCCAATCGCGCCCTGGAAATCAGGAGCCAACGTTCCAAAGCGATTAGTACCAAAGCTCTGCGTTACGTGGACCGTCGCGCCAGTTGTATCAAAGGATTCCGAGGATGCTTGGCTCCTTATTTTGTAATTTACGTGCGCTAGCCATACACCCGCGCCTTGTGGATCGAGCGTGTAGCTGTCCGCCTCCAACCCGTCGAATAAAGCAGGAGCCGTATCCTCTAACTTGGCCGCAATTCTCAGTTCATCATCGCTGCGCCACAAGTTGAAGATGAGCGTGGCAGTTGGATCCCGACTCACACTCAGCGGCCGCGAGTCGAACCGCTCGACACAGAATATTTCATCGTCGCCAGGACCAGTCAAGCCAGGCCAGAGCGGTGATTCAGCTGGAATAGTCATATAAAGCGAGCTCCAGCATTCTGTTTCATCCACTGGAGCATGGCGCCGGTATTCTTGGCCGTCTCAGCGGAGGATTTTTCTATCGTGTCGGATTGCAAGCCACGCGCACCGAATGCACTGAACGTCCCCTTCGACTCAATTCGGCTCTTCGCCTCAGTGAGACTCTTCTCGGGATTGTACTTATCGGTTAAAAGACTCTCGGGGTCGAAACCAAACTTGTTCTTACGTGTTTTGAAATCCGGTTTGAATTCCTGGACTGCTTTCACAGAAGACTCGTAGTTTTGCTTGGCAATGTCGAATTCGGCGTTGGCCTGGCCCATTAGAGAATCGGTAGCTTTGGCACGATCGGTTTGACGTTGCTGGCGATCCGATTCAAGAGTGCCGATCATGGTCGCACGCTCCACTTGGATCTGCGACTGGCGTTCTCGACGTTGCTTCTCGCGAGCCACGATTGCGGACTCGCCACCAGCAAAAGCGTTTCCATTTGCATCCGCTGTGCGTTGGTCAATTGCACTGGTTTCGGCCGTTACATTAATATCCTTATCAAACATAGCCTTGAGCCGGATCCAGGCCTTTTGGATAAACCCAATGGATGAATTCCAGGCGATCGTTAGACCCGTAGTAAACAGAGTCCACAGTTGGCCTAAATACGAGATCGTGTCGGTGAAGGTCGATTCGATACTAGTCCAAGCAACCACGAAGACATCGGCAAGACCCGTCGTCCACATGTCCCATGAGAACTTCCATCCTTCAATGAAGGCGAGGTAGTAGCCGTAGATGACATTGAACCCGCCACGGAAAGCGCGCTGGAGTCCAGTCATGGCAACGTTGCCCGCCCCTTCGAGGTTGCCATCGGCCAGGGCTTTTCCGATTGCGCCGAAGTATTGGGTGGCCCCCGAGTACATCCATGCGAAGGCATCGACGATTTTACTAACCCAGCTAGCGATGAATTGGCCAACGGGACTAAGTGCATTACCAATGAAGGACATAGCCCCCGCCCACACGTTGGCAATTGTCTTGGCTACATCCGTCCACGTAATGCCAAGTGCATACATGGTCGCAGTCAGTCCGCCGATAGCAGCCGCAACCGCCAGGGCTGGAACTGCAACGACAGCCAAAACACCAGCAACCGCAACAATCGCCGTCTTCACCGCTACCAAAGCAGCAAGAATCGCTGGCCCCACCGCGATCGCCGCGATCTTAAACGCCAAGCCAAGTCCGATGGCCGATGCACCGACTGATCCAAGAGCAGCCACAATGGGTGCAACCAAAGCAATGATCCCGCGATTCTTATCAAGCCATTTCGTAACAGCCGCTGACACTCCGATGATTATGTTGGTGATGCGATTGAGCATGGGAGCTAGCGCCGCACCATTTTTGTTATAAACGGCTGAGAGTGACATGTGCAGTTTATCGAGGGTGTCACCG
>JANLRK010000737.1:0-1573 GCA_031361585.1 Pirellula sp. | reverse complement strand
GTATTCGATGCTCTGTGCAGTTGCGCCAAAGGCTAGCGGGTCACCATTGGGATCGGTGGCAGAGAGGGTAACGGTGCCATTGACGGTGCCATTTGCAATTACCTGGTCGGGGATCGCGGCCAAGACCGGTGGCTGCTGAGCGACCGAAATAGCCACCGTGTAAGTCCATGCCAAGGGAGCTAGATCGTTACCCGCGAGGTCTTCGATATCGTTCGCATCCGGTGCAAGTGAAACGCTTAGTGAACCATTGACCAGTCCGCTAATTGGGAACCGCCATGTATTGCTCCCTAGGTTCGTTGGAGCCCCCTTGGCAGCGCTGGCCGCGGCTGTCCCGGTCAATACCAAATCGGTAGAATCCACTCCCTGTACCGCTTCGGAGAACGTCACGTCGATATTCGTCGTCGCAGATGTTATCGTCGATCCCGGAGTCGGCGTTCGATTCGTTACCGTCGGAGGCGTTGTATCAGGTCCAGACGTTGAAGCCGACAGGCTTAGTCGATACATCTGCGCGGCATCCTGTGCGCCAGTGATACGTAGGAAGTATTGGCCAGGGCTCAAACTGACTCCAATTAGCGATTCATTCCCTCCAAGGCCCGTTGCATTCGCGCTCGCAATGACGGTAGTTCCATTCGAAGCCAAAAGTGAAAAGGCCAGGTCGCTATTCGCTTTGGAGTCAAAGAGCTCGGTAGTGCCACCTTCCAATCCAACGGTATAAGTCGAACCTAAAGGATTAATCGCAATGTCCAAAATCGACGCCGACGAAACATTGAAACTGAAAAAGTCGACATCCGAGTCATCGTCTATACTGATATCGGAAACTTGTATGGCAGATGAACCGACGCTACCAAGTCCTGAAGCCAAGGCGATTGAATCGTTGTTTTCCAAAGGGTCGCCGTAAGCTCGATTGGCTCGCAAGATGTCGTCCGCCTGTGGGCCATCAAAATTAAGGTTTGCGGCCGGTTCCATAAGCTTCGTGCCATTCTGCGGTAAACTGTGCGAAAGACCGATTCCATGGCCGGTCTCATGCGCCATGACATTCCTAAGCCTCAACGAGTTACTGGTCAACGTACTAAAAAAAGTGTCAGCCGTATCAAGTACCATATCCCCCATATTTGGGAAAAAATTATAGGCTAATACATTGCTTGGACCATCAAGAGCATGACCGGAGACCCGCATATCTCCACGTACCCCTAAAACACCTCCATTCGCACTACTGTAGGGGGCGCCATCATCGTTCGATTCGTACACGAAGTCTATTCCGGAGACGGCTTCCCAACGATCAAACACTTGTTGAATGACTGGGAGCCAAGTGCTAATTGACCCGTAAAGTCCGTTCAGCATCGAACGAAGGTTGCTTGGAGTGTTCGGTTCCCCCACGGCAGTCCCTAGCGTCGTTCCGTCAGGAGGCAAACTCCACGTTATGGTAGACGGATGTCCTTGCGTAAGACCGCTTCCATTCGTCGCCGTGCTTGTCCAACGACTTGCATCGACATTGTTTACAAATCCACCCAGTGCAGCAAAATTGCTTTGCCACTCATCGACAACGGACGAAGGAGTATCAGATGCCCAAATA
>JANLRK010000735.1:0-1747 GCA_031361585.1 Pirellula sp. | reverse complement strand
GATGACGTTCTCAGATCCATCGCTTTGGTATGCGGTATGCTACTCGATCTCGATCCAAGACCCACCTTCGCCAGAAGCGATGGAAGTGATGATCCTGCCGTTGGATTTAACCGGCGATAACTCGCCTACACCCGAAGGTCTGAAAAGCTGGCTTGACTCAGGCGACATTGTTTCGACGCAACCACGTGTAGTTATCAAATCTCGAGCAGCTGAGCTCACCTGGCGACCTGGGCGAATGGTACTTCGGTGCGAAAGGGATCAGATAAACTCAATGCTGAAGGCACTCGTCGAATTCCACTATTTCGAAAATGAGCTTCGCAAGATTGAATCCGAGATTGCGGCCGGTTGGTCCGATCTGAAACAAGATCGACGGCTGGCCTTTCAGGTTTCGGATCGTGATCTAGAGCGTAGTGAAAACATTGGAAACCGCATGGAACAGACGCTAGAAAGGCGCATGCGTCACGTGCGGATTGAACCGCGTTTGTACCTTCCCGGCCTTCAACTTTCGTTCGCTGCACAAAAGTTGGGTGAAGAGCTGCGTGAAAGGACTCGCATCGAAGGTCGCTGCGAATCGGTCGATAGCCAGATTGAAGTCTTCGAGCATGTCTACGAAATGGCAAGTCAGCGGCTCGGCGAGTTTCGCGATGCACGTCATGGGCACAAGCTCGAGTGGATCATCATACTGCTTTTGGCCTCAGAGATGGTTTGGCTGATAGCTGAATTCCTCATGAACCTGGAGTACTGACGCGATGCAGCTAAAGGATTCGATGGAGCATCTAGCCGATCGGTTTTTACCCATCAAGGTTGGCTGGGCAACAGCGCCGTTGCAAGGACGCCGACCGCAAGGACGATTGAAAGTAGAGTCCCACTTTCAAACATCAGCCAACGAGGCCACATCCTTTCGTAACCCAGCCATCGAACGTAGGTTTCGACTATCGGTCCCGCAAAGTATGCGACATTCGCCACCACGGCACCCTCTGCAATCAACCTCAATATTCTCAAATCGGAGAAGCCAGCAGAGCCTGTCAAAATTAGCGTAACCAGAGAAAGAATGATAACGTAGACGATCCGAAGTTTTTCCCAGGCGAGAAACACAGCACGCGCAATAGAAAGCAAAGATCCGTCCGAGGTCTTAGGCAACTTTGAGTATGCGAATGGAGTTGTCGTCCAATATGAATATGGGTTTTCAGTCATTTGGTTTTACCGACGAACTCGTACATTCCGATGTTGTTCCCCTTAAAAGCTGTGCGTCTCAGTCTAGCCAATCTAGAGGACGTACGCTACTTGCACAGGCATGGTCCAGTCGCTGCCACTTCCACAGTGGAAGAGCTAGACATGAGTCCAGCCGAATTCGGTAATCTAGCTAACCACATAACCTTGTGGAAATCGCAGAAGCCTGTCGGAAGGGAAGCGGACGGATTCATAAAGATACATTGTTGCTGGCTAGACCAATCCTGCAGGAGTACGACGCTTTCCACAGTTGAGGAGCAAGCCGTGAATCCTGCCGAATCTGGGAATCTCACTTACCGTTAATCTGAGCCTGCAACTGGCCGCGATGGCCGGGTTCGCTGCAGCGCATGGTTAGCCCTTCACTCCAGTCGCAGAGCTTGCTTTTTGGCTTCATCGCTCATCCATTTCGCCGCCGTCTTCTGCAAATGCAGTGGATTCGCTTGCGCGATAACCATGCCGCAGTCCAAGCATGCCGTAGCAACACCATCGAGTGAAACCATCGGAATGTCTCCGAAGG
>JANLRK010000712.1:0-5237 GCA_031361585.1 Pirellula sp. | reverse complement strand
ATCATTTAGTACGTCTACCACACTCGCCCTCGCGTTCTGATGGTACACCGATCTTCGGTAAGTCTCTTGCCCGTGTTTATCGAGGGGGAAATAAGTGCACACGTTGTTCTGTATAAATTTATAGAGACGAAATCCCGGACCGCCCATGTTCAAATCTAGTTTGCCCGATACTTTCAAAAGTGTGTCGCGCACTTCTTCGGCGTTGAGTCGCCTTGGCGGAAAACGCCAGAGGAATCGAGCTGCTTTGTCGATCATGTGTCCCTTCTCAAAGTTCTCGTCCTCGGTAATGGAAGCTTGTAAATATGCTTTCGAGGCAAGGATTTCTCGATGCAGATCCTTCAGCCGCCAACCGTTTTCGATCAACCTTTGAGCAAGATAGTCAAGTAGCTCGGGATGGCTGGGCCGACTCCCCAAAAATCCAAAGTCACTCGGCGTGTCAACAATCCCGGAACCAAAGTGATACTGCCACACTCGATTGGCAAGCACGCGTGCGGTCAACGGGTTAGCGTCGCTGGTAATCCACTTCGCAAGCGCCAATCGCCGTTCGCCTTGTTCCGCATTCTTATCCAACAAGTACGGCTGCATGATGTGATCCAAGACGGCTAGGCCAGCGGGTGCTATGCTTTCCATCGGCTTCGTTGGATCGCCACCTTTTTGTACAAACGTTGGCTCCTTGGGTTGTTCAAGATTGCCCACCCATATTTCTTGTAACTTGGGCACGGCTCGAATCTGTTTGTCGATTTCAGCCAAAGCCAATTCGATAATGGAAATCGCGTCCATTTCCCCGGGGGTGATAGTCTTGCTTCGCAATCGCTCGACGGCATGCTCCTCGGTCCACGGTTCTCGGCCAGAACTACTAGCAATCGTCTGCCAAGTCTCGCCGTTCGTCGACACCAGGATGTCGTAGTCCGTGGGAGTAGAGCCTCGGGAGTTGTCGAGGGTCTGCTGATTGCCCTTGTCATTTGAAAACGATATGCGCTCGATCACTTCAGGCCGTGAGAAGGTCAACAGCAACTCCGCTGGTGAACCTACAAACCATTGTTCTCCCAAGACACCATCGTTGGCAAGTTGCGGCCCATATGCGTCGAGGAAATCTTCTGCCACGGTCGATCGTGCGCCTGTGGCCACCGTCCCATTTGAGGCAAGTGCCACGTTCCGAGATGCAGAGTCGGAACTCCAAACTTGGAATTCAGTCAGCTTTGAATTGACCGCCGATTTTGGGCTGCCTGTGCTAGCGTGCATTACGAATTTTAGATAGCGAACATTAACGGCCGGAAAGGTTTCCTCCGTAAGCACTACGTCAACTTTAGGTCGCGAGGGCGGTTCCAGCAATTGCTTAGCCCTCGTTACAACCCCTTGTTCTATTTCCTTTCGGTTTTGATTCAGTTTGGATTTGCTCTCATTCAGTGGTTTCATAGCATCGGAAAACGCTTGGTGTTGCTGAGGCGTGGCCACTGGACGGCGGGCATGCGTTACCCCCTCAAAGGCAGCGCGAATGCGATAGTAATCTTCGGTCGGAATAGGATCAAACTTGTGATGGTGACAGCGTGCGCAATTTATTGTCAAACCTAGAAATGCACCGCTGGTGGCAGTAATGGGATCGTCAAGCGTCGCAGCTCGAATATTCGCAGCGGCGACGGGATCGCTGTTCCCAACATCGTCATACGGACCTGCGACCAAGAAGGCTGTTCCCACCTCGATTTCCGGATTGCCTTTGCCAACCACATCGCCCGCCAAATGCTCGACAATGAATTGATTGAATGGTTTGTCATCGTTAATGGATCGAATCACATAGTCGCGGAAGGGCCAAATATCATCATTGATGACATTGCGCTCGAATCCGTTGCTTTCACCAAACCGAACTACGTCCAGCCAATGCCTCCCCCAGTGCTCGCCATAGTGCGGACTCGACAATAGTCTTTCGGCTAACTTTGAGGTTGCCTCATTCGCGTTAAGCTCGAACGCGATTGCAAATGCGTTTACTTCCTCCATGGTTGGTGGCAATCCAATCAAGTCGTAGCTCATTCGGCGGATGATAGTTCGCGCGTCGGCCAGTGGGCTAAGTTGTAGACCGTGTTCGACCAGTTTCGCCCTGATCAAACGGTCGATTGGTCCGTCGGTGAATTGTCCCGTGTTGCCGGCGGATGATGCAATCGGTTGCAAGGACCACCATGATTTGTCGGCGCGTTTTGCCTCGATCTTGCCATCTCGAGGGTCTGGCGCTCCCATCTTGACCCAGGCAACAAAGTCTGCGATGACCGGCTCAGGTAGCTTGGGTTTGCCAGGCGGCATCTCGAGTTCGATGTGTTGAACTCCTGCGATCAGAGGACTCTGATCAGGCTCACCAGGGACTACAGCAGGCAATCCGCTATCGCCCCCTTTCTGCCAACCGGCCTTCGAATCAAGCAATAAGTTTGCTCGCAGTTTTTCTGCCTTTTCGCTATGGCAACTATAGCATTGCTCGATCAAGACTGGTCGAATCTTTTGTTCGAAGAAAGCGATCCCATCTGC
The DNA here is from genome assembly GCA_031361585.1 of Pirellula sp. Classification (GTDB taxonomy): domain Bacteria; phylum Planctomycetota; class Planctomycetia; order Pirellulales; family Pirellulaceae; genus JBKCUI01. The sequence goes on along the minus strand of JANLRK010000712.1, from coordinate 2,726 downwards.
GTCGTACGCGAACGTATTGGCAATCAACAAATGGAAACTGGCCAACCATAGACAAACCACTCTCATGATGCTAATACCTCCTTCAACACATGACCATGTACGTCGGTCAATCGGCGCCTAGCACCGTTGTGGTAGTAAGTCAATTTTTCATGATCGAGGCCGAGCAGGTGGAGCACGGTTGCGTAAAAGTCGTATACCGTAACGATGTTCTCGACACTCCTACGTCCCACTTCATCGGTCGCACCATAGCTGCAACCACCCTTGATTCCTGCGCCCATCATCCACGTTGTGAACGCATCGGGATTATGATCGCGACCAACGGTCCCCTCCTGATGCATAGGCATTCTCCCAAACTCGGAACACCAGATTACTAGCGTATCTTCCAATAGCCCTCTTTGCTTGAGATCGCTAAGCAATGCAGCGGTCGGTTGATCGAAGATTGGCAGATGCCGTTCGTAGTCGGCCTTGAGAGTCTTGTGCGCATCCCAGTTTAGAAGCCCGTCGACTGCACTGGCTCGAGAAGCGCAATACAAACTGACGAATCGCACACCTTGCTCCAGGAACCGACGTGCGAGCAAACAGTTCTTGGCATAAGCCGCTTTGAGTTTGTTGGGGTCGTCCGTACCATACGTTTGGTGAACATACTGTGGCTCTCGCGAGAGATCGCTGACCTCTGGTGCAGCGAGTTGCATCTTAGCGGAAAGCTCATAGGCTGCGATTCTCGCATGCAAGTCATCGTTGCCGGGGTGAAGATTTGCATGCTCGGTATTGATGCGTTTCAAAAAGTCGCGTGTCGCCTGTTCTTCACCCGCTTGGATATTTGCGGGCAAGGCAAGATTTCGCAACGACTGCTGCGATGACATGGTTACGGCTTGGTACTGTGCCGGCAGAAATCCATTGCTCCAATTGGACTTGCCGTTGGGTGGTTCACCTCGAACATCTTGAATGGCAACGTAGGTTGGCAGGTTCTCGTTGAGACTGCCCAGTCCATAACTGACCCAGGCTCCAGCGCTTGGGAAGCCATCGCGCGAGAAACAGGAGTTCATGTTCACGCAACCGGGACCGTGCGTATTGGTTCTCGATACCATGCTATGAATGAACGCGATGTCGTCGACATGCTTGGCCATGTGGGGCATCATCGAAGAGATCTGTTTGCCGCATTGGCCGGCCGGTGCAAACGGCCATGGAGACTTCATTAGGTTGCCATTTTTTCCCTGGAAAGTCATCGCACTCTGTTCACCCGGCATAGGGGTCCCATCCAGCTTTTCTAACATTGGTTTGTGGTCCCACAAGTCGATATGGGAAGCGGCACCTGGGCAGAAAATTTGAAGTACCTTGGTTGCCTTCGGCGCAAAATGCGGCCGATGTAAATCAGCAAGCGCAGCATTCTCGCGCAGAAACAAACTGGACAAGGCAACCCAAGGTACGCCGGTGGACATTTGGCTAAGAAAATGACGTCGGGCAGGGTCTAGCTTCATCGGAGCTATTCACACTTTTGGTGGAAAAATTAGGTTGGAAGGCAATATCCATTGTATGCGGAACTTTCACGCACATTGCACCAATAGGAAGCCAATACGAAGATTGTGTCGTTTTGTAGCTTACCGTACTTATTTCAACTCCCAGCAAAAGTCCAAATCGTCCTTTCGACTAGGAGACTGTCGCGAAGGTTTGTCGCTTGTTGCGGTCCCAAGAGTCGGATGCGTCCCCCACAAGACAGCGCCATTTCCTTCTCGCAGATATCCATACGGCTTTCCACCAATCGGAAACAATTGCCGAAAGTCGATACCCAGTTTGGCTAGATCAGATAATTCGTCCGGGAGCATCCCATTTTCGGCTTGGTACAACCGGATACCCGTGCCGAGAATAGCAATATGTTCACGCATTTTCTCAGCTACCAACTCCTGCGCAACTTTAGACTGCTCGCCGAGCAACAGGCCGGTAAACAACCAGTGTCTTCCCGCAAGCAGATTGGGGGTTTCATATTCTACGTGGATCGAGGACTCAATCTGAATTGCTTGATTTAAGAACTCGTCCATCGAACTGGTATCGATGTTCTCAAATCGCCCAACTCCGTCTAGAAAGTTTTCCACGTCTCTCGAACTAGTACCTTTTCCAAGCCATCGAATTAATGGCGATTTTGATTCCTTGAAACCAGATATGTCGTCAGGCCTGTTGGACAGTTGGATACCCATTGCCCTCTCGCTTGCCATCTGAATAGGCCAATCGTCGATCAATGAATCAAGATTTATCAACAACTCTAAGAGCGATCGAAGATCGTCGACTGCCAGTCGGTTTGCTCGAATCGCTTTTCCTAGGTCGCGTATTGCCGCGACTCGCATATCAGCACACATGAGCTGAGAGACTTGGATAGGCTCGCCTCTACAAACTTCAGACAGTTCCATCCGGGTAGCAATGGCTTCTCGCATCTCAAGTGAATGGTTGTCGTGAAAAGCCGCCAAGAATTCAACGCCGAATATTCGACTGGAGCCTTCAACTGCGTAGATATAAGGAATCCTAGTTCCCCAAGAGTTAAACTCAATCGGAAAGCGAACGCGTTGTTTCCTTTGACTACGCTCTCGGATTCGTTTGCGCAAATGACGCGTCTCGGCAAGGAATTCACGACACCTTACTCCATCAGGCCAGTCGGCAATCGCTGCATCGTTTTCGGTCGACGAAAGAACACGAACTCGTTCTGTCGCCCTCATGAATTCATCGGATTCAAAGAT
>JANLRK010000694.1:0-2713 GCA_031361585.1 Pirellula sp. | reverse complement strand
CATACTCAATACCAACTGGATTTGACAGAATAGTTTCATGAGTTGAACCCGGAGACTCGATACTATCGTTACAGATTCACAACGACCCCGATGTAATACTGCTTGCGAAAAGCAGACGGCGTGTTCGTTTTGCTGTTTTTTGATTGCAATGGCGATCCCATTGCAAGCAAAGAATGGAACATTTTGTTAAAACCCTTGCGCGAGCCAACAATCTGATGTCAACCGAAGCCCCCTCGACTTCGAAGAAAACTGTCAAAACTGTAAGTGGAATCACCGTTCGTTTGTGCGGCGATTCGGGTGACGGCATGCAATTGCTTGGAACCCAATTAACGAATACCTCTGCATTGGCCGGCAATGACATTGCCACGTTCCCGGATTTTCCTGCCGAGATTCGCGCACCGCGCGGAACGCGGGCTGGAGTCTCCGGTTTCCAAGTTCAGTTCGCTTCTCACGAGGTGCACACGCCCGGCGACACCCTCGACGCCTTGGTCGCGATGAACCCCGCCGCCCTCGTCACCAACATCGCCGACCTTCCCAAAGGCGGGCTATTGATCGTCAATGAAGATAGCTTCGAGGACAAAGACCTTAAGTTGGCCAAACTCAAAGTGAATCCACTTGAGGAACCGGCTATGGAGAATTATCGACTAATCAAGGTTCCGATCACTCGATTGACCAAGCAAGCAGTCTCAGAACTGGGATTAAGCGTAAAGGAAGCGGACCGCTGCAAGAATTTCTTTGCGATGGGGTTAGTCTATTGGCTATATGGACGCAACATGGATGCCACGCTTCGTTATATCAACGGCAAGTTCGGCGATGGAACGTCTTCGATTGCACAGGCAAACGAAAAGGCCCTGCGAGCTGGTTGGGCTTTTGGCGAGACCATTGAGGCACTTGGACATAGCTACAACATTGAACCAGCCAAGCTTGTACCGGGAACGTACAAAAACATCATCGGCAATCAAGCGATGGCATTTGGACTGATGGCCGCGGCACATCGAAGTGGCAAGCAGATTTTCTACGCCTCGTATCCCATTACTCCAGCCAGCGACATCCTTCACGAGCTTTGCAAGTATAAAAACTTTGGTGTTTGCACGTTCCAAGCAGAAGACGAGATCGCCGCCGTATGTGCTGCTATCGGAGCATCTTATGGCGGCCAGATGGCTGTCACTTGTTCAAGCGGTCCAGGGATCGCACTTAAAACGGAGGCCATGGGCTTGGCGTTGATGCTTGAGTTGCCGTTGTTGGTAATCGACGTCCAACGAGGTGGGCCGAGCACGGGCTTGCCAACCAAAACAGAACAGTCCGACTTGATGCAAGTCATGTTTGGGCGAAATGGCGAATCGCCACTGCCCGTCCTTGCGGCACAGAGTCCTGGCGATTGCTATGAGATCATTCAAGAGGCATGGATGTTGGCAACCCAATTGATGTTGCCTGTCATTGTTTTGTCCGACGGCTACATTGCCAACGGTTCTGAACCATGGGAGGTTCCAGATGTGTCGAAGATGACTCCGATAGCCATTGCACATCCGACCGAGAACAACAATCCGGATGGCGTCTTTATGCCTTACAAACGCAATGAATTGCTGGCTCGCCCATGGGCGATTCCAGGGACGGAGGAGCTGATGCATCGCGTCGGTGGACTCGAAAAAGAGGACGGCTCAGGCAACATAAGTTACGATCCTGACAATCACCAAAAGATGGTAAACATTCGCGCACAGAAAGTGGCGAATGCTGCAAAACTGCTGCCACCGCAACAAGTAATTGGTCCGCAAAGCGGTGAGTTATTGGTGCTTTCGTGGGGTGGGACATATGGTTCTTGCTTAACCGCTGTTCAAAACGCGCAAGCGGAGGGAGCGAGTGTGGCATTGGCTCACATCCGTTACCTCAATCCGTTCCCAAGCAACCTTGGCGAAATCATTTCGCGCTACAAACAAGTTCTCATTCCGGAACTCAACATGGGACAGCTTCGAACGCTCATCCGGAGTCGCTACCTAGTCGACGCCATTGGCTTCAACAAAGTCAAGGGCAAGCCGTTTACCGTCACGGAACTTCACGAGAAGATCCTTGAGATGACGAAGTCCGGTTCGCGTAATGCATCACACTCCAAAGCCAGTTGACAGGTAGTTCCACTGGGCTCATCCGGTGGATCCAACGGTCCATTTATTCCATTGAATCTAGCAGCCCCAAAACAACCAATTAAGACACAAATGAGCACCGTACTCCCCGTCCTCAAAGCCGAAGATTTTACCAGCGACCAAGACATTCGATGGTGTCCTGGCTGTGGCGACTATTCTATTCTCGCGCAGATGAAAAAAGTCCTACCGGAAATCGGCGTTCCTCCTGAAAAGACAGTCTTTATCTCCGGCATTGGCTGCAGCAGCCGTTTTCCATACTACGTCAATACCTACGGCATTCACTCGATTCATGGTCGTGCACCGACGTTTGCGACCGGACTTAAGTTGACACGACCGGAACTGAGCGTTTGGGTTATCACGGGCGATGGCGACGCCTTGAGCATCGGCGGCAATCACTTCATTCACTTGCTGCGTCGCAACGTTGACTTGAACATCATTCTGTTCAACAACCGCATTTATGGACTAACCAAAGGGCAGTATTCGCCTACTAGCGTTGAGGGGCAGATCACCAAGAGTACGCCGATGGGCGTTGTCGACCATCCGCTAAATCCGATCAGCGTGGCAGTCGGTGCCGAAGC
>JANLRK010000616.1:0-12188 GCA_031361585.1 Pirellula sp. | reverse complement strand
GAACTAGATCCGATCTTGAAGCGAATTGGAATCGACGGTCGGATGTGGGTAGACTTGGTCTGGCGATTCAAGAAGTACTTCGGCAGAAGCGGAGCTGCAGGCTCGCCTCCAAGCCTAAAAGAATCGGCAGCGAAAAACAACCGTAAATTTGCACGAGGCCAACGATCCTCAGCGACCTGCTTCGTCATTGGGTAGGTTGGAGGGGAACTCAAATATGAGGTCGAATGTTGCGATGGAGTCACGGTGATTGGAGTGTCATCACTTGGCTTGCAGCTTCCTTTTTCAAAGTCAATTCTTTGATCTTCAATGCCAATCCCAAACCCTTCTCAACGCATTGTTTGAGTCAGGATTTCGTTGGCTTTTTTTGTGCTTCCAAGTAAAATAGAGCAATTAATCTTTTGTTACTGCCTCTCTCGTCCTCCTCGCTTGAGATATGCCGCTGCCCCGTCTGTTCCGTTTTGAATCGCTGGAAACTCGACAGTTGATGGCGGTCGATTTTGTTGAGGTTCCCGACATTTCTGTATTAGTTGGGTCACCGTGGCATGTTCCCATCGACGTCACTAACTCGGATAGCGGACCTGTTGAAGTAACTGTATCGAGCAGTGATCCGTCGATCATCCAGGCTGAGCTTGTCACGAATCCAAAGTCGCTACGTCTGAATGTCGATGAGTATGGGAGCATGGTATTCCGACTTTTCTCCGACGAAGCGCCAAGGCCTGTTCGTCGCATTGAGGAGCTAGTACAAACTGGCTTTTACAATCGCACTCCCAATCAGCAAATAATTTTTCACCGAGTGATCGATAAATTCGTCATTCAAGCGGGGGATCCAACTGGTACTGGAAGCGGAGGATCGACACTCGGCCGATTTGATGATCAATTTGATGTGGACTTGCAGCACAATCGATCTGGCGTTCTTTCGTACGCTAAGGCCGGAGATGACACGAACGACTCGCAGTTTTTCATTACAGATGTTCCTGCAAGGCATTTGGACTTTAATCATTCCGTTTTTGGCCAATTGGTCGAGGGGGACGACGTTCGTAAAGCGATTTCAAAAGCCCCCGTCGACACCAACAGTCGTCCCTTGAGTGATATTGTCATTCTTGAAGCTGCGATCTTTGATGATCTTCAGAATGGACTTGTGCGATTGACCTCGCGTCAAAGTAGTGGCACCGTGACGATCACGGTTACTGTTCGAAACGCACTCGGCGAGTTGGTAACCCGAACATTCTTAGCCAACGCGATGCCGGATCTTTTCAATAGCGGTCCCTTCTTGAACGACGTCGCCGTGCCCGCAATCGCGCCTGGTGCTACGATCCAACTTCAGTTGAGTTCGCAAGACGTTGAAGGGGATGCTGTCTTCTATGCTTCCTCAGCGCAGGGGACTTTGGCGTTTCAACATACTCTCAACAGTGCGACGGGCTTGCTAACGATAACTGCCCCCGCAGTTACCTCGGGCGTTCTCGACCTGTTCGTTGGAGTACGGCCTCTAACCTCTTCCAATACCACAGACGTTTTTGATGTTCAGCGACTGCGTTTCGAGATCCATATTCCGCCGGTGGCCACCAGCGATACTGCGATCGCAACTTTCGAACGCCCAGTAAACGTGAACGTTCTTGCGAACGACACGAGCACGGATGGAATTCTCTCTCCTGCCTCCGTTCAGATTGTGACTCCGCCCAGTCAGGGGGCAATAAAGGTTTTGAATAACGGTCAGATCGAGTACACGCACTCGCTTTCGACACCGCAATCGGTCACGTTTCAGTACCGTGTCGCGAGCCAACTCGGCCTGTTCAGCCTGCCTGCTACTGTCACCATCCTAATTCGTTCGGTGCATCAAAATCGAATCCTGAGATTGGATGTGAATTCGGACCAACGAGTTGATCCATTGGATGTGTTGGATCTAATCAATAGCGTCAATCGCATGGGTTCAGTGCGTCTTCCATTGGATCGGTCGCCTAATGAGTCCTATCTCGATCCGGACGGAGATGGTTTCCTTAGCCCGCTGGATGTTTTGGAAGTGATCAACGCCATAAACAATCGCCCTTCCGGCGAAGGAGTGGGCGAAGTAGATGATGAGGCGGGGACTTGGGGGCCAGCGATGGCGACGTCAAATAGCCATATCGACTTCGTCTGGAGTCACTACGATGAAACGCTAGGGAAATCTTTGTCCGAAGGGAGGGAGCTATTGATCGCCAAGAATCGCTTAACCTCAATTACCCAACGCGTGGATGGTGTTGTGTATTATCCCTTCCGTGAGTTGTCCCGCTGTAGTCCGGAACGCAAACTTGATCTCCATACTCCAGGTTGGCGTCAATTCTTCGACCACGATGCGAACGGACTTTCCGTCAGGCGAAAGGTCCGTCAAACTGACTCGCAGAGTCTTTTCATCGAAGTGGTCTGACCCGTACTTCTTGGTGCGCTTCAAGCCCCAGGATTTAATCGCAATGTTTTTCGGATCGATCGACGACGGTTCAATGGGTTCCGCAAACGTTAAATGCAAACCTGATTTCTTGGCTTGAAGGGCAATTGGCAATACGCACGGTTGGCCGGTCGCACGAAGTCGATACAGACCTCCGGGGCTCGTCGCATTCCCCGCCCAAGCGAACATGCCGCAAAGATAAAGTTCTTGGTCCTGGGGACGAAATCGCCCCCGCATGACCCCTGTCGGAAAGAGAGGTATCGGCAGCTCGATCATTCCCCCTTGGCGGATTTCACCAACTTGTTCGTGCAGCACCGAGAACACTTTTCCATAGCCATATGACAAATTGAGCAGACTGCCGTTGAGTGCTTTCCAGCGTGGGCTATCTACCCACAACAACTCCGCTGGCGATCGATCGAACGCGTTGGTGATCCAGCACAGTGGCGGCTCCATAGCCGAATCCGATTCGTCCGTGACGTCGTGGTAGCCAAACATGTTGCCATAAAAATTGGGTTTGCCAGCAGGGTTCAGCGTCACCCAATTGATTCGGTTTTTTGGGTTCCAAAATCCTTCTTGGTCGGTGACAACAAACGAGCCATCGGGATTGAGACAAACACCATTAGCGGCACGGAATCCTGTCGCGATAATATCGGTGCGAGAACCATCGGGAGTCACTCGAAGCAGCGTACCGTGTTGAGGTACGACGGCAACCAACGCATGTCGGCCTGACTTCGCATAATAAAAATTACCCGCCTCATCGACTTGCAAGCCCATCGCGAATTCATGAAAGTGTTCGGTGACCTGATGGTCATTGTTAAGGCACTGGTAAAAGTCGGTTTCTCCGTCGCCGTTCCGATCATGGAGCACAGCCAATTGGTCTCGGCATGTGAGATAGATCTTCTCTTGAATTATCTTCAAACCGAGAGGTTGATAGAGTCCCGATGCAATGCGTTGCCATTTGAGAGTCCCATTTTCCTTCATCTGGACTCGCCAAACATCGCCATCCCAAGTGCAAATTGCCATGCTTCCATCAGCAAAGAAGTCGAGGCCCGTAAATCGCATTTGGGCTAACCATGGATTCGACTCAGGAGTAGTTAAAACGTCTACTGCGAAGGGCCCCCGTTCGAACGAAGTTGTTGTCTTCGTCTCCAAGATCTGCGGCCATTTCGATGGACCACCCATCGTGAACTTTTTTAGGTCGAACGAAGTATCGGGCAATTCTGCAACTATCGCTTTGGTTAGCTTTGCCAAATCCATTTTCGACTCTGGCTCGGTGCTGGTCGCCCAAAGCGTGAACTTGAGCGAGTCCTTTCCCGCTGGGATTCTCACTCTCAACTGACCAGCCTCGTTGACCCAGGCAAGTTTCTGCGTAGCCGGCAGTACACCAACGGCAAGGTTGGTTGTCATAACAGCGGACGGTGCCTCTTGGTCACCCACCATGTCTTGGAAGCCGTTTCCGGTAGTTTCAGCAAATTGCAGTATCAGTTCGCGATCTCTGGGACCTATGTTTAACGCACGCAAAAAAGTCGTCGGTAATTTCTCGCCCGTGCCGGATATCGAACCTAGAGATTCAAGTAGTTCTGTATTTCCGATGGAATAGGAAAACACAACCTTGGAACCGTGATGATAAAGACCATGATACCTACCCCATTCTTTTGGCAATGGACCATAGCGTCGATGGTCTCGTCCCTCGACTCGCTGATCATCTGCAAACGAACCCGTCGAGGGATCGGCCCAACCAGGACCAATTCCATTTGCGAAAACGACATTGCCACTAACCCTAGGATGGATTTGGTGTTCGCCGTTGAGTTGTATGTCACGCCAGTCGATGAACCTAGAGCCCTTTCCACCCTCCTGCGCGAGCCAAGCGGCGGAGACCCGGAGTGTGTCCGTATCAAAGATCATCCATTGCTCGCCGCGTGAGACACCGCCAGCGCCAGAATCAAGTCTCACTGCGGTCCCTTTGTATGCGATGTTAAGAGTTTGCCCAGGCGTCTCATAGCAGTGGGTCAAGCTAGATCCGTAGTCCATGGCACTCCACGCTTCGATCTTGCTCGGTTCCGGACCGCGCGTATCCCCTTTTTGCAAACTAGCTAGGTAAGTTGGGTCAACCGGTGCGAGTTGCGATGGATTGTGAGATCGCAAATAGGTTTCGCGCAGGTAGTGTAAGACGTCATACTTTTGCGATGGGACCATCCATGTCTGGGCGGGCATGAAACCGAATCCGCGGGTCAACGTCCGATACATGGATAACGGATCGCTGCCATTCTTAAACTTCCCCTCGGCAAATCGCATAGCCGTCGGAAGCGAACCCATTTGCTCTTTCGTACCATGGCAATTGCCGCAGACACGTTGATAGATGGCTTCGCCGCGAGCCAATGAGTCTGGTCCCCAATCGTTGATGAATCCAGCATGATCAATTCGCTCTTCGTATTCCGGTAATTTTAGGGTTAGCAGCGCTTCGGAAGGCTGCAGTTCCTTGGAACGAGACACGCCGCCATCTCGAATCTCGATCAAATAGCGAATCAAATCGAGAAATTGCTGCCTACTGGTCAACTGATTGATTTGCCCAACAGGCATAATCGACTTGGTTTGGTTGACGAAACTATCGATATCCTTGTGGAGCACTGTTACGAGTTGGTTGTTGCCGTCGCGCAAAACTACTTTGGCGTCGGTTCGTTCCACTAGCAAACCGGTCAATGTTTCACCGTCCGAGGTGAGAATGCTTGCAGACTCGAAACCTTTGCGAATGGATCTAGAAGGATCCAGGACCGCTTCAACGATACCTTCGTTCGTCAACGGTTCTTTGTCAGCAGCAAGATGGGGGCCGAGGCTCGTCTGGAAGCCATCACCTACGGCATGGCATTTGGAACAAGCCATAGACGGTTGGAAAAAGACAATCGCTCCGCGCGCAGCATCCCCTTCACGGTTGGCCATTTCAGCAAGGTCTCTTGGGGCAACTCGCAGGAGTTCTTGCTCAAGAAACTGTGCCTCGGCACTTTCGTTGCACCAATCGTTTGCAACAAGAAAAAAAAAGAAAAGCACTAGAATAGAGCGTGAAATCATGACGGACTCAAAAACAGCGTTTTCGTAATAGATGGGATGATTAAATCCAGGGAATAGTAATTGGTTTCATGTTTAGACCAATTCATTTGCTCGTAGACGAGAATTCCAATCCACGGCTACGCCCTGTTTCGCGAATCGTTTTGAGGCGTGCGGACATGGCCTCTACACGTTTGGGTTCCTTTTCGGCTAAGTTATTGGACTGCTTTAAGTCGGAGGCGAGGTCATAAAGTTCAAGTACAGGGACTAGTACAGGGACTTCAGAGTTTTTGGAATCAACGTTTTTCCGTCCCACCCCTTTTTCGACTAGCACCCAGTCTCTTTCACGTAAGGCGAGCGGACTCGAGTTGTTGCCTTGAAGTACGAGATGGTCACGACAAGGCTTTTCCAGATTCTGTCCAAGCCAAGTGGGAAGCACGTTGATGCTGTCTGGGCCTGCGCTCCCATCGAGTTTCTGGTCCGTCAACGCGGCGAAACTCGCAAGTGCATCTACGTGTCCTATCAATGCATCCGAAATACTCGCTTGGGCGATCCGACTAGGCCAACGTGCGATAAACGGAACACGATGGCCACCTTCGTAGAGTGACCCCTTGCTTGCACGCAGAACACCGTTGGGTGGTTGTTTGCTATGCAGAGCATTGGTGCCGTCGTCGTATGTGTCTTTGATCGCCCCACCGTTGTCGCTCGTGAATATAACAAGCGTGTTTTCGGCGAGTCCATTGCGATCCAATGCTTCCATCAACTTGCCTATAGACCAATCGAGTTGATGGATGACGTCACCGCGCCAGCCGCACTCGCTTGTCCCTTGGAATCGCGGATGCGGCACCATTGGCTCATGAATGTCATGTGTTGAATAGAACAAAAAAAACGGTGTCAACTTGTTTGCCTCAATGAAGTCTACAGCTTTGCCAGTAAGGACATCTGCTATGTCCTCATCGACCCAACGGGCCGCTTTTCCGCCGGTCATGAAGCCGATACGTGGAATGCCGTTGATCACGGTGTCTTTGTGGCCGGGACCTCCCTGTATTTTCAAATTTCCGTTAGGATCGATTCCCGTTGGTTCATCGCCGATCTTCTTTCCAAAACTGACTTCTATTGGGTCGGTTGGATCGTAGCCGACAACGCGTCGATTCTCCACGAACACACACGGGACGCGATCGCCGGTGGCAGGTATGAGAAAGGCATAGTCAAATCCGATTTCAAGCGGGCCGGGTTTGATTTCAGTGTTGAAGTCGGTCTTCGGCGGAGCTCCCAATCCCAGATGCCATTTGCCAACGACACCTGTCTTGTATCCGGCGTTCTTCATCACGGATGCGATGGTTGTAGTGCCAGGTGGAATCAGCGCAGACTGATCGCCCCGTGCGATTCCAGTATTAGGCTCTCGCCAAGCATACCTCCCAGTTAACAACGCAAGGCGAGTCGGTGTACAAACCGCGGCGGTTGAATGTGCATCGGTAAATCGGCATCCTTGAGCAGCAAGTCTGTCTAGATGTGGCGTCTTTACTTTAGTGGCTCCATAACAGCCGAGATCGGCGTAACCAAGGTCATCTGAGATGATGTATATCACGTTAGGCTTCGATGCAATCGGGTCTGTTGCGAACGCTGATCCGAACACGGTCACCAGGACCGTTAGCAGGACTAAAGGTTTACAAAACAAATTATCGCTGAATCGCGAGGCCAAGCCGAGAAATGTAATCTGGAGCGTTCGAGGAGCAGCAATATGCATGGAGGGACTCATTTGTTACTTTACTTTTGATTGTTCGAGTTTTGCTTTTGGTTTCGAATGGAGTCACCGGGCGCTACAGCATTTTTTAACATGTCGTCGAGTCGCAACCGCATTTTCATTACTCGTCCGGGCTCTGCCTCGGACAAATTCTTCGTCTCAGCAATATCTTCCAAAAGGTTATAAAGTTCCATCATGCCGGAATTCACCTCTGCGCCAGTCTGCTCTTCAGCGACCTTGTCAGAAGGGCTTATCAGAAGTTTCCAGTCGCCCATCCGAATAGCAGCCACGCCCGGCTTATTGCCGACCAACAAGATTGCATCATGCGGTGACTTTGCATTCTGAGTAAGCACGGGCCAAATGTCGAGCCCGTCTGGTTGCAACGTTTGTTCTATTGGTGCTCCAGCGAGTTTGATAAGTGTTGGATACCAATCGACCGCATGGATGGGTTCATGGATCGTAATTCCCGGCTTGATTTTACCGGGCCAATTGACGAACGCGCTAACTCGGACACCTCCTTCATAGACGGTTCCTTTGCCTGCGCGAAGTGGGGTGTTCATGGTCGCCTTGCCTGGCGCTGGCCCTCCATTATCACTGGAAAAGATGATAAGCGTATTCTCGCGTATTCCTGCTTCCACTAGCGCCGATGTAATTTGTCCTATGGCCTCGTCCACCGCTGACAGCATTCCAGCGATGGTCTGTCTCAGTTTTGGCAAATCCCTGTATGGTTCCTTATAACTTTCAGGAACTTGATGTGGGCCGTGGATGCCATTGAACGGAACGTAAAGAAACATCGGCTTTTCGACTGGGTGTGTCTTTACCATTTTGCAGGCTTCCCTCGCCAATAAATGAGTAGAGTACCCTTGCTCGTCGATGGGGACATCGTCCCTGTACCAGTCTGACTTACCGTCTCGCATATGCGTGAAGTAGTCGATGGCACCGAACATGTGGCCGTATTGACGATCAAAACCGCGATTCGTTGGTTGGTACGACTTTTCAAACTCTCCCAGATGCCACTTTCCACAAATAGCGGTCGAGTAACCAGCCTCCTTCAATGCTTGCGGTAAGACACGTTCGGCCAGGGGTAAGCCCCAACTTGCTCCAGGACGCACGATGTTGAAAACACCAGTATGAGTCGCATAGCGGCCCGTCATCAGGGCAGCGCGAGTCGGCGAACAAACCGGTTGAACATAGAACGACTTGAGTATTGCACCGTCCTTTGCAAGCTTGTCAATATTAGGCGTTCGGATATCGGAACCGCCATTGAAACCACAGTCAGCAAAGCCGAGATCGTCTATCAAGAAATAGACAATGTTGGGCTTGGAAGGCACGTCGCCCTCTGCCCGAAGGAGTGAAGTTACGTTGAGAAGAAGGAGTGAAAGAACGATTGGAACGCAAATCAACAATTTCATGGTAGGACCCTTAATTTGACTAAGGTGACTGCTTTTTCGGCGAGCTGCAGGCATTGCGTTACCGTATCCTGGCGCTTGGTCCATGTAAGCGATTCGAGCAATTCGTCAGTTCCACGAATCGAATAAAGCTTTTGGAGACGGCAAGACGAACCGAATTTTACTTTACCAAATCAATAGGCTTGATCAGCTGTTCTTTAAAGAACGTCGCAGGCTTGAAACCGAAATTGTTCGGCTTGTACTTGTCAGAAACCGTTACGCTCGCCTTGGCCGGGATCTTCCCTTCGAGTCCAGTCATCCAGTAGGTTGCGTTCACAACCAACCGTCGCAGATCCTCGGAAAGAAAATCATTGGCCGCACCCATGGTTGTGCAAAATAACTTGCCCGACTTTCCGTTTGGCATCTGATAATCCTTGGTCCATGCGAGTGGCATCATCGGGTTATTCTTAGGTCCCTCAAGTGGCGGATCTGTTGGATTCATGCCCTTCAAAACTTGGCCTTGGAGCAATACCGTGGCCGTGTTCGGCAAATGCACCACACCATATACGTCGGACGGCCCAAATACGTCACTCACCCCTTTGAGAATAGGAGACGCTTTCGCTGAGTCATTTATTACACCACGCGTCGCTTGCGATGCGTGGTTGCCGTGGTGCGAATGCCAAGTTTCGCCAACGATCTGCTGGCCAAATCCACCCTCCCATTCCTTGCTATTGAATGCCCACTTCTTGTACGGTGACCTCGAGTCCGCGGGGAAGTTGAATGGGTGAGTTGAAGTTCGAAGAGCGACAAAGGGTTTGCCTTCCATCATAAATTTTTCGAAATGCGCCATCTGCCAATCTGGTAGCGACCGGAAACGCAAACACATGATCAATGCATCCGCGTCATCGAGGTGATGCAAGCCTGGGATATTGTTCTGGTAGTTTGGATCGACTGTATGCGTATCTGGATTGATTGAGAACAATACAACGCAATCGAATCCGTGCTGCTCGGACAAGATCTTTCCCAACATCGGCATCGATTCCTCGGATCTGTATTCTTCGTCCCCTGAAATCAAAACAATCTTTTTGCCTTTGCCGGGCAAGCTAGCTCCCGCAGAACTAGGCATCACAATCCACGGATCGATTTCCTCTCGCAAGCGCCGAGCCCAGATGTTTCGGAATCGAGTGGAATTCCCATGATCCTGAAGCAACAAGTGGCCTTTGGCAGGATGCGGTTTGTATTTTGCGACCTCCTGGTGGGCCATCGGTCCAATCAGCTCTTTTGCATTTTGAACCAAAACTCCATTGTGAAAAACCGTTGCCCGCGCGGGCTTTTCGAGCTTATCGCCGTCGAATCGCGGTGCCTCAAAGATGATGTCGTACACGTTCCATTGGCCTGGCGCTTTGGTCACGTTGACTTGAGGCGGAAACTGGCCATAAATGGAGGCCGCTTGGCCGTCAGCGTAAGAGTCATTGTCATAGCTATCGAGGATTTGAATTTCGTATTTACCCATGATGATGACACCGCTATTTCCGCGCCCCTGGGACTCGCTTTTAACCTCTGCCGGTGCGGACCATTCGATGTGCAATTGCATGTCTCCGAACTCTTTGCGTGTCACAATCGAGCCACTACCACCGACTGCTTCAAAGAACCCATCGCCAACCTTCCATGGTGCTGGTTCGTCACTCTTGCCCGCCTTTTTCCATTCGGACAAGTCTTTGCCGTCAAACAAAACAATTGCATCGGAGGGGGCCTGGCCGAGCATCTCTCCCGACTTGACAATCGTCGGACGCGGTCTGTGTTTGTCATGCACGCGCCATTGACTGTTCGGAAGGACAGGTGTGTTGGTGTAACCCACACCCGGCCCTAGCGGCGTTTGAGCCACAACCTGTCCAAGCGTTGGAAATGCAATAAGGAATAAGGCCAAACCCAGACTTAACGCAACGAGCGGTTTGGTCAAATTGAATAAGTACTTTTGCATAGTGGAGCTCTCGAGGTTTCAAGCTGGTCGTGAATGGCAAAATGCAAACGAGTATCGCACGGCCCAGGGGCCATGCTACCGGTTGACGATTTCCATTTTGTTTATTTAACGGGTTCGCTTTGCTTTCCGGCTTCGATTGCAAACAGCCGGTTGCGGTTGGCAATGTAGATCGAGTCGTTGGCCGCGACCGGAGTCGTAAAGAGCGCCGAACCGAGATTGATTTCTGCGATTTGCGCCATCTTGTCCCCGCCTTCCAATTTGAAAATCAGGATGTCGCCATCTTCGTCCCCGATATAGACCTTGCCGTCGGCAATCAAAGGCGAAGCCCAGGAGGCAGCAAGCATGTCATGGGTCCAATGCGCAACACCTGTCTTGGCATTCAAGCAATGGATCATGCCCGAAAAGTCAGCGATATACAGTAGATTGTTCTTGATTGCAACGGTACCGCAAGTTCGGTGCATTGTCGTCTCAAACTCTTTTGGATCGTTGCCGACATAATGCCAAACGGCAGCAGAATTCGGATTATCGCGTTCGATGTCGCCCTCTTTGGCCACCATAGCCTGCTTTCGTTTCGGTGCGATGGGTTTCGTCGGGGCTGCTGAATTGTAGACGATGGTTGGACTGACATCCCCTCGCTTGGTTGGATCGATGCACCACAGATGTCCTTGCCCTTCGCCGTGCTCTGGGTCTTCGCCGACAGCGACGTATACCAGTCCATCATAGACGACCGGTGTCGCAATGACATGGTTTCGAGTTGCTCCATTTAGGCGGTAGACCGAATCTTTTGGGTTGCAGTCAAACTTCCAAAGCATCTTTGAATTTTTGCCGTCGCCTTTGGGATCGAAACTATAGAGCCAACCATCACCACCGCCGAATATTACTTGGTCTTGGCCACCTAAAGTGGCAGCCGCAGGGGAGGACCACTGGCCGTGTAGGATGTTTGCGCCAGGTGTATTGTCAGTCCAAAGGACCGCACCCGTATTTTTGTTCATGCAAATGAAGCTCGGAGCCTTTTCTGCCGGAACCGTCAAGTGCCCGTCATCCACGCCATTGGAAGTGTTGACGAACAAATAGTCTCCCACCGCAGTCACCGAACAACTGCACATATTATGTTGTGAGACACTCAAATCGGCCATCATGTCGAGCTTCCAAACAACGTCCGCTTCGTCCTTGTTTTCGTTCGGCTCCTTGGTAAAGGGGCCGTCGTTCTCATTATCTGCAAAGCCTTCGGTGTCGAGACAAATGACTTCGCCACGACTGGTCACATACCAGAGTCGATCCCCTTCGATCATAGGTGCGCAACATATGCCTTGGTGGGGCCAATCATGAACGCGGCCGGTAATTAACTTCTCACTGCTGTGTTGCCATAGAAACTTTCCATCTCTTTCATCGAAGCAAAGCAGGACGCCTAGGTCCACCGTATTGGGATAGCGTTTGATGTAGCCATTGCCGTTGTTGGTGCCTACGTAGACTTTGCCGTTGGCGATAACGGGATTACCGTAGGTCTCCGAACCAAGTGGCATTGACCAACGGATATTGGAACCTTTTTTGACGTCGAATTGAGTCGGCATCGCTCCGGTGGCTGGCACGTTGTTTCGTTCCGGTGAGCCACCC
>JANLRK010000610.1:0-16077 GCA_031361585.1 Pirellula sp. | reverse complement strand
AACTCGTTAGGGGCATTGCCGTGTAACATGTGTAGGAAGTGCTCAGCAATGGACGCAGCCTCCAATTCAACTTGAATGCGTCGTCCAGTATTCTGAAATTGATACCAATAGACCAAAATCGATGGCATGCATGCCAGGAGCCGTTCTGCCGCATGGTATTGATCTTTGAAATGCAGTTCAGGTTCCAAGGCCCCAAGAACGGAACAAGCTGAGCGCAGCACATCCATGGGATGGGAAGTTAATGGCAACTGTTCTAACACCGTTTTTAGTGGCGCTGGGATTCCTCGCTTTTGCTTCAATCGCAGGGTGAAGCTATCTAGCTCATGAGACTTTGGTAACTCGCCATAAAGCAAGAGATAGGCCACCTCTTCGAAACTGGCATGTTCCGCCAAGTCCTCAATAGAGTAACCAAGGTACGTTAGTCCCACACCATCGATTCCAACCGTACTTAGACGGGTTTGCCCGGCAACGATCCCCTCGAGCCCACCTCGGTTTACTTTGTTCATTGTTTAGACCTTTGCTGATCGACGCGATGTTCCGCTTTCAAATAATTTAACACTTCGTAAAGCTCATCCCGGGTTTGGAGCATATTGAGTATCGACAACTGTGAACCCTCATTTCGAATCGTTTCATAGGTCGTTCGGGCGGCAGCATTCATGGCTCTGAATGCGGTTAACGGATAAAGTGCCAATTGCACGCCAACCGATTGGAGTTGGGACAACGTGAACGAGGGCGTTTGGCCAAACTCGGTCAAGTTCGCCAGTACTGGTACTTCTATATCGTCCGTAAATCGGCTGAAGTCAGCGAGTGTCTCTATGGCTTCCGCAAAGATCATATCAGCGCCTGCAGCCACATACGCTTGTGAACGTCTAATTGCAGCATCGATTCCTTCGACACCAACTGCATCCGTACGCGCCATGATGACGAAGTCAGAATCGGTACGGCTAGCGACTGCCGCCCGTATTCGGGCTTGCATTTCTTCTGTTGTAACGAGTTCTTTCCCTGGTCGATGCCCACAACGTTTTGCGGCAACTTGATCTTCCATATGAACCGCTGCAACTCCAATTCGCTCCAACTCTCGAATGGATCGCTCGATGGTAAGTTCGGTTCCCCAACCTGTGTCGATATCCACCAATAGAGGCAAAGGACATGCAGCGGTGATACGAGCTGCATCCTCAACTACATCATTCAAACTAGTTACGCCCAGATCGGGCAATCCGTGAGAGGCGTTTGCTACCCCAGCGCCGGAAAGATAGATGGCTTTGAAGCCTGCCCTAGCAGCTTGCATTGCAGAAATGGCATTGATAGCGCCGACGACTTGCAATGGAACTTCCGTTTGCAGAAGTTGTCGGAAACGCATTCCTGGGCTGGTTTTAGGCATCGACGACTTTCCACAGGCTTTGGTAATGAACTGATTTCCAATCTTCCGCGATATTGGATTCCCACGCAAGTCGTTGCCGACGCTGCCAGCGTCGGTACGGATGCTGGCAGCATCCGCCACGATGAGCGGTACGGATGCTAGCAGCATCTGCCACGGGACCTACCTGGCGATTGCGCTATTGTGGTAAACTAAATCAAACATGTCACGTGCGGCATTGGGGCATTGATTGATAAAATGCCTTGGGATCAAACGGGCGAAAGAGTACTTCATACGTTTCTTGCAAAGATGGATTTAAACCATGTTTTTATGTAGAGCAAAAAGGATTTTTTTTCTATTCATCCTAAGCCTTGTCACCAATCCTATGTCTGCGTCGGCTGAGAATATGAACATTTGGATCGGCACAGGTCGGAGTTCATTGAGTCGTGGAATCTATCATTGCCAATTGAATACCGACGGAGGCAAGCTCAGCGAACCCACGTTGGTTGCTGAAATGGAAGGGCCAGGATTTTTGGCAAAGCATCCAACCCAAGCTGTGCTGTATGCGGTCGGCGGCCTCAACAAAGAGCAAGTGGTCGCAGCCTTCGCAATCGATGGAAATGTCGACAAACCCAGCTTGCGTTTCCTTAACTCCGTTCCTATCGGTGACGGAGGCGCTGCTCATGTTTCATTGGACAAGACTGGCAAAACTCTCTTTACCGCTCAATACGGAGGTGGTTCGGTTGCCGTCTTTTCCGTAAGCGGAGACGGAAAGTTGTTGGAGCGAACTCAGCTGATCGATCATCAAGGGGGATCGAAAGTTGTACCGGATCGCCAGGACGCGTCTCACGCGCACTGGACTGGTGTATCCCCGGACAATCGGTTTTTGTTTGTGCCAGACCTGGGACTAGATCAAGTTGTCATTTATAAGTTCGACGCCACAACAGGGAAAATCGAACCACATGGCAGTGGAATCGTTCCGCCGGCAAGCGGTCCTCGGCATATGAAATTTCATCCCAATGGTCGTTGGATCTATGTCTTAAACGAGTTGAGCCTAACGGTCACGATGTTTGAATTCGATTCAATTATGGGGACGATGACACCAAAGCAAACCATCGAGACAGTACCAAAAACCGAGCTAGCACGCGAGAAGGCGAAAAGCGCCTCAGAGATTCGGGTTCATCCAAACGGGAAATTTGTTTATTCCGCAAATCGTGGGCACGATACGCTCAGCGTCTATTCGGTTGATCTCGCAAACGGAGAATTGAAACGGGTTCAAATCGAGAACCCACGTTGTGCGACTCCACGCAACTTCAATTTGACACCGGACGCGAAATGGCTCCTCGCGGCGGGACAGCTTTCCAATTCCTTGGGGCTTTTCTCCGTCGATTCCGATTCCGGCCGGCTTGTTTTTCAACAGACAAGTGTATTTGTACCCACCCCAATTTGCGTTCTATTTGACCAAGGCGAATAATCATTGATTCAACTGGGGATCTTGTACTTTCCGTGGAGCAGGTAAGAGCCATAGATCAGCTTGCGATTGACAGGCTAGGAATGTGCGGACTCGTTCTGATGGAAAACGCGGGGGCGAGAGTCGCTTACGATATTGATGCTATGTCCACTTCGGAACGGATTGCCACAATTCTGTGCGGTACTGGAAATAATGGGGGTGACGGAATGGTCATTGCAAGACATTTAGACGGATTGGGGTGGGAAGTACGCGTTTGGCTAATCGGTGAACGCAGGTCGCTTTCCATGGACTGTCGAACCAACCTCTCAATACTTGAGCGATCGGAATGGAAAATCGGATGGTTGGACGCAGAGTGTCACCAGGGTATTCAATCGCTTGTTGACGACGTGCATGCCGCTCGGGTCGTAGTCGATGCGTTGTTAGGGACAGGCTCGAAGGGCACACTTCGACAACCGATTGCAGAAGTGGTGCGAGTAGCTAACGCGCCTCGCTGCACTCGGGTCGCAGTAGATCAGCCAACTGGAATGGACGCACAGACAGGTGAAGTTTTTGATCCATGCTTTCAAGCGACGACGACATATACATTCGTCGCAAAAAAACCGGGATTGCTTTCCACAAAAGCTGCTTGCGTCGTTGGCGACTTGAAGGTTATCTCGATTGGGATCCCAAGGTCATTGCTTGCGACGATGCTGTAGCGTGGTCCCTCTGGGCAACGCTGGGAGGCTTTCCCACTTTCGCATCAACGATTTAGTTAATAACACTTGGGCTAACTCCGTGGGTCGCCAAAAAGCCTGAACAATCCACCGGTCAAGCCGGTGGGATTCAAAATACCGCAGGCTTGTCCTGCCGGATTGTTCTGCTTTCATGCTAAACAAGGCGGACAGCCGGACGTACGTGAAACCAAATGGACGTACGTGATGCCTCTTTGGCAAGATTTGCTAGTGTCCACCTTTGGCGGGTTCTGCTGCCGCTGCAGCCATGTCCTTTGCGGTGAGTTCAGCTGCCTTTGCGTCGAGAACTTTCCCTGACGTAAGTCGTTCGGTCTTGGAAGACGGTTCCTCAAATACCTCAGTCAAAACGAAAACCTCGACGCGCGAGTCGCTGGATTGGTCGATCTCTTCCGCTACAAAACGAGGATCGGAATTGCCAGCAGCGCTCGGACGGAGCCGTCTAGCGTCGATACCCTTTTCGACGAGGTATTGTGTGACCGCCATAGCTCGTTTGTAGGATATGTTCCACGCATCAAAAGCTGACTGAGTCGTATTCCCACTACTTGCCGAATGACCTCGTACCTCGATCCGATGTTGTTTGCCCTCCAGCTCGGGGATCAAGTGCCAAAGGATCTGTTTGCCTTCCTCGTTGAGTTCGATGGAGTTCAATGGAAACAAAATCACTGACCCGACATTGCTTTTATCTCCTTCGTCCGACATCTTGCGAACCTTGCTCTCGCCTTCGGATTTCTTGGTACCGCGCTCTTTCGTGACGCGCCGGTTTCCGTTGCCATTATTGCTTGACGGAATCATGGACTTGGCATCATTGCCGGTCATTCGCTTGCCACCAGGATTTCGAAAATGCTCGGCCACTGCTTTGACAACTTCGGGCTTTTGCGACGTCAACCACATAACCATGAAGAATGCCATCATGGCTGTTACGAAGTCTGCATATGCAACTTTCCACGCGCCGCCGCCACCGCTTGCCATGATTTATGCTCCAGCTGAATCAACGGTCTTGAACAATTTTTCGATTTCTTCAACGGAGGGGCGAACGTCGCTTTCCAAACCGCGACGTCCCGTTTCAATTGCCATCTTGGGTTGCATTCCATTGAAGAATCCTTGGAGGACGCACGCGATGGTTCGAAAGTACGCACTTTCGGAATGGCCAATGCTCGCCATTTTGGCTGCAAGTGGTCCAAAGAAGCCGTAAGAAGCGAGAATTCCCAAAAACGTTCCAACAAGTGCAGCACCCACTTTATGGCCGATTTCCGCTGGCGGGCCATCGATGTGCCCCATCGTTACCACAATTCCAAGAACGGCCGCGACAATACCGAATCCGGGGAGGCCGTCGGCTGTCTTCGAAAGCGCATCGACTGGATGATGATGTTCGGATTCCATGGCACCGATTTCGATCTCCATCAAATTGCCAACGTCCTCTGGCCTTACCGAGCCGTCGATAACCGGCCCAAAAGCACCTTTGATGAAATCGGTGGCGTGATGGTCGGCCGCCAGCTTTGGATACTTAGCAAATACAGCGCTCTTGTGCGGGTCGGCGATGTGACCTTCCAATGCAAGCAAACCGTCTCGACGAGCGATTCGAAACAGTTCATAAAGTGCCGAGAACGTTTCCTCGTAAGACTTCTTACTGTAGGGAGCGCCTTTCAGAGTTTGGATAAGGCCCTTAACAAGCCCTTTTAGCACACTCATCGGGGACATGACAATGAGAGCGCCCAAGGATGCACCACCAATGGTCACAAACTCAGACGGGTGAACAAGCGACTCAAGGTGTCCGCCCGCCATCATGAAGCCGCCAAGCACGCAGCCAGTAACGCACAAACATCCGAGAATGACTACCATACGATTGGATCCTTTGATTAGATGAACCCAGGTATATAGCCCTCAATTGCGATACTGGCAAAGTTTACTTGTACGCTAATGAATTTCGACTGTCTAGAATTTTACGGAGTTGCCGTTGATAACGATTGTTTCGACGACGAAACGTTCAGCAGAATTTAACTTAACCGTACCAATGCTACTGACCAGCGCAGTGTCACACTCGGCAAGAGTGACCTACAGTAGGTCGCACCTGCCGGGTGTTACCGAAGTGGTAAGCATGCTTTCTATCACTTGCCTAAGGCTGACCAGCGAGGATGGTCGTGCCGGTCGTTAGCAATTGAAATCGCAATGCTCCAGCATCATACGGAGCGCGCTGACGAAGCGCTGGGGCTGCCGAGCCCATACGATAGTTGCCCGTGTTGTAACGCTCTTGAAGCGGCGGTTGTAGATAGGCTTGATAGGGCAGGAAGATGATGTTCGTGAAAAACGTTGCGCCGGACACTATCGGCTGAATGCAGGGGAACCGTTCATGCCCATGGCGTTCCAACATCGTTTCCTCAAAATAAACTGGTTGAAGGCAAAATACTGGGGCGACCCATGTTTTCCGATCCAAGGCCCAAAAACCGTAGCGATCCGATCCATATGGCAAGGAAATCCTACTAGGCAATCTTCCACTAACTACGTCCTCTGGAGTCGACCCTGTTCCAACCCCTTGAATGGCGGTGTTGGGAACAGACAGCGCTGGCAAGACGATAGGCTCGCGCTTCTTTGCGTTCGCTTTATCCTTAGCCTCTTTGTCCTTGGCTTCTTTATCCTTAGCGTCCTTAGCTTCTCTATCCTTGGCGTCATTTGATTCTTTGTCTTTGGATTCGCTGGCTTTTTCTGTTCCTGCGTCCTTGATCGGACTTTGACTCGGTTTGAAGCGAATCACCTCCTCCGACGAGTTGCTAGCGTTCTTTTCGCTGCTCGTGTTGCTGGCGGCGTTTTGCAATCCGGGCAGCGGAACAGCCGATACGGCTGGCACCTGCACCGTAGTAATGCGAACAAAATTTTCCTGTGCATGCATTCCGCGACAGGAGACTGCGACGCCGATTCCGGCGATCCAGTACGACATGTTTAAAGAGGTAAAGAACCTTGTCGTGTGAGCCATCCTGGCTTTCATGAGTGACATCCTGCCACCTGCAATAAAAAGTGTTTTAAAAAGTCGACCTAGGGGTAGACCGATGGCAATGCACCGGTGGTCGACTTGCTGAGGTTCTCGGCACAACCGCTGAGTTCGCTTAAGGATTGCAATAGGAATTCAGGTTGTAAGTACCGAAGTCAACTGCACCGCCGGTCTCAGCCGTCAATCTCTTCCAAGTCCACTGCAAACTCCCCTATTCCGTAAGTCTCCTAAACATTTCTGCAATGAGTTACGGTTCGCTCAACAAAAAACAAACCATCCATCCGCAAATCAAGATGATTGAATTGAAACTGTCTCAAGGAGCAAAACCCAGACATGGTGGCATCCTACCTTCCCTCCGCGTACAAAAGAGCATGTGAAGCCGCCTCCGCTGAATCATTTTCGTATGCAACTTAGGATGCTAGCAGCGTCCACCACGTGGCTGACGCTGCTAGCGTCAGTATCGCAGCCTGTTCGTTGTCAGCCTGAAGACAGGCTGACCTACGTGGTGCAGCGATCCTATTTAGCGATCAATGCGCATGGGGTACAAACAGTTCATGTTTTTTGTCCCCTTTGGCATATAAATATGCGACTAAATCGAGGATCTCTTCTTGCGTCAGCTTATTGAGCAACCCATGAGGCATGATCGAGATCGTAGACTTCTTTCTTTCGTCGATTTCAGAAACATCCAACACTGCCGGTTCACCCTTGGCGAGTGGGTCAACAAGTACTTTGATCTGAGTCGGTGACTCCTCAATAATCATCCCGATAACCGTGCTGCCTGAGCTCATGAGGAAGGAATACGACTGGTATTTTTCCACGATTTCTTTGGACGGCTCCAAAATCGAACGCAGCAAAAGTTCCGACGTGTGCTTTGACGATTCAATTTTGGTCAAATCAGGGCCAAGCTCCCGACCTTCGTTGTTTAACTTATGGCACGCAACGCAATTTGCATCACTAAACAGCTTCTTGCCAACGTCGAAAGATCGACCATTCGGTAATTTTCTAACACTCGCTACTAGGTCGTCAAATTTCCATTCCGTGTTGCGACCAACGGATTTGAGCAACTCGTCTTTCAATGGCAACGGATTCGCAGCCAAATACTGTTCTGGGGATCGTTGATATTCTTCTAGGTTCGCTACGACATACAACGCACCAAACATGCGTCGCCAGTGACCAGGGTAAGTACATACATACGGGTACACCCCCGGGGTGGTCGGTGTCTCAAATGTGATTGATTGCGATTCGCCGGGTGCTAGGAGTCGGCTCGCTATGAGAACCTTTGAGGACTTAGGGACATATTGCCTTTCTTTGACGTCGGCATCTCCGGCTGAAGCCTCTGCCGCGAGTCCAATTTCCTCCAACGAGCCGGGCTGCACGATCGCGAAATTGTGAGGCATGTTGTCCGTATTGGAAAAGCGAAACTCAACCGGCTTGCCCGCTTGGACAACTATGGTCTCCTTGTCGTAGATCATCCGCTCGACTACCGTTCCAAGTGCAATTACTCTCACGTCGAGATTCATCAGCCGACTCTCGATAGCCTTCGCTTGGTCAGCTGTCAATTTTCGCGAGATTGTTTTCGCCAAGGCGACTGCTTCCATCGCTGGCGGACCGTTGCGGAGTTGTGCAGGTATATTGCTTAGATAACCGATGATATTATCCACTAAGCTTGGCAGTTCCTTTATTGACCAATCTTGTTCTGGCACGGCTCCTAACAAACTGATGGCAGCAGCTCGATTGCGATCGGACTTTACGAGTGAGACGAGATCTTGAAATTTTTCTCGTCCATGCCCCGGTATCGACGCCAATGAACGGATGGCAAGATCGTGAATGGTTTCACCACCACCATTGAGCGACAGTGCGCCGGCCGGAATTTTTTGCTTTTTGAATCCGGGACCCATCCATTGAACTTCAAGACCATCGTTACCACCGTTATCGAAATAGGTAACGACAATCGGATAGCTTCCGGCTTGCAAATCAACCGCACCTTGTTTTTCCGTCATGACGTGCATCCCGTCGTTGTTGATCAAGAGCTTGTTGTCTAAATAAAGACGCGAGCCGTCATCTGAGGAAATGGTAAACATGTACTTGCCTGACGCAGGAATTTGAATCGAGCCAGTGAATCGCAAAGCAAACCCATCCGCTTGCAATTTTTGCGGCACATTCATCACAATTTCTGGGACAACGCCGCTAGCCTGCGGCTTGAGCGCGGACAACGTTTCGATCGATACATTCTTTGGATTGGGGTAGAAGAAATCAACTTGGATCCCCGGTTGGACGAGCGATGCGCCACTTGCTTCCGCTTTCAAATTGGGTGGCAACTCAAACATCAGAGATCGTACCGACGCAAACAAGCTGCCACGTAGCTTTTCATTGCCAATGAGGGGGATGGCTGCTAGAAAGTCACGCAACGCTTCTTTACTCTTTGAAGCCGCCAACAGTGGAGCGTCAGCGGAGTTCTCGGCAACGATCCATGTCACGTACGCAAGCTTGCGTGTCGCAATCGCTTTGCTCGAGGACGCCAATTTCTCAATTCGGTTTCGAAACTTTTTCAATTCCATCGCGGGTTGTTCAGCCAGCAATTGGCCTAGCAAAGTCAGTGAATCGATTTGATCTTGGCGGTCGCGGTCCTCTACCAATTGCAACAATTGTGGAACAAGGCCGGTCTTCTTTATGCCTGCCAAACCGATTAGTGCCTCACGCAATGGACCAGCATCTACTGTTTTGCGATTCAGAATTGCCTCGTACACAGCCTCACTTTTTTCAAGTTTCAGTAGGTCGCTTGGGCTGGCATTTCGCAACGCATATTCGCGCGCGGCTTTGGACAATGGACGTCCTGTGTTAACGGCGTCGGCAACTAGTTTGTCCAATGGAATTTTGCTTTTGCTAAAGGCCAACACGATCTCCATCTCAGGATCGGTCTGTGCATTGGATGCTTCGAAAACAACTTCCGCTGCAGTGATCCCTTCAAAGTTCACAGCCGACTTCACCGCTTCCGCGCGAACCAATGCGGATTCATCGCGAACCGCTGTTAGTAAAATCGGTTCCCAGTCGGAAATCCTGGAGCCCCAATGGCCAAGAGTACGAATAGCTGCCGCCCGCACTCGGGGTTCCTTAGCCTGGTAGACCTTCTTCAACAAGTCCGTGTTTGGAACGCGGTGCTCTTCGTGCACCCATAACGCTTCCAGTAGCGCCTGGGCATCGTCGGGTTTTGCGGCGTCCAACTTGGCTGTCCAACGTGCAACAGCTGGAACAACATCTTTGCTTTCTCGTCCACTGAGCTCCAAGCGAGCACGGTAGCGAACCCCGTTTTCTTTAGCAAAAAAAGCCTGCAAGACCTCAGCAATGGGCTTCCCTTTTAGTTTCGTAGGCTTCAACGTTGGCCGTTCTTTGGCAGTGACTCGATAGATGCGTCCGTGCTCATGATCGCGATTGGGATCACGCATGTTGTGCTGCATGTGACCGACGATCGCGTTGCTCCAATCGGAAACATACATTGCACCGTCGCCACCCATTTCGACATCGGTCGGTCGAAAGTTTGGGTCGCTCGAAACAAGAATGGGCTCGATCTCCTCAGCGGTGATGTCCGCACCGTTGTACTTTACTTCATGCTGAAGTACGCCCAAGAAACCAATGCAGTTGCAGATCAAGAAGTTGCCTTGATTCTTCTCAGGGAAATGACTGCTTGAAAGAATCCCAGTAGCTGCAACAGGCCGCACTCGCATCTTGAACCATGGCTTGTGGTCAACGCCTTTTCCAATACTGACGTACGAGCCAGAACCGCCTGTGCCATCATTGGCGAATTGATAACCCCACTGATCAAAGATGTCGCCATGCGGGTTTGGACCAATTGGGAAGTGGAATTCCATCTCGAACGTGCGTGGATTGAATCGGTGTACTCCACTCGCGCCAGAACGGTATGTTTTCGTTGGCGTTTCCATAGCGGCTACGTTAAAAATGCCGCGAGACCAATAGAGCCAGCCGTCTGGTCCCAATAGCATTGCATTGGCGGAGTGATGTGAATCGGCGCTCGATAGCCCTTGAAGCATCCGAAGTTTGAAGTCGGCTTTGCCATCGCCATCGGTATCCTTGAGAAACCAAAGTTCTGGCAAGGCTGCGACCAGCATTCCACCACCCCAGAATTCGAAGCCTGTTACGCTGTTCAGCTCATCTGCAAAAACGACACATCGATCAGCTACCCCGTCACCATTGTCATCCGGCAGCGATATGATGCGATCCTTGCGAGGTTCCGATGGATTCCAATGCGGATAAGAGGGCCAAACCGAGGCATAAAGTACTCCATCTGGATCCACTGCCATCTGAACGGGATTCACCATTTCAGGAAACATCTTTTCGTCGGCAAAAAGATTGACCTGCATCCCGTCGGCAATCTTCATCTTAGAAATTGCTTCCTTGCCGTCGATATACTCGTGCTTGCCCCCTTCCAGCTTGCCTGGGATATTGGTTTTCACCTCGACTTGAGGTGGCAGATTGTTGTCGACAACGTGGTGGTCACTTCCTCTAGCGACGGCCCACACGCGTACATCTCGATTAGCGGTCATGACGTCAAACATTTCCATCTCACGCATCATTACGTCAGCGTTCGACTGTCCAAACCATGCAAGCTTAGACCGACCACCGAAAACGTTGTAGCCGTCGACCACGCGATAACGACTAAACCAGTGGTAGTTTTTGTCTAAGATAGATTGCCGCAAACGCTCTAGCTCTTTTTCGTCCTTGGTCTGCTTTTCGATGCCGAACAACTCCTTTGCGATGATATCGGCAACAGCTCGATCGCCGTGGTCGAGCAAATGGATACCGTTCATGGTCAACGGCTTGGCTGCATCGGCGTACAGCTTCTTTGTTGCGGTGAATAAGTCTACAAAGATCACGTTTTTGGCTTTGCAGATTTCCGCCATTGCCCTGGTGTAGAGGTCTAGGTTTTGATTGTTGGCGGCACCGTCAGGAAGATGTGGACTCAGCAGGTTTTCGTGCGCGATCGGCGAAAAAAACACCAATCGCGGTGCGGAAGTCCCATCGTATTTCTGGCCCAACATGCCATCGATCGTCTCCCCAAGATCCTTCTTAAAACCCTCCAAGCCCGCTTGACCGCGAAGCGCTTCGTTGTATCCGAAGAAGGCGAATATGACGTTGCTCTTGTTCTTGGTTAGCCAATCATCTGGACTACCGAAATTCTCTTCACGAGGTCGCAGCTTTAGTTCATCGCCTGCGAAGCCGAAATTGCGAACCGTTAAGTTCATGCCGGGATAGGCAGCATGGATATACGTTTCCAGCCAACTTGCGTGCTGCATACGGTCGGCCAACGTATTCCCAATAAAGCTGATGTGATCCCCTCGGTTTAACTTCAATTGCGGCTCGGCAGAGTCGAGGGACGTAGCACTACCCCCCATAATCAAACAACAAGTGACTAGAAGCGATACGTGTCGATGCATCATCGAAGTTTTTTCCTTGGGGAAGTAGCATGGCCCCCAGGGCCGTGCGAAACTCGGGCCAGGGGCCCAAGCTACGGTAAGCCAACTGAAGGAATGCGGTTTGATGGCAATGGAAAGGTAGGCGAAAGCAACCGACATTGTGGCTGCCGACGAAATGATACGCAAGGTAAGGCTCATTTTTAATGTACCCTTGCTCGCCCCGGTGGATTGTTTTCACCTTCCAAAACACCGCAACAAGAATTTCAGTAGCAAATCCAGACGGTTTTTTGCCGACGACTGGTGAACTTTTCGATTGCAGGTACGCTCTATTGAGAGTTCAGACCAACACATTTCCGATAGGGCGTTGATGCGTGACCACCAAGAGGCCAATATACTGACCACCGACAGGGTATCGAGTCGTTTTACCAGTCAACAGTGGGGGCTCTTGTTATTGCTGGCTGCCATCAATTTTACGCATATTCTTGATTTCGTCATCGTAATGCCATTGGGAGATCCTTTACGGCAGCAGTTGCACATCAATCCAAGAGAATTTGGGATGGTGGTATCTGCCTACGGGATCTCAGCGATGATTACCGGAATAATTAGCTCGTCGTTTGTCGATCTTTTTGACCGCAAAACAATCTTGATTGGGTCATTCGGTGGATTCGCGTTGGCCACATTTTATTGCGGATTGGCACCCAACTATTTGCATCTATTGATCGCTCGCGGCCTTGCTGGGCTTTTCGGAGGAATGGCCTCTTCCTGTGTCATGGCTGTGATTGGGGATGTTTTTGCAGATCGACAACGCGGCAAGGCGATCGGTGTAGTCACTTCTTCATTTGCTGTGGCTTCGACCATCGGATTGCCAATTGGTTTGTGGTTGGCCATTTACTTCGGAAATTGGAATGCCCCTTTTATTGCAATTGGCATGTTGGCGTTAAGCGTCTGGGTGTTATCGTTGATTTGCCTGCCTTCGATGACCGGACATCGTTCGGGCGTTCGAAGCAATCCACTGCGCCAGTTCAAGTCCGTCGTTCGTCAATCAAATCACTTGTGGGCCTTTGCGTTCATGCTGGCAACGGTTTTCGGAACGTTTCTTGTCGTTCCATATATTGCACCGTTCGTTCAAGCTAACTGTGGACGGACGGCCATGGACCTGCCGGTGATCTACGCGGTGGCTGGAATCTGTACTTTGATAACGCTGAATATCATTGGCTGGGCAACAGATCGGTTTGGAGCCAAACCAATGTTTTTGATATGCGCCGGAGGTGCGGTCCTTATGACGCTCGTTATTACCAACCTACCCAGTGTCTCACTTTTTGGAGCGACAGTAGCGACCAGTCTTTTTATGATCCTCGCGAGTGGTAGAGTCATTCCTGCTCAAGCGATGATGTTGAGAGCTTCGGATCCCGCGCTGCGAGGTGCATTCATGAATCTAAATACTTCAGTATCGCACTTTGCAACGGCGGTCGGTCCATTGATTACTGGCTCAATCGTCGGCGAGGAATACGCAGGCGGTCCACTCACTGGCTTTCCATTAGCCGGCCTGATCGCTGCCGGATGTGGTTGCACTGCCTTGGTATTGTCGTTCCGTTTACGTTCGTTCCGCCCCGCCTGCGAGACGTGATATGCGTCCGCCAAAAGCCAATAGCTCAATGTGGTTTTCCATTACCGCGTCGGCGTTAGTTTTTCTTAGTGCCTTTTTGCTTTTCATGGTCCAACCGATGACGGGGAAGATGATCTTGCCGTGGTTTGGTGGGACGCCTGCTGTCTGGACCTCTTGTCTATTGTTTTTTCAATTGATGCTGTTGGCTGGCTACGTGTATGCAGCAATTTTGGTAAGAGTGAAGAAGCCTGTACTGCAAGTAGCAGTACATCTCTTGTTACTGGGCTCGGCTCTCGCGTTTCTCCCTATCACACCAAACAACCAATGGAAACCAAGCGATGGTGACTATCCAACCACAAGAATTCTACTCATGTTGATGGCATGCGTGGGTTGGCCCTATTTTCTACTGTCAGCGACATCGACGCTGATTCAATCATGGTTTGCACGTGTGCACCCAGGGCAATCGACGTATCGACTCTATACGCTTTCCAACATTGGATCGCTAGGGGCTATTATTGGCTATCCCTTCTTCGTCGAGACGATTTGGACCACAGGCGAACAAGGGAGTATTTGGTCGGCAGGGTTCATCCTATTCGCTATAGGGTTTTGCTTTTTAGGCTTGCAGTTATGGACACTTCGGGACTGTGTGCATGCGAATGACGACGCGCGACTGTTGCCGTCCTCCATAGCAACTCGATCAACGGAACCAACTTGGCAGGATCGTTTGACATGGTTCCTCTTGCCAGCGTTGGCGTCGATGATGCTTCTTGGCGTTACCAACTATCTTTGTCAGGACGTTGCCGTTATCCCGTTTCTCTGGATAGCACCTCTGAGCATCTATCTTGCAACCCTGATTGTCAGCTTCGACAGGGACGAATGGTATCGTCCTCAATGGTTCAGCTTGGGAGCTATCCTTGCGATATGTTTGGTGTTCGGTCTAACTCTCCTTGAGTTTTCCCAACGGTACAACGGCAATCGCGCTGCACTAGCGACTCAGCAAGACCTTCGCTTGGTGATCGGAGCCTACTTAGCAATGTTTCTCATGACATGCATGGTTTGTCACGGAGAGACCGTGCGCCGTCGACCAGGTACGAAGCAGCTCGCCGAATTCTACTTGTCGGTTGCAGCCGGCGGGGCAATGGGTGCATTTGTGGTCGCTGTAATATGTCCCATCCTGTTTTCCACGTATGCTGAATTCAACGTAGGAATCTTGCTTTGCTTAATCCTGGCTTTCGGCGCATTCCTCCAAGACCGATATGGTCCAATGTCGGCTGTTTCATCGCAAAGAGTTCGTCTATTCGTATACGGATTGGCATTCTCACTGCTAGTGGCTGGAATAGCTCAATGGTCGGTGACCGAGCAATCGAATCCGTTTCCCCAGGTCCGAAATTTTTATGGGGTGTTGACGGTTCGAGAGCAATGCGCTGACGAACCTCAACATCACGGGCTTGCGCTCTATCATGGCCCAACGATGCATGGATTTCAGTTCCTCGAAAAGGACAAGGAGCGCCTGCCAACCGCATACTTCACGGAAGACAGCGGCATCGGGATGGCTCTAGCCGCAGCACATGAACTTGGTCCGTTGCGAGTGGGAGTCGTTGGATTAGGAATCGGAACGCTTGCCGCTTACGGACAGCCTGGCGACACATTTCGTTTCTACGAGATCAATCCATCGGTAGTCGCTTTAGCACACTACCCCTTCACTTACTTGAGCCATTGTTCTGCCCAAGTGGAGATAGTCGCAGGGGACGCGCGGTTATCATTGGAACGGGAGGCTACGCAAGATTTTGATGTGCTAATACTCGATGCCTTTAGCAGCGACGCGGTGCCAGTGCATTTGCTAACGGAAGAAGCTATTGATTTGTATTTGCGTCATACAAAGCCTAGTGGATTGGTGGCTTTTCAGGTCACCAACCGGCACCTCGATTTGGTTTCGGTGGTAGCCCGACATGCAGAGAATAGAAGGTTTCAAAGTGCGCTGATTCGCCAGGAGTCGACGATCTATTTTGAGAAGTCCCCTTCAGCTTGGTTCCTAATGACGCGAAGTCCAACCCTCCTCGAAACGAAAGAGATTCGCGAATCAAAAATTTCCTTTGCTTTAAACCCAAAGATTCCAGTTTGGACGGATAACTATCACAATCTTTTTCAAGTCCTTCGCCGATCTAGCCATTGACGACGGAATTGCCCGCCTCGGTAAGGAGACCAACTCCGAGCTTTGTAACTTGAGCTTCGATGGACATAGATGGATCAGGTTCCGATTTCGGTTCGAACAGGCATTCAGATTCTCAGCGACCAGATGAGCACTTCCTGACTCGCCCCGCGAGCCGCTATTTTTGAAATATCAGCCCATCCTCGGAAATTCCATTCTTGAACATGTGCTGCAACACTTCTTCAAAGTTTTCTCGACCAACAGCCACGGACTGGGACGGGATGAGCAGGCGACTAAAATGGGGTCTGATTTGCGCTATCAACTGGGGTACTTCGATCCCAGCCACTTCGG